>DXAM01000013.1 GCA_019117025.1 Candidatus Microbacterium stercoravium | reverse complement strand
CCGGCGCGAGGCGGTAGTCGACCGACGCCACGACGCATCCGGTGAGGTCGGCCATCGCGGCGCACGCCGGCGTATAGCTCTCGATGTCGCCCGTCACCCACCCTCCCCCATGGAAGAAGAGGAGGACCTCGTCGCGCCGCTGCTCGCGCGGCTGGAAGAACCGCAGGGGGATCTGGTGGCTGCCGTCCTCCGACACGATCTCACGGTCGAGCATGCGATAGCGCGGCACCGGCCGGGCGGCCAGCTGTCTCTGCAGACGGCGCACCTTCGGGTAGTCCTCGTGCATGTTCACCCGCGGTGCGGCGAACAGGCCGAGGAACGCGCTCAGCACCCGGTTCATGATCGGCCGCTCTGCGGACGCACCACGACACGGGCCCCGGCCCGGAAGCGGCCGGTGGAAGCGATGCGAGAAGAGGGACTGACCATGATCCGAGTGTAGGTGCGCCGGAGGGGACGAGCGGCGGCCGGCCGATTTATACAAGACAGCTTGTCGATATCTGCTGCCGCGCCTAGTTTCGGGGAATGGTCACCACCCGCACCCTCAGGGTCCTCTACCATCCCGATCGGCGCCGCATCCTCGATGTGCTCACCGCTCGCGGCGCCTCGCGCGTCGGAGACATCGCCTCCGCCCTCGATATGCAGGTGGGCAGCGTCAGCCACCATCTGCGCATGCTCGAATCGGAGGGATTCGTCGAGCGCGCCGACGACCTGCGCACCGACGGACGCACGAGCTGGTGGCGCTCGGTGCCGAGATCGTTCGCCTGGTCGGTCGACGACTTCGCCGACGACGGATCCGACGCTGCGCTCGCCCGCGATGAGCATCGGGCTCGCAATGCTCGTCGACCACCTCGGCGCCACGTCTGCGACCCTCGGCGCGCTGTTCATGCGCACGATCGCGTCGGATCGGATCGGACGTGTCTCCTCGATCCAGCGACTCGGCGATGACGGGCTGATGCCCGTCGCCACGGGAGCGTTCGGCGCGCTCGCGGCCGGGTCGCTGCCCGCCGCTTTCCTCACGTTCGGCGGCGTCATGGCCGCGTACATGGCGGTGACCGCGGTGCGGCGCGCCAGGGGCGCGGGAGGGCGTGACGACGAGGTCGTCGTCACGCGTTGACCGTCGGCGCGCACGAACGACGCGCGACGGCGTCGGCCCGCCAGGGGGATCCGCCTGGCGGGCCGACGTGCGGATCAGCCGCAGTCCGCGGCGTCGTACGGAGCGCTCGCCGTCCCCGTTCTCACCGATCCATCGACGGCTGCCGTTCCTTCAGCCGTGACCTCGCCCGCCGGCACGTCGGACGACCGCGTGCTGAACGCGTGCGACGTCGTCGCTCCCGGCTCCAGCCCCTCGAACGTCTTCGTGCCGAACGGCGAAGCGACCGTCACATCGGCCGCGACGTCGGCCTCGTTCGTCGCCTGCGCGACGAGCACCGTCTTGCCCGCGACGCAGCGCGGGGACGCCTCGACGGACAGCGTCAGCGTCGGATCGGCGTCGTCTGCGGCGTGGAACTCGAACGTGTCGATCTCGAAGAGGTCCCCCTCCGGGCCCGTGAACGAGAAGTACACGTCGTGCGTGCCGACGGCACCGTCGAGCTGTGCGGTCACGTCCTGCCAGTCACCCGCAGCTCCGTCGACGTCGATCGTTCCGACGACGGGTCCGTCCGGCGCGTCGAGGCGCACGTCGATCGACCCGCCCGCCTGCGCCGGCTTCACTCTCGCCGTCACAGATGCCGCGCCGTCGTCGCCGAAGGCCACCGAGGACAGTCCTGTCCAGTCGCCGTCGTCGATGTCCGTCACGACGAGGTTGGGAGCCGACTCGCCGAACTCCGCGGATCCGCCCTCGACTGCCGTCGTGGCGACGCCCTTGGTCCATCCGAGCGTCTCTGCCTCGAACAAGCGGTACGGGTCGAAGTCGCGCACCTGCTCCACGCCCTCGTAGTCGCCGACGACCTGCTGCACAGTGCCGTCTTCGTTGAAGCTGAGCTCCTGCAGATGCGGGCTGCGGTAGCCCTGCGTCGCGTCTCCGTTGACAGCCTTGTTCAGCGTCGGCGCGTGGTACGAGAAGTAGTACTTGCCCTCGTACTCGAAACCCGATTGGTGGTTGTTGCCCCCGGTGCCCGCGCCGAAGAACTGCGACTGGTTGGGGAACATCACACCCGCGTAGGTCTCCTTCGGCCACGACATCGGGTCCTCCGACATCAGGTAGCCGATCTCGCCGCCGCCCGGATAGCCGGGGAACGTCTCCTGCGCACCGCCGAAGTCGTCACCTCCGAAGTGCGACGAGTAGGACAGGTAGTAGTAGTCGCCGCGCTTGAACACCTGGGCCGCCTCGAACGAGACGGGCGTGTCGACGACGACGGCTGATCCCTCGGTGGAGACCATGTCGTCGCCGAGCTTGATCGCCCGGATGTTCTTCGGGTTGTTGAACCGCTCCTCGGCGGGCATGTCGGTCGACGCCGGACCGCCGCCGAAGTAGAGGTACGCCTGGCCGTCGTCGTCGACGAACGGCGCCGGGTCGAACCTCCACGCGACGCCCTCCGTTCCGGGGGTGCGGTGGTCGATCAGCGTATCCGTGCGCTCGCTCGTCCACGGGCCCACGGGCGAATCCCCCGTGAGTACGTTGGAGGAGCCGCCGCCGTTGGCGTAGTAGAGGAAGTACTTCTCCTTCCCGTCGATGACCTTCTTGGCCATGCCCGGTGCCCACGAGTTGTTCGTGAACGGAGCGACCCCGTCCTCCCCGGCGACGGGGATCTCGCCGTGATCGGTCCAGTTCACCATGTCGGTCGAGGAGATGACCGTGATCTTGGTGATCTGGCCGTAGTCGATCTGCGGAGACACCCCGGTGTCCGGGTCGGGCGCGTAGCCCTGGGTGTCGTTGGTCATGTACATGTACACGCGCCCGTTGTCGACGAAGCCGAAGCCATCGGCGCCGAACTTGTGTCCCAGCAGCGGGTTGTGATCGCCCGGCTTCTTGCCCGCGATCTCGATCGTCTTCGACGGCGATGCGGCGGCCGCAGACGCGTCGGCCGTACTCGGAAGCTCTGCTGAGTCGTCGGCGTGCGATGCCGCGGTCGCGGTGAGCGATGCGGCGGCGAGCGCCGTCGTCGTCAGCCCGACGACCGCCCATCTGGGCGCCCGCCTGCTCTTGTCGTGCTGTCGGTGAACCACGAATCCTCCTTGATCGATGTGCTGTGGCATGTGTGCCCCGCTCGGCGGCCGCCGAGCGGGGCGTCCGAGCAGGCGGGCCCGAATCACGCGGCCCGCCTGCGCAGGTCAGGAGCAGCTGCGGGCGCCGTACTCAGCGTCCGCCTGCCAGGAGACCGGGGCGCCGTCGACCGTTGCCGAGAGCGACGCCGTCACGCTGCCGTCGGCGACCGCCGCGCCGCGGGTGCTGAACGCGACGGACGTGCCCTCCCCGGGTGCGATCTCGCGCGACGCTTCGCGTCCGGACTCCGTGGTGAGATCGAGCGACACGGGAACGTCGGACTCATTGACCGCGCGCACCGCGATGACGACCTGGCCCGCGGCACAGCGCGTGTCGGCCTGCAGCGATACCTCGGGCACCGATTCGGATTCCGCGAGCGCTCCGAGGCGCGCGAGCTGGTAGCTGAGCGCGCGCTCCGGCGCGTCGATCTGGTTCTGCGTGCCGAAGCCGGCGGATACCGCTGCCTGCGCCTTCGCGAGCGCACCCTGCATGTCGGACCAGGCCTCGGCCGGGTGGTCGGCTTCGTCGAGCGACTCCGCATAGGCGATCGCGGCCTCGAGCTCGCTCGCGTCGAGCGGCTCTCCGTCGGAGCTGAGCGTATCGCTGAGCAGGAAGTGATCGACATCGACGTGACCGCCCGCGGTCTGCGTCGCATAGTCGAACAGACCGACGCGGTGGCCCATGAAGTGCGTCAGGCCTCCGTCGAGGTGCAGCGGCCCGACGGCGTCGCCGAGCTGCTGCCACGCACGGCCGTCGAGGCTGTAGGAGAACGTCGTGTACAGCTCACCGGGCGAGGATGCGAAGTCGAGGTCGGCCTTGAGGTGCACCTCTGTCGCGTCACCGAGGTCAGCCGACTGCCCCGGGAGGAAGGACTCGACCTCAGCCTGGTCGATGGACGCGGAGAACGGCTGGCCGCGGTGCACGACGCCGACGCGGTACTCCCCGGCCGTGCGCGTGACGCCGACATACGAGAAGTCCCGGTTGTAGGCGGCGAGTCCGGCGACGTCGCCGTCGTTCATCCCAGACACATCGAGCTTCGTCTCGACCGACTGGCGCGGGCCGAACGTGCGCTGCGAGAGCGTGTTGCGCGCCTCTTCGAGGCGTGTCAGCTCATCGCCCGATTGGTGCACATACTCGTCGGTGACGACGCTGCCCGTGGTGAGGCGCAGCCATCCGTCGCGGTCGGTCAGCGACCAGTACCGGTTGTCCGGTGCATGGTTCCACTGCCAGGCCGGATCGAGGTCAGAGCCGTTGTCCGCCAGCTCATCCGGATCGGCCCCGGCCTCCGCCGCGTCCCACTCCTCATCCTGGTACGCGCGGTGCTCCGCGTCGTTGTCGAAGTCGTCCGAGGCGACGATGCTCTTCTGCCGTTCGAAGCGCTCCTGCGCAGGCGACAGCTCGATGGGTTTGGCGAAGCTTCCGTCGACGGGAACCTCGCCGGCATCGCCAAAGGTCGGCCAGCCGTCTTCCCAGACCGCAGGGACCAGCGCCGGGATGCGCCCCAGCGGGAACGTGTCGCGGAAGAAGAATCCGTACCAGTCGTCGCCGCCGGCATCGTCGGCGACGGGCACGAGGCTCCCCTGTGCGAAGCCGTTCGAGTTCAGCACTCCGCGCGACTCGTACGGAGCGGGATCCTCGGCGAGACGGCCCAGCAGCTCGTCGGACCGGAACAGCGCCACCTGGCGCCCGCTGCTCGGCCAGGTGATCATGGCGACGTAGTACTGGCCGTCGATGTAGAACACCTGCGCACCTTCGAACAGGCCGTCGCTGCCCACATGCGACTCGTCCTCATAGTCGCTGCGGCGGATGACGTCGGGGAAGTCCTCCTCGATCGTGGTCAGATCGTCATCGAGGCGGGCCGCGCTGACACCGCCGTAGAACACATAGGGCGTGCCGCCGTTCGCCTCGTCGAAGAAGAGCGAAGGATCGTGCAGGCTGCGCCCGAGCGACGTACGGGTCCATGCGCCGTTCTCGATGTCGTCAGTGCGATACACGAACGCGCCGCCCAGGTTCAGGGAGTTGACCAGCACGTAGTAGGTGCCGTCGTGGTAGCGCAGCGACGATGCCCACTGCCCGCGCCCGTACGAGCTCTCCCCGTTTCGCAGCGAGAACTCATCCCCCGCGCTCAGGCGGTTGTACACGTAGTTCACGATCTCCCAGTTGACGAGGTCGTACGACTTCATGATCGGTGCGCCCGGGCTGAGCTGCATGGTGGTGCTGATCATGTAGTAGACGTCGCGCCCTTCGTCATTCTCGGACGCGGGCACGCGTTCCACACTGACATCGGGCACATCGGCGTTCAGGAGCGGCACCGAGTAGGTGCCGTCGCCGTTGTCAGTCGTCGTGTACGACGACTCGGGCTCCCACGCCTCGGCGGCCTGCGCCGTCGGCGCGGTCGTGCTGACGCCCAAGCCGACGAGCAGTGCTGCCGCGGCGACGAACGCGGTCATCCTTCGCAGCCCCACCCTCGGGAACAGTTGAACGGACACAGATCCTCCTTGATCGATCTCGGTCGGCGACACTCTGCGCCGATGCGGACGGAGCCCGATCAACGCCGCGCGATGCGTCAGGTTGATCGATCAACTTCCACGTGTTCCTGAATGTTACCGGGAACAATCAGCGAACCGCAAGGTCTGCGCCGCGGACGCGCGGCCCGCCGGCGCACGACGGTGCGAAGATGAGGGGATGGTGGGGAGCAGCGGTCCGCGGGTGACGATGCAGGACGTGGCGACCCACGCCGGGGTGTCGCATCAGACGGTCTCGAACGTGCTGAACGGGCGCGCCTCCCGAGTGAGCGACGCGACGCGGGAACGCGTCGTCGCGTCCATCAGCGCGCTCGACTACCGGATGAATCAGTCGGCGCGCTCGCTGCGGCGCGGCCGCACCGGAACCGTCGGGCTCGCGCTGCCGTCGTTCGACTCCGAGTACTACGGGGCCTTCGCGGAGGCGCTGATGGTGCGCTTCGCGGATCGCGGCATCCGGCTCGTCGCCGAGCACACCGGGGGCATCGTGAGCGCGGAGATCAGCGCCCTCGCGTCATCCCTTCTCGATGCCTACGACGGCTTCGTGCTCGCCCTGGCAGCGGGCGATGCCGAGCATCTCGACCGGATCGAGGCCGCAAAGCCGATCGTGCTCGTGGGTGAGCGCGCCCTGGCGAACAGATTCGACCATCTCCTGATGGACAACGTCGGCGGAGCGCGCCGGGCGACGGAGCATCTGCTGCAGCGCGGAGCCCGCAGAATCGTCGTTCTCGGCGGCGCGGCGGCCGAAGAGGAGTCCATGCCCGGGCTGCGCACCCGCGGTCACCTCGAGGCGCTCTCTGCGGCGGGGATCGACCCGGATCCGGCGCTGATCCTTCCGTCCGGCTTCACGCAGGCGGCGGGGTGCGACGGGCTCCGGAGCCTCCTCGCGCGCGATCATCGCTTCGATGCGGTGTTCGCCGTCACCGATGCGGCCGCGCTCGGTGCGCTGCGGGCTCTGGCAGACGCCGGGCTGCGCGCTCCCGACGACGTGCAGGTCGTCGGCTTCGACAACATCGCTGCCGCCGCACATTCGACCCCGCGACTGACCACGGTCGATCCGAACAACGCGGCCCGGGCAGATTCTGTCGTCGAGCTCATGATGGCTCGGCTCGACGGCGATTCCGCGCCCCTCGAACGCCAGGTCGTCATGCACCCGGCCGCACTCGTCGAGCGCGAATCCACTCTGAGCCGGCAGCAGATCGAGCCCGGACGACGCCGGGGCGGACCTGGCGCCTGACCCGGGCGCTACTCGTCGTCTTCGTCGTCCTCATCGGGATCGATGCCGGCGAAGATCTCGAGCTCCCGCTCCCAGGCGTCCTTCGCCAGGCGGTACCAGAGGTAGAAGGAGAAGGCCGCGAAGATCGCCCATTCGACCGCGTAGAAGAGGTTCAGCCAGTTGATCGTGTCGTTGTCGACGGGGGCGCCGGCCACGATGCGGTCCAGGCCGGCATCGTCGATTCCCGCGGATTGGTCCTCGAGCGCGAGGAAGGGGCGGAAGACGGGCCCCTCGACCTCGCCCCACTGCCCGAGCAGCGCCGCCGTCGACATGCGCGTCATCTCGTACGGGTCGTCTCCGGGCGCCAGGGTCGGCCCCTCATCGGCGATGACGCGCCCGGTCAGCTCGACCGGCGCATCGGTCGCTGACTGCTCCAGCTGCGCCACGGCGCGCTCGGCGGCGGCGCGGTCGGGCGCCCACCCGATCGCCGTGGCGAGCGACGCGCCGTCGACCACCAGGCGTCCGGTGACCCACACGCCCTCCGTGCCGTCGTTGAGGCGCTGCGTGACGAGCAGGAAGTCATCGGGATCCCACGTGCCGGTGACATCGACCCGCTGGCCGACCCGTGAGGCCACGAGGTTGTCACCGGGCTCGATGATCTCGGTGATCGGGTGCGACTCCTCGGTCGCCCCCTCGGGCACGAGATCGGTGGTGAGCGCGCGCCCGAGCTGCCACTGCAGCAACCAGGCGAAGATGCCCGCAACGACGAGGCACAGCGCGAGCATGCCGATCCAACGACCGCGCAGCATCACCTCGCGCAGCGTCGGCGGGAACTCCTCGAGCTCGTCGAGCGGCGCGCGTGCGGTCATTCGTACGGAGAGACCACGACATCGACGCGCTGGAACTCCTTGAGATCGGAGTATCCCGTCGTCGCCATCGACTTGCGCAGGGCGCCCATGAGGTTGGTCGTGCCGTCGGCAGTCGTCGCCGGCCCGAACAGCACCTCCTCGAGCGTCGAGCTCTGATCGACCGCCACGCGACGGCCGCGGGGCAGGGTCGCGTGGTGCGCTTCCTGCCCCCAGTGGAATCCGCCGCCCGGCGCGTCGGTGGCGCGGGCGAGCGAGACGCCGAGCATGACGGCGTCGGCTCCCATCGCGATGGCCTTGACGATGTCGCCGGAGGTGCCCACGCCGCCATCGGCGATCACGTGCACATAGCGTCCGCCCGACTCATCCATGTAATCGCGCCGCGCCGCCGAGACGTCGGCGACCGCGGTCGCCATGGGCGTGTGGATGCCGAGAGCCGAGCGCGTCGTCGACGCTGCTCCCCCGCCGAAGCCGACGAGCACACCCGCAGCGCCGGTGCGCATGAGGTGCAGGGCCGCCTTGTGCGTGCCCACGCCGCCCACGATGACCGGAACGTCGAGGTCGTAGATGAACTGCTTGAGGTTCAGCGCGTCTTCGCTGCTCGAGACGTGCTCGGCCGAGACGGTCGTGCCTCGGATCACGAACAGATCGACGCCGGCGTTCACCACAGTCTCGTAGTGCTCGGCGGTGCGCTGCGGCGACAGGGCCCCGGCGGCGACGACGCCCGCCGCGCGGATCTCGGCGATGCGCTGCGAGATCAGGCCCGGCTTGATCGGCTCGGCGTACAGCGCCTGCATGCGCTGCGTCGCCGACTCGGCCGGAAGCGACGCGATCTCGGCGAGCAACGGCTCGGGATCCTCGTACCGGGTCCACAGGCCCTCGAGATCGAGAACGCCGAGCACGCCCATGCGGCCGAGCTCGATCGCCGTCTGCGGGCTCACGACCGAGTCCATCGGCGCGCCGAGGATCGGCGTCTCGAACGTGAACGCATCGATCGTCCACGACGTCGAGACGTCGGCGGGGTTGCGCGTGCGCCTCGTCGGCACGATCGCGACATCATCGAACGTATATGCTCGTCTGCCGCGCTTGCCGCGACCGAGCTCGATCTCCATGCTCACCGGATCACCCTACGTCAGCGCGTGTAATTCGGAGCTTCGACGACGATCTGCACGTCGTGCGGGTGCGACTCCTTGAGTCCGGCGGGCGTGATCCGCACGAACTTGCCCTTGCTCTTCAGCTCGTCGATCGTGCGCGCGCCCGTGTAGAACATCGACTGGCGCAGCCCGCCCGTGAGCTGGTACGCGACCGCCTCGACCGGGCCGCGGTACGGCACCTGTCCCTCGATGCCCTCGGGGATCAGCTTGTCGTCGTTCGGCACGTCGGCCTGGAAGTAGCGGTCCTTCGAATACGACGTGTTCTGACCGCGCGTCTGCATCGCGCCGAGCGATCCCATTCCGCGGTACTGCTTGAACTGCTTGCCGTTCGAGAACACGAGCTCGCCGGGCGACTCGGCGGTGCCCGCGAGCAGGGATCCGAGCATCACCGTGTCGGCGCCCGCGACGAGCGCCTTCGCGATGTCGCCCGAGTACTGCAGGCCGCCGTCCGCGATGAGCGGAACGCCCGCCGCGCGGCACGCGAGCGAGGCCTCATAGATGGCCGTGACCTGGGGAACGCCGACGCCCGCCACGATGCGAGTGGTGCAGATCGAGCCCGGTCCGACGCCCACCTTGATGGCGTCGGCCCCCGCGTCGATGAGCGCCTGGGCGCCCTCGCGGGTGGCGACCTGACCGCCGATGACATCGATGTGCGCGAACGTCTCGTCGGACTTCAGGCGCTGGATCATGTCGATGACGCCCTGCGCGTGGCCGTTCGCCGTGTCGACGACGATCACGTCGACGCCCGCGTCGCGCAGCGCCTCGGCGCGCTGCCAGCCGTCTCCGAAGAAGCCGATCGCCGCGCCCACGCGCAGACGACCCTGATCATCCTTCGTCGAGTGCGGGTACTGCTCGCGCTTGTCGAAGTCCTTGATCGTGATGAGTCCGACGAGAGCGCCCGACTCATCGACGAGAGGCAGCTTCTCGACGCGGTGCTCGCGGAACAGCGCGACGACCTCATCGCTCGGAATGCCGGGGTATCCCGTGACGAGGTTCTCGCTCGTCATCGCTTCCTTCACGAGCGTGGTCTTCTTCTCCTCGGCCGAGACGAAGCGCATATCGCGATTCGTGACGATGCCGACGAGCTTGCCGTCGCCGTCGACGACGGGCAGGCCCGAGATGCGGTACTCTGCGCACTTGCCGTCGACGTCGGCGAGCGTCTCGTCGGGCGTCGTCGTGATCGGATCGGTGACCATGCCCGACTCGCTGCGCTTGACGCGGTTGACCGCGGCCGCCTGGTCGTCGATCGACATGTTGCGGTGCAGGATGCCGATGCCGCCCTGGCGCGCGATCGCGATCGCCATGCGGCTCTCGGTGACGGTGTCCATCGCGGCGGAGAGCAGCGGGATCTGCACGCGGATCCGGCGCGTGAGCTGTGACGACGTATCGGCCTCGCTCGGGATGACGTCAGTGGGCCCCGGCAGGAGCAGCACGTCATCGTAGGTGAGTCCGGTGAAGCCGAAGGGGTCGTGATCCGTCATTCTCTGTGGTCTCCTACCTGACGTTGGACGCTGCGTCCATTGTATGGCCGATAACCGTCGGGAATGCTGGGCTATTCCCGGTCGGCGAGGATGGCCGCGCGCTTGCCCCCGATGCGCGTGAGGAACAGGGTCGCGGAGGCGCTCCCGCGCAGCTTCAGCTTCTTGCGGAACGCCGCCGGATCGATGTCTGCGCCGCGCTTCTTGATCTCCAGCGCGCCGATGTCTCGCGCGTGCAGCTCACGCGCGAGCGCCTTCGGATCGGCGGGGAGCGTCTCGCGCACGCGGAACCTCACGGCGAACGGGCTGACGAGATCCGCATCGCCCGTGAGATACGCGATGCCCTCGGAGACGGGGCCCGCGTCGAGCGACCGCGCGACGTCGCCGATCAGCCGCGCGCGGATCACGGCACCCTCCGGCTCGTAGAGGAAGCGGCCGAGGTCCCGCACGGGCTCGTCGTCGGCGTCGGCAGGTGCGGTCAGCTCGTGCGCGCTCTCGCGACGGATCACCAGCGCAGAGCGGCCGACGCCCTCACGGGCGAGGGAGCCCGACCACAGCACGAGCTCCACCGTGGATCCGTCGACACTGATCCACTGCGCCTCGACGTCGTCGGGGATCCCATCGCGGTCGAAGGCCGGACCGAGCTTGATGCCGGTCGGCATCGTGCGCGCCAGTGCGAAGGCCCAGTCGAGCGGCGGCGAATAGTCGGCCGCCGCGACCCTGCGCGTCTCGGCATGCCCCTTCGTGCGACGTGCGGGGTCGAGCCAGATGCCCTCCGCTCCGGCGAGGTCGGTCTCCTCCGCACGCCCGTGCCGCACCTCGGTGGCGTCGCGGAACGACGCGAGGTTGTAGGCGGCGAGCGCCGCCGTGATCTCGTCGGCCTCGACCGCGAGCACGCGCATCCCGAGCGCGGCGAGGGCGAGGCTGTCGCCGCCGATCCCGCAGCCGAGATCCGCGACGCTCGAGATCCCTGCGCGCGCGAATCGCCCGGCGTGATGCGCCGAGACCGCCATCCGCGTCGCCTGCTCGAGCCCCGCGCGGGTGAAGAGCATGCGCGAGGCGAACTCGCCGAACTTCGCCCCCGCGCGCTGACGCAGGCGCACCTGCCCGACGACGGCCGACACGAGCTCGGGCCCGTGCCCGGCCGCCCGCAGGCGGGAGACGGTTCGCGCGACATCTGCGGTGGTCTCGACCGGGTCGAGGTCGTCGATCAGGCGCATCGCCTCGGGGGTGAGAAGCGCATCGAGCTCGGCGTGTTCCATTCCCCCAGCGTAGGCAGGTTGGCACTCACGTTGCGTGAGTGCCAGATTCGGTTCTACACTGTGGATTAGCACTCTCGGGGTGAGAGTGCGAACCAGAGTCTTCTGTCAGAAAGAGGTAAACCGTGTCGGTTTCCATCAAGCCGCTCGAGGACCGCATCGTCATCAAGCAGGTCGACGCTGAGCAGACCACGGCAAGCGGTCTCGTTATCCCCGACACCGCGAAGGAGAAGCCCCAGGAGGGCGAGGTCGTGGCTGTCGGACCGGGTCGCATCGACGACAACGGCAATCGCGTTCCCGTCGACGTCGCCGTCGGCAACGTCGTGCTCTACAGCAAGTACGGCGGCACCGAGGTCAAGTTCGGTGCCGACGAGTACCTCGTGCTCTCGGCCCGCGACGTGCTCGCGGTCATCGAGCGCTGACGTTCGTTCTCTGAAGAGCCCCGGTCGCCCTGCGGTGATCGGGGCTCTTCGTCTGCACAGCACGAGTTCCTAGAGTGGGGGCATGAGCATCACACCAGCCGACCTCGCCGAGCAGATCACCGAGAGTCCCTGGACCGCCTGGGGCGCGTTGATCATCTCGGCCGCCGCAACCGTGGCCATCGCCCTCATCGTCGTGTGGGTGTTCAAGCTCGTGACCTCACGCCTCTCCCGCCGCGGCAAGGTCTTCGCCGAGATGAACACCCGCTTCCCGAACGTGATCTTCTGGCTCGTCGCGGTCGTGGGCTGGAAGGCCACCGCGACCGCGTTCTTCCCCGATGACGCCTCGTCGCTCGGCGATGCGATCGACTACGCGCTCACGCTGGCGATCATCGCCGTGCTGGGCTGGCTCGTCGGCACCATCATCGTGTTCCTGATCGACGGCGCGCGCCGTCGCCAGGACGGCACCAGCGGAGATCCGTTCACCGCGCGGCGACGCACGACCCAGCTGCGCATGATCCGCCGGCTCATCGTCGCCGTCGTCGTGGTGCTCACCGCCGCCGCCATGCTGCTCACGATCCCCGGGGCGCGCACCTTCGGCGCCTCGCTGTTCGCCTCCGCTGGAATCGCCTCGATCGTCGCGGGCCTCGCGGCGCAGTCGACGCTCGGCAACCTGATCGCGGGCATCCAGCTCGCCTTCTCGAACGCGCTCAAGGTCGGCGACACGGTCGAGGTCGACGACGAGTACGGCACGGTCGAAGAGATCACCCTCACCTACGTCGTCGTGCAGATCTGGGACGACCGGCGGCACGTGCTGCCGTCGACCTACTTCACGACCACGCCCTACACGAACTGGACCCGCAACCAGACCCAGGTGACCGGCACCGTCTACGTCGAAGCCGACTACACGGTCGATGTGGCGGCCGTGCGCTCCGAGCTCGAGCGCATGCTCGACGCGATTCCCGAGTGGGATCGCCGCAGCTGGGGCCTCGTCGTCACGGATGCGACGGGCGGCATCGCGCAGCTGCGCGCGTCGGTGACCGCCGCCGACGCCGACCTGCTGTGGGCCGTGCGATGCAAGGTGCGCGAGGGCCTGATGGCCTTCATCGCGAACGAGCGCCCGCGCGAGATGCTGCGTTCGCGTGTCGAGGTCGATCGCATCGACGCCGAATGACCGCCGCCTAGACTGCCTCGTGTGACCACTCCCCCCGCGTCTCTCCGGCCGCTCACCGATCGGCCGACCGAGGGAGTGCTGTACGGTGTCGGTGCCTATCTGCTCTGGGGCGCGCTGCCGATCTACTTCGTGATGCTCGCGCCGACGGGTCCGTGGGAGCTGCTCTCGGCGCGCGTGATCTTCTCGCTGGTGTTCTGCGCGCTCCTCATCACTCTGACGCGGGGGTGGCGCCGCCTCGCCGCGCTCGTCAGATCGCCCCGCGTGCTCCTGTGGACCGCGGTCGCGGGCGTGCTGATCTACGCGAACTGGCAGCTGTTCCTCATCGCCGCCATGAGCGACCGCGTGATCGAGGCCAGCCTCGGATACTTCATCAACCCGATCGCCACCGTGCTTCTCGGGGTGTTCCTGCTCGGCGACCGACTGAGACGACTGCAGTGGTGCGCGGTCGGCGTCGCCGCGCTCGCCGTCATCGTCATCGTCGTCTTCTACGGATCCGTTCCCTGGCTCTCGCTCGCCATGGCGGCGTCGTTCGCGTCGTACGGCCTCGTGAAGAAGAAGTTCCTGAGCGCCGATGTCGATGCGCTCGGCGGCCTGACGCTCGAGACCGCGTGGCTCACCCCGATCGCGATCGGTCAGCTCGTCATCGTGGGCCTCACGACGGGGATCACCTTCGGCCAGGTCGGGGCGATGCACACGACGCTCGTCGCCCTGGCCGGGGTCATCACGGCGCTGCCACTGCTGCTGTTCTCGTCGGCGTCGCGCCGCGTCTCGCTCTCGACGGTCGGCATGCTGCAGTTCATCACGCCGATCCTGCAGTTCCTCACCGGCGCGTTCGTCCTGCACGAGCATATGCCGCTCGAGCGATGGGCCGGGTTCGTGCTCATCTGGGTCGCGTGCGCCCTGCTCGTGACCGACATCGTGCGCACACGGCGGGCTACGACGCGACGGGCAGCTGCTCCAGGATCCACCGGACCCAGTAGGCGCTGAAGAGCAGCGCCAGGCATGCCGCACCGATCGCGACCCATGCGAGTCCGGCGCGTCCGACGCGGACGAACAGGGCGATCGCGCCGAGCACCACCGCGATCAGGGCCACGGGAGCCGCCCAGGGGCCGAACCACGACACGGCCAGCGAGACGGCCGCGAGCCACAGCGCGACGGCCACGAGGTGGCGGTGGCGCGGACGCAGCCCCCGACGCGTGATCGACTGCGTCGCGACGTCGGGGTGGATCCAGCCGAACGTCTCCGACGCGACGTGTTCGATCGGCTCCGATGCCCGAACGCGCTCGTCCCCGGACCCCGCCGGGATCCTCTCGTGCGCGTCGGTCGAGGTCATGGGATCACGTCGTCCCGCTCTGCCACCTGGATCTCGGTCACGGGCAGCGTCGAGTCGGCGCCGAATCCGAGCGTCGACGGCGCGCGCCCGCTCGAGATCAGCTGCGACGCGAGCGCCGCGATCATCGCGCCGTTGTCGGTGCACAGCGTGAGGGGCGGGATCCGCACCGTCACGCCCTGCGCGGCCGCCCGCTCGAGCGCGACATCGCGCAGGCGGCGATTCGCGATCACGCCGCCTCCGAGCAGCAGCCGCGGCACTCCGCGCTCGGCGCACGCGTCGAGCGCCTTCGTCACGAGCACATCGACCACCGCCTCGCGGAAGCTTGCGGCGACATCCGCGACCGGCAGCGCGGACCCGTCGTTCTGTTCGACCCAGCGGGCCACCGACGTCTTGAGCCCCGAGAACGAGAAGTCCCAGCGATGCTTGTCACGATCGCTCGCGCGGCTGAGACCGCGCGGGAAGCGGATCGCGGTCGGGTCGCCCTCGGCGGCCGCGCGATCGATCTGCGGTCCGCCGGGGTACGGCAGGCCGAGGATGCGGGCGACCTTGTCGAAGGCCTCGCCCGCGGCGTCGTCGATCGTCTCGCCGAGCAGCTCCACATCGGTCGTGAGATCGCGCACGTGCAGCAACGACGTGTGCCCGCCTGAGACGAGCAGCGCGATCGTCGGATATTCGAGCGCCTCGGTATCGGGGGCCACAAGATCGGCGGCGATGTGACCCACGAGGTGATTCACGGCGTAGAGCGGCGTGCCGAGCGAGATCGCGAGGGCCTTCGCGGCGCCGATCCCGACCATGAGCGCCCCCGAGAGCCCGGGGCCGCTCGTGACGGCGACCGCGTCGAGGTCGGTGAGCGCGATGCCGGCCTCGGCGACCGCCCGCTCGATCGCGGGCTGCAGGGCGTCGAGGTGGGCGCGCGCGGCGACCTCGGGCACCACCCCGCCGAAGCGCGCGTGCTCGTCCATGCTGCTCGAGATCGTGTTGCTCAGCAGCGTGCGGCCGCGCACGATCCCGATCCCGGTCTCGTCGCAGCTCGTCTCGATCCCGAGCACCAGCGGCTCATCGCGGTTCATGCGCGCACCTCGCGTTCGGCGGACCATGCCCGCAGATCGAGCTTCATCACAACGGCGTCGACATCGTCGGGCTGGTAGTACCGCGGGCGCCGCCCGATCTCGACGAACCCCTCGCTCGCGTAGAGGCCCTGGGCAGCGGGGTTGTCGGCCCGCACCTCGAGGAACACCTCCTGCGCGCGGCGGCCCGCCGCCGTGCGCAGGAGTTCGGTGAGAAGCGCGCGTCCGTGCCCTGCGCCGCGCGCATCGGCCGACACGGCGATCGTCTGCACGTCGGAGTCGCGACCGCCGGGAAGATGGCGCAGGCCGGCGTATCCGTCGATCTCTCCGTGATCGTCGAGCACGATGTACCGCCCGTGGGTGCTCTCGAGCTCGGCGCGCATCGACTGCTCGCTCCAGGCGTCTGCCGGGAAGCTCGCGTTCTCGATCGCCATGATTGCGACCAGATCATCGACCGTCGCGGTGCGGATCACGTGCTCACCCGCTTCACCGCGCCCGGCACCTTCGCATCGGGGGCGCGCAGGTACAGCGGTGCGAGCGCGGGCACGTCATCGCGGCTCAGCAGCCGGTGCGCGATGCGGCCCAGAGCACCGGCCGAGATACGGGTCGCATGCACGTGCTCCGCGGCGCCCAGGCGGCCTGCGGTGTGCGCGAGCGGGTCCTCCGTCTGAGGGAGCAGCTCCGGTCCCGCGACGCGCACCGGGATCCCGTCGGCGAGTCCGGAGTAGGCGCTCACCGCGTTCTCGCGACGTCGCGCGTCGGTGCTGATCACGAATGCCGCATCGGGCTCGCGCTCGAGGAGCTCCCCCGCCGCGGCATCGTGGCTCGCGACCGGAACGACCGGGATCCCGCGGCCGGCGGCGAAGCCCCGCGCCGCGGCGATGCCGATCCGCAGGCCCGTGAACGGGCCGGGCCCCATGCCCGCGGCGACGGCGGTGATACCGGCCGGCGTGACCGCCGCCTGCTCGAGAGCGCTCTCGATGAGCGAGCCGATGACCTCGGCGTGCCCCCGGGCGGATTCGCTAGACGCCTCGGCGAGCACGACATCCGTCGCCGGGTCGACGACGGCGACCGCCGAGCCGAGGGACGTGTCGATTGCGAGGATCATTCTCCCTAGGCTAGGACCGCCTCGCTTATAACCCGCCCTGAGTGTGTTTCGTTACGACAACGGTCCGGGGCGCGTCGAGGTCGAGGTTCTCGGGGTCGTCGGCCTCGCCGACCGGACGCTCTATCGCGATGTCCCACCACGCGTCGGCGATCTGCTCGACCAGGCCGAGCCCCCATTCGATGATCGTCACCGACCCGTCGAGATCGAGGTCGAGGTCCTCCAGCTCGCCGGCGTCGCCCAGCCGGTAGGCGTCGGCGTGCACGAGCGGAGCGCCGCCGACCAGCGAGGGATGGGTGCGTGCGATCACGAAGGTCGGCGATTGCACGGGCCCGCGCACACCGAGGCCCTCGGCGATTCCGCGCACGAGCGTCGTCTTGCCGGCGCCGAGCGGTCCGGTCAGCACCAGCACGTCGCCCGCGACGAGGTCCTGCCCGATCCGTGCGCCGAGCCGTTCCATGGCCTGCGCCGTCGAGATCTCGTGCGTGCCGAGGATGTCGTCGGAGATCATCGTTCCATCATCCCCCGGTTCTGTCGGAGCGCGCCGAGAACCGGTTCCGGTTGCGTCGGATGTCGTGCGCTCCACGGCGGGTCTCAAGCGGTGACGGGCTCATTCTCCGACGGAACACGAGGCGGGCCTGCGGCAGTTCCGACGGAACCGGGCCGCGGTCACTCCACGATCGTGCGGGTCACACGGTTGCCGATGCGAGTGACGATCTCGTAGTTGATCGTGTCGGCCGCATCGGCCCAGTCGGTGGCGGTCGGCGCTCCGCGCAGCGGGTCTCCGAACAGCACGGCCCGATCTCCGACCTTCACGGGCGCGTCGCCGACGTCGACGATGAACTGGTCCATCGCGACGCGGCCGGCGACGCGGAACTTCTTGCCTCCGATGCGCACGGGGCCGGCATTGGAGGCCTGGCGCGGGATGCCGTCGGCGTACCCGAGCGGCACGAGGGCGTACGTGGTGTCGCGCTCAGCGCGATACGTGTACCCGTAGGACGCACCATGGCCGGCCCGCACCCGGCGCACGGCCACGACCGGGGCCTGGAGCGTCATGGCGGGGCGCAGCCCGAGCGCCGCAGACGAACGGTCGGCGAACGGCGACAGGCCGTAGATGCCGATGCCCGCACGCACGGCATCCAGCCGCGCCTCGGGCATGTCGATCGCGGCCGCGGTGGCCGCGAGATGGCGGATGCGCGGCGTGAGGCCCGCGTTCCTCGCCCCCGCGATGGCGTCGGTGAACAGCTCGAGCTGCAGCGCGTCATCGCGGCGGGAGGCACCGGACAGGTGACTGAACAGGCCGTCGATGCGCAGCCGGCCCTCGCGTTCGAGCCGCGCCGACTCAGCGATGAGCGCTCCCCACTCCGAGGGGGCGGCACCGCCCCGGCCGAGGCCCGTCTCGAACTTGAGATGCACGACGGGTGTGGGCCCGCCGCGGTGTGCGGTGATGCGGTGCAGCTGGTCGATCGTCGAGGCCCCGATCTCCACGCCTTCGGCGACCGCCGGGCCGAAGTCGGCATCCGGTGCATGCAGCCAGGCGATGACGGGCACGTCGATGCCGGCCGCTCGCAGTTCGAGCGCTTCGGAGAGGTCGGCCACGCCGAGCCGCGTCGCGCCGCCGGCGATCGCGCCCCGTGCCGCCGTGACCGCGCCGTGGCCGTATCCGTCGGCCTTGACGACCGCGATGAACTCGCGCGTGTGCGCCGCCGCACGCAGCGCGCGCACGTTGTGCTCGATCGCGCCGCGGTCGATGACCGCCTCTCGGGTGGGGCCTGTCGTCATCGCGGTGTCCTTCCGTGGCACGCGGCGGGCGTGCGTTGTGCGTCGTTCGGGCGGGCGATCATGCGGATTCCAGAATCGTGTAGGCGAGCGCGAGCCCGCCGTCGTGCGAGAGCGACAGGTGCGAGTGCGCGATGCCGCGCGCCTCGAGCGTTGCGGCGGTGTCGCCGGTGATCACGAACTGCGGTGCGTTCCGCTCGCCCAGCCGCGGCACCTCGATCTCCTGCCAGCGCACCCCGTCGGATCCGCCGAGCGCTTTGATCAGAGATTCCTTCGCGGCGTACCGGGCCGCCAGCGAGCGCAGCGGCAGCGCGCGCTCGTGCGCCGTGAACAGTCGCTCCATGAGCCGCGGCGAGCGCGCGATCTGTCCTTCGAAGCGCTCGATGTCGACCATGTCGACGCCGATTCCGATGATCATCGTTTCAGCCTACTGACGCCCCGCGCTCCCGATCCCAGCATTCCATGTCCCACTTGGTGCGGGAATAACGCACCGAACCCGCCCGAAGTGGGACTGGGCATGGGCTATTCGACCGTGACCGACTTCGCGAGGTTGCGGGGCTGGTCGACATCGAGGCCCTTCGCGGTGGCGAGGCCCATCGCGAAGATGTGCAGCGGCACCACCGCGAGGAGCGGCTCGAAGAGCGGGCTCGCGAGCGGGATCCGCAGCACCTCATCCGCCGACGGCAGCACCGCCGAGTCGCCCTGCTCGGCGATCGCGATGATGCGCGCACCACGGGCCCGGATCTCCTCGATGTTCGAGATGACCTTCTGATGCATCGTGATGGATCCGCGCGGCGACGGCACCACGACGAACACGGGCTGGCCCGGTTCGATGAGCGCGATCGGGCCGTGCTTCAGCTCGCCGGCCGCGAAGCCCTCGGCATGGATGTACGAGATCTCCTTGAGCTTCAGCGCCCCCTCGAGAGCGATCGGATACCCGACGTGGCGACCGAGGAACAGCACCGAGCGCGTATCGGCCATCCAGTGCGCGAGCTGCTCGGTGCGCTCCTGCTCGTTGTCGAGGATCCACTGGATCTTCTCGGGCAGCGCGGCGAGCTGCTCCGTCGCGTCGGCCGAGACCTCGTCGGGCAGCGACCGGCGCACGCGCCCCACGTGCAGCGCGAGCAGGTACAGGGCCGTGATCTGCGCGACGAACGCCTTCGTCGAGGCGACAGCGACCTCGGGGCCGGCGTGCGTGTAGACGACGGCGTCGGACTCGCGCGGGATGGTGGAGCCCTGCGTGTTGCAGATCGACAGCGTCTTCGCGCCGAGGCGCGCGGCCTCCTTGACGGCCATCAGCGTGTCCATGGTCTCGCCCGACTGACTGATCGAGACGACGAGCGTCGATTCCGACACGATCGGTTCGCGGTAGCGGAACTCGTGCGCGAGCTCGACATCGACCGGGATGCGCGCCCACTTCTCGAGCGCGTACTTGCCGACGAGGCCCGAGTAGTACGCGGTGCCGCAGGCGAGCACGACCACGCGATCGATGCCGCGGAAGAAGTCGTCGAGCCCCTCGAGCTCCGGCACGCGGATCTCGCCGTCCTGGATGCGTCCGCGCACCGTGTTCGCGACGGCCTCGGGCTCTTCGGAGACCTCTTTGGCCATGAAGCTCGACCAGCCGCCCTTGTCGGCGGCCGCCGCGTCCCACGACACCTCGAAGGGCTGCGGTTCGACGGCATTTCCCGCGAAGTCAGTCACCTCGACCACGCCGGGGCGGATGGCGACGATCTCGTCCTGCCCCACGGCGAGCGCGCGGCGCGTGTGCTCGACGAACGCGGCCACATCGGATCCGAGGAACGTCTCTCCCTCGCCGAGTCCGATCACGAGCGGCGAGTTGCGTCGAGCGCCGACGACCAGACCGGGGTGATCCTCGTGCGCCGCGAGCAGCGTGAACGCGCCTTCGAGCCGGTCGACGACCGCGCGGAACGCCGCGACGAGGTCGCCCGACTCGCGGTAGGCGCGCGCAAGCAGGTGCGCCGCCACCTCGGTGTCGGTGTCACTGACGAACGTGATGCCCTCGCCCACGAGCTCGCTGCGGAGCGAGGCGAAGTTCTCGATGATGCCGTTGTGGATCACGGCGAGGCGATCGTCATCGGCGAGGTGCGGATGCGCGTTCTGGTCGGTCGGCCCGCCGTGCGTCGCCCAGCGGGTGTGGCCGATTCCCGTCGTGCCGCGCCCGATCGGATCCGTTTCGAGCGCCTCACGCAAACGCGCGAGCTTGCCCGACCGCTTGCGCACAGCGAGGGAACCGCCGTCATCGATCACTGCGATGCCCGCGGAATCGTACCCGCGGTACTCGAGGCGGGCGAGGCCCGAGACGAGGATGTCCTGGCTGTCCCGAGGGCCGACGTATCCGACGATTCCACACATGCGAATGATCCTAATGTCGCACGGCCGTGAACTTTCCGCGCGACGAGCGGGTGTTCCGATCAATTCGCCGAAGAAAAAGCTATCGGACAGCTTTCTGATTTGTCTGATAGGTTCGAGCTGTTCTCGAGGAGGAGCACCGTGACCTACACACCCGATTCGATCCGATCGATCACCCTGTCGACGCTGCGCCTGCCGCTCGCCGTGCCGATCTCCGATGCCAAGGTCTTCACCGGTCGGCAGAAGCCGATGACCGAGGTCGCGTTCCTCATCGCCGAGATCGAGACCTCGCAGGGGTTCTCCGGCCACGGGTTCAGCTATTCGAAGCGGGCCGGCGGTCCCGCCCAGTATGCGCACGCGAAAGAGGTGGCGCACGCGGCGATCGGTGAGGATCCGAACGACATCCAGAAGCTCTATACCAAGCTGCTCTGGGCCGGCGCATCGGTCGGCCGCTCGGGCGTCGCGACGCAGGCGCTCGCGGCCATCGACATCGCGCTCTACGACCTCAAGGCGAAGCGCGCCGGCCTGCCGCTGTCGAAGCTGCTCGGCGCGCATCGCGACTCGGTGCGCACGTACAACACCTCCGGCGGCTTCCTCAACGCCTCGCTCGACGACGTGCGCGACCGCGCGAGCCGCTCGATCGAAGAGGGCATCGGCGGCATCAAGATCAAGGTCGGCCTGCCGGATTCCGCCGAGGATCTGCGCCGGGTACGCGCCGTGCGCGAGCACATCGGCGACGCCGTGCCGCTCATGGTCGACGCGAACCAGCAGTGGGATCGCACGACCGCCCTGCGCATGGGGCGCCGCTTCGAGGATCTCGACCTCGTCTGGATCGAGGAGCCGCTCGACGCGTACGACGCCGAGGGCCACGCGGATCTCGCCCGCGCCCTCGATACCCCGATCGCCACGGGCGAGATGCTCGCCTCCGTCTCCGAGCATGAGCGCCTCATCCGGGCGCGCGCGTGCGACATCATCCAGCCCGACGCGCCGCGCATCGGCGGCATCACGCAGTTCCTGCGGCTCATGACCCTCGCCGACCAGGCGGGGCTCGACCTCGCACCTCACTTCGCGATGGAGATCCACCTGCATCTCGCCGCGTGCTACCCGCGGGAGCCGTGGGTCGAGCACTTCGACTGGCTGGATCCGCTGTTCGAAGAGCGCCTCGAGACGAAGAACGGCCGCATGATCGTGCCCGACCGCCCGGGACTCGGCATCACGTTCAGCGAGCAGGCGCGCGAATGGACGACCGAGTCGGTGACCATCGGAGAATAGGGGCATGAGACTCTCTCGCGGGGAACAGATCGCCCGGATCCTCGCGGATCGCATCATCGGCGGCGACATCCTCCCGGGCGAGCGGCTCGCGAGCGAAGCGAAGCTGGTGCACGAGTTCGGCGCCAGCCGAACGGTCGTGCGGGAGGCGCTCCAGCGCCTGCAGACGCGCGGCCTCGTGAGCACCCGCACGGGATCCGGCAGCTATGCCCTCGCCCCTCCGGCCGCGACGACGAACGATGAGTGGCTGACGGCCACGGGCGAGGACGAGCGAGAGGAGCTTCTCGCGTTCCGCGTCGCGATCGAATCCGAGTCCGCCGCCCTCGCCGCGCGGGCGCGCACCGACCTGGATCTCGCCGCAATCGACCGCGCGCTCGCGGCCCTGTCCGCCGCGGCGCTTCCCGTCGAGACGGTCGAAGCCGATTTCGCGTTCCATCGCGCCGTCGCGACCGCGTCCGGCAACCGCTACCTCGTGGCGACGCTCGACCGGATCGGCGCACGCACGATCGTGCTGCCGACGGCGCGCATCTCCGGGTCCGAACGGGATCCGGCCGATTCGGCCGCCGTTGTCAGCGAGCACGCGGCCGTCGCGCGCGCGATCCGCGCATCCGATCCGCTCGCTGCCTCCGCCGCCATGCGCGCGCACCTCGCCGCCTCGGCCGCGCGGCGCTCCGGTCTGTAACGGGCGTGCTCAGACCTTGCGGAGCAGCACGTTCTCGACGGCGTGGTCCGGGCCCTTCCTCAGCACGAGCGTGCCGCGGTGCTTCGTGGGCTCGACGTTCTCGATGAGGTTCGGCAGGTTGATCTCCGCCCAGATGCCGCGCGCCGTCGCGATCGCCTCGTCGTCGGACAGGTGCTGGTAGACGTTGAAGTACGACGCCGGGTTCGAGAACGCGCCCGCGCGCAGAGCGAGGAAGCGGTTGACGAACCATTTCTCGATGTTGCTCGTGTCGGCATCGACGAAGATCGAGAAGTCGAACAGATCGCTGACGGCGACGTCGTTCGGGGCGGGCGGCGGCTGCAGCACGTTGAGCCCCTCGACGATCAGCACATCCGGCGTGCGCACGACGACCGAGGCATCGGGCATGATGTCGTACTTCATGTGCGAGTAGAACGGCGCCCGCACCTCGGGCTCCCCCGCCTTCACGCGCGTGACGAAGTCGATCAGCCGACGACGGTCGTACGATTCCGGGAACCCCTTGCGGTCCATGATTCCGCGGCGCTCGAGCTCGGCGTTCGGGTAGAGGAAGCCGTCGGTCGTGACGAGCTCGACGCGCGGGGTGTCCGTCCAACGGCTCATGAGTTCGCGGAGCAGGCGCGCGACGGTCGACTTCCCGACCGCGACGGATCCGGCCACCCCCACGACGAAGGGGATCTTCGGCTGCTCCTCGCCGAGGAACGCCCCCACCTCGGATCCGATCTGGCGCGTGCCGCGGGCCCACGCACTCAGCAGACGGCTGATCGGCAGGAAGACCTCGCGCACCTCGTTGACGTCGAGGCGATCGCCGAGCCCGCGGATCTGCACGATCTCCTGCTCCGTCAGCGGCTGCGGCATGCCCTTCGCGAGGCGCGCCCAATCGGCCCGCGGAATGTCGCGATAGAGCGAGAGCTGCAGCAGGCTGCTGTCGGGAGTCATCCGCGCCATCTTACTGCGGCGCGCGCACCGCGATGAAACGCACCAGCCGCGGCCTTGGTCGCGTCTTCCGAGGGTCGGTCGGGACGCTATCGTTCTTCCATGCGCCTCGGGGTTCTCGACATCGGTTCGAACACTGTCCACCTGCTCGTCGCCGACGCACAGCCGGGCGGCAGGCCCCAGGCGACGACGAGCGAGAAGAGCACGTTGCGGCTCATGCGCTACCTCCAGCACGACGGATCCATCTCGCAGGAGGGCATCGACGCGATCCTGGCCGCGACCGGTCGCGCGTGCGCCGTCGCGGAAGCGGAGGGCGTCACCGAGCTGCTCGCGACCGCGACGAGCGCCATCCGCGAAGCCACGAACGGCGCCGATGTGATCGCGCGGATCGAAGAGGCCATCGGGCAGAGCCTGCATGTGCTCGGCGGATCGGAGGAGGCACGCTTCACGTTCCTCGCCGTGCGGCGCTGGTTCGGCTGGTCGGCCGGGCAGATCCTGCTGTTCGACATCGGCGGTGGCTCGCTCGAGATCGCGGGCGGCGCCGACGAGCTGCCCCAGCTCGCAGAGTCGGTGCCCCTCGGCGCCGGGCGCATGACGGTCGAGATGCTGCCGCAGGATCCGCCGGGAGACGCCGCCGTCGAGCGGCTCGCGTTCCATGCCGAAGAGCAGCTCGCCGCCGTGGCGGCGCGCTTCGGCCGGATCCCCTCCCCCGATCACATCGTCGGGTCGTCGAAGACGATCCGGTCGCTGTCGCGGCTGGTCGGATACAAGCGTCCGGGCTGGTCGGGCAGCGCGCGGTGGATGCTGCCGCAGGCAGCGCTCGAGGCGTGGATCCCCGTGCTCGCACGCGTGCCTGCTTCGTCGCGACAGGAGCTGCCCGGCATCACGCCGGAGCGCACCTTCCAGATCACGGCCGGCGCCGTCGTGCTCAATGAGGCGATGAAGGCGCTGGACGCCGACGAGCTCGAGATCTGCCCGTGGGCGCTCCGAGAGGGCATCCTGCTGCGCTACGCAGAGGACTCCGGCTGGTGACACCGCCGAGCGTCAGGGCGCCCGACGCGGGCCCGGCACCTGAGCGCTCGCGAGCTGCACGCGCGATGTCGCGCCCGTCTTCGCGTACAGGGATCCGACGTGCGTCTTCACCGTCGTCACGCCGACCTTCAGCCGATCGGCGATCTGCGGGTTCGTGAGCCCCTCCGCAACGAGGGCGAGCACATCGGCCTCCCTCGCGGTGAGGCCGAGATCGGGCGTCGCCTCGGCCGGCTGTGCGTTCGCGCGCGCGATCACGGCCCCCGCGACGCTCGGATCGAGCACGTGCCGCTCGCCCGCGACGTCGCGCACCGCCCGGATGAGCTCCGCGCCCCGCGTCGTCTTCAGCAGATAGCCGTGCGCTCCGGCGGCGAGCGCCGCGGCCACCAGGTCGTCGGCGTCGAACGTCGTCAGCACGAGCACGCGCGTGCGCGTCTCGGCCGCGATGCGTTCGGTCGCCCAGATGCCGTCGGTGCCGGGCATGCGCAGATCGACGAGCGCCACGTCGGGGCTCTCGCGCACGCACAGGGCGAGGCCGTCGAACCCGTTCTCCGCTTCGCCCGCGATCTCGATGCCGTCGTCAGCGGAGAGGATCGCGGCGACGCCCCCGCGCACAGCCTCGTGGTCGTCGATGATCGCGACGCGGATCCGGGTCGTCATGCGCGCCCCTCCCGCGGACCTGCGAGCGCGACCTGTGCGCGCCAGAGCTGGGCGTCCACCGCGTTCGATTCGATGCGTGCGCCGACTTCGTCGATCAGCGCCGCCGCTCCGGCGATGCCGATCCCGCTGCCTGGGGCGCGCGCTCCCGACGCGATCGCGTTCTCGACCCGGATCACGGTCGGATCCGCTGCGACGTCGACGCTCACGTCTCCCGCCCCGTGCTTCGCGGCGTTCGCGACGAGCTCCTGCAGCACGCGCCGCACGACGCCCCGCGCCACGGGGTCCAGGGGCGCGAGCGCGGCGTCGAGGTCCGCGCCGGTGCGCACCAGCCGCCGCCCGACCGGCAGCAGCGACTCGAGCGGCACGGCCTCCACCGGCTGCTCCGCCAGCTCGTCGACGCTCGTGAGCACCGCGATGAGCTGCCGGAGCTGTTCGTGAGCGCCGTCCGTGCCGCGGCTCGCCTCGTCGAGACTCCGCTCGATCTCGCGCGGAGCTCCGGGCACGCCGTCCAGCCGCAGGCGCGCGGCCTCGATGTTCAGGCCCGCGACCGCGATGTGATTGGCCACGCGGTCGTGCAGCTCGTGGGCGATGCGCTCGCGCAGGCGCTGCGTCTGGCCGCGGTGCTCCGCCGCCAGCACCGCGCGGGTGTACACGCGTTCACTGCGCACGTTCCACCCCCACGACGCCGAGAGGATGATCACGAACGCCCACTGCAGTGCGAGCCCCGCGAACTCCTCTCGTGTCGTCGGCCGGAACACGAACGCCGCCGCACCGGCGACGGCCACTGCGGCGAGCACACCCCCGAAGATGCGCAGCCCGCGATCGGATCCGTAACGGAACGCGCAGTAGACGAAGTCGCCGAAGAGCACGACGACGCCGACGCTGCTGCCGATCAGCGCATCGCCGACCGTGACGACCGCTCCGGCAAGGAGCACGAGGAACGGGCGCGACGAGCGCTGCGTGGCGAGCGCGGCCATCGCGAGCAGCGCCAGCAGGAAGCCGAGGTCGAAGCGCGGAAGGCCGGGGAAGATCCACAAGCGCGCCGCCCCCAGCTGCAGCAGCGCGAGCCCGAGAGCGAGATACGCAGCAGCCGCGAGGGCGTCTCGCGTGCGCGGCGCGCGGCGCAGTCCCTCCCAGAGCACACGGATCCGCATGGCTCCATCCTGCCCGGGCTCGGCGCAGACCGCCTCCTCCGATCGGAGGAGGCGGAACCGGCTCCTCGCAGGATCCGCCGGCGCGAGGGGCACGGGAGCGTGGAGACATGAACATCTTCATCGTCATCATCGCCTGCGAGATCGGCTTCTGGGTCGTGCTCGTCGCCGGCCTCGGCGCGCGGTACATCCTGCGGCGGCGCCTGCTCTCGCACATCCTGCTCGTGTGCGTTCCACTGCTCGACCTCGCGCTCCTGACGCTCATCGCGTGGGATCTCGTGGCGAACGGCGCGACCGCGCAGTTCGAGCACGGCCTCGGCGCGCTCTACCTCGGTTTCAGCCTCGCCTTCGGCCATCGCATCATCACCGTCGTCGACGGGCGGTTCGCGCACCGGTTCGCGGGCGCCCCCGCACCGCGGCCGATCCCGAAGCACGGGCGCGAGCGCGTGGTTCACGAGTGGCGGAGCTGGGCGCGCATGGTGGTCGCCGCGGTGATCGCGAGCGCCGTGCTCGGAACCATCATCTGGGTCGTCGACGATGCCGCGCGCACGATGGAGCTCGCGGTCTGGATCGCTCGGGTGTGGTTCGTCACCGCCATCTGGCTGATCGGCTGGCCCGTGTGGGTGACGGTGAGCTTCCTCGTCCGAGGCGAAGAGCCGGACGATGCCTTGAGAGGCCGTTCGGCGACTTCCGCGAACCGCCTCGGATGACGCGAATGGACGTTCCCCGACGGGGGGAACGTCCATTCGCGTCACGGGAGGGAGACTAGAGCGACAGTCGCTCGCGCACGACCTCCGCGAGACGGGCCGCCGTGCGCTCCGCGATCTCTTCGGTCGCTGCCTCGACCATCACGCGCACGAGCGGTTCGGTGCCGGAGGAGCGCAGCAGCACGCGTCCGGTGTCGCCCAGCTCGGCTTCGGCCTCGCGCACAGCCTCCTGCACGCCCGCATCGCCGACGCGATCGCGGTCGACGCCGGGAACATTGATCATCGTCTGGGGCAGCGCCGTCATGATCGATGCCAGTTCGGCGATCGACTTGCCGGTGCGCGCCATCTCGGCCGCGAGCTGCAGCCCCGTGAGGAGCCCATCGCCGGTCGTCGAGTGCTCGTGCATGATCACATGCCCCGACTGCTCGCCGCCGAAGGAGTACCCGGAGCGGCTCATCTCTTCGAGCACGTAGCGGTCGCCGACCGCGGTCTGCAGCACGCGGATCCCCCGCTCCTGCATCGCGAGCGTCAGCCCGAGGTTGCTCATCACGGTCGCGACCAGCGTGTCCTGCGCGAGCAGTCCGCGCTCGTGCAGCGAATTCGCGAGGATCGCCATGATGTGGTCGCCGTCGATGACGTTGCCCGCAGCGTCGACCGCCAGGCAGCGGTCGGCATCGCCGTCGTGCGCGATGCCGAGGTCGGCGCCGTGCGCGACGACCGCCTCCGAGAGCGGACCGAGGTGCGTGGATCCGACGCCGTCGTTGATGTTCGTGCCGTCGGGATCCGCACCGATGACGGTGACCTGCGCGCCGGCGTTGGCGAAGAGCGCGGGGGAAGCGCCGCTCGCCGCGCCGTTGGCGCAGTCGAGCACCACGTGCAGGCCGTCGAGGCGTGCGGGCAGCGTGCCGAGCAGGTGCAGCACATAGCGGTCTTCGGCGTCGGCGAATCGAGAGATGCGACCGACATCGCCGCCCGTGGGCAGCAGCTTCGGCTCGTCCATGTAGCTCTCGATGCGCTGCTCGACGATGTCGGGCAGCTTCATGCCGCCGCGGGCGAAGATCTTGATCCCGTTATCGGGCGCAGGATTGTGGGACGCCGAGATCATGATGCCGAAATCGGCATCGAAGTCGTTCACCAGGAACGCGAGGGCGGGCGTCGGAATCACGCCCGCGTCGTAGACGTCGACGCCACTCGCCGCGAGACCGGCCGAGACCGCCGCACCGAGGAAATCGCCCGAGATGCGCGGGTCGCGTGCAATGACCGCCTTCGCCCGACGTCCCTCTGCGCGCCGCGCCTCGGCAGAACGCCCCTGGCCCAGGACGACGGCAGTCGCCTGGGCCAGGGAGAGGGCAAGGTCGGCGGTGAGGGTGCCATTGGCGAGCCCTCGAACACCATCCGTGCCGAATAGTGGCATGGAGCGCTCGATCAGCGCTTCGAGAACTGCGAGGCCTTGCGGGCCTTCTTCAGACCGGCCTTCTTGCGCTCGATCACGCGAGCGTCGCGCGTCAGGAAGCCAGCCTTCTTGAGCGACGCACGGTTGTTCTCGCGGTCGATCTCGTTGAGCGCACGAGCGATCGCGAGGCGCAGCGCGCCGGCCTGGCCGGAGGGGCCGCCGCCGTTGATGCGAGCGATCACGTCGTACGAGCCCGTGAGGCCGAGCAGCGTGAAGGGGTCGGTGATCAGCTGCTGGTGCAGCTTGTTGGGGAAGTACTCCTCGAGCGCACGGCCGTTGACCGTGAAGGAGCCCTCACCAGGGATCAGGCGAACGCGGGCGATGGCCTGCTTGCGGCGGCCCACGGCGGCACCGGGAACGCTGACTACGGGGCGCTCCACGACGGTCTCGGCCTCGGCCGGCGTCTCGGTGGAGTAATTCTGAACTTCTTCAGTCACGAGTTGGTCCTTTTAGCCGCGGCGCTTACTGGGCGACCTGGTCGAAAATGTACGTCTGGGGCTTCTGCGCGGCGTGCGGGTGCTCGGCACCCGCGTACACCTTGAGCTTCGACAGCTGGTCGCGGCCGAGGGTGTTCTTCGGGAGCATGCCGCGCACGGCCTTCTCCACGGCGCGAGCCGGGTTCTTCGCGAGGAGCTCCTCGTAGCTGACCGACTTCAGGCCGCCCGGGAAGCCCGAGTGGCGGTAGGCGCGCTTGTTCTGCGCCTTGTTGCCGGTCAGGACGACCTTCTCAGCGTTGATGATGATGACGAAGTCGCCCATGTCCATGTGGGGGGCGAAGGTCGTCTTGTGCTTGCCGCGGAGAAGCGCTGCGGCGTGCGAGGCGAGGCGGCCGAGAACGACGTCAGTGGCGTCGATCACGAGCCATTCACGCTGAGCGTCACCGGCCTTCGGGGTGTAAGTGCGCGTCACGATAGTGCTGCTTTCTTTTCGAACGGAGAGGTTCGTGAATCCCGCTCCGGGGCTGTTGTCCGGCGGATGCCGAGCCAACGAGGCCGGTGGAGGGCTCACGTTCGCGGTGCACGTCTGTACGCGCACCAAGGATCAACCTTACCCGACCCGATGCGCAAGCGCGAACGCGCACCCTGCCTCTCACCTGGGAATTCGGCGGGCGATATCAGACAGAATGGAGACCATGACGACTTCTCAGCCGCTTCTGGTCGCCTTCGATCTCGACGACACGCTCGCGCCGTCGAAGTCTCCCGTGGATCCGCGTGTCGCGCAGCAGCTCGTCGATCTCGCGCGCCGCGTCGAGGTCGCGATCATCTCGGGCGGCCAGATCGCGCAGTTCCGCTCGCAGGTCGTGGACAACCTGCCGGACGCCGCGGATGCGCTCGCCCACATCCATCTGCTGCCCACGTGCGGCACGGCCTACTACCGCCACGACGGATCCGAGTTCGCCCTGCAGTATTCGCGCGACCTCACGGACGACGAGAAGCAGCGCGCTCTCGCCGCCGTCGAGGAGGAGGCCAAGCGTCTCGGACTCTGGGAGACCGAGACGTGGGGCCCGATCCTCGAGGACCGCGGATCGCAGATCACCTTCTCGGCACTCGGCCAGGCCGCGCCGGTCGCCGACAAGAAGGCCTGGGACCCCACGAGCGAGAAGAAGTCGGCACTGCGCGACGCCGTCGCCGCGCGCGTGCCGGACCTCGAGGTGCGCTCGGGCGGATCCACGTCTGTTGACATCACCCGCAAGGGCATCGACAAGGCCTACGGCATGAACCAGCTCGCCGAGCAGACTGGCATCGGGCTCGACGACATGGTCTTCTACGGCGACCGCCTCGACGAGGACGGCAACGACTACCCCGTGCTCGCGATGGGCGTCTCGTGCATCGCCGTCGACGGCTGGGAGGACACGGCCGACAAGCTCGACACCGTCA
>DXAM01000088.1 GCA_019117025.1 Candidatus Microbacterium stercoravium | reverse complement strand
ACCGCATCATCCCGGGCTTCATGATCCAGGGCGGCGACCCGCTGGGTCAGGGGATCGGCGGCCCGGGCTACGCCTTCGACGATGAGATCCATCCCGAGCTCAACTTCAACGAGCCCTACATCCTCGCCATGGCGAACGCGGGCAAGCGCCCCAACTCGTTCGGCGGAATGAGCGGAACCAACGGTTCGCAGTTCTTCGTCACGACCGACCCGACGCCGTGGCTGCAGGGCAAGCACACGATCTTCGGCGCGGTCGCCGACGACGACTCGAAGAAGGTCGTCGCCGAGATCGCCGCCGTCGCGACGGGTGCCAACGACCGTCCGGTCGACGACGTCGTGATCAGCTCGATCGACATCGAAAAGCTCTGAGACCAGCCACGAAGCTCTGCCAGAACAGGACCCGCCCGCAGTGACGTCGTCGTACGCCCAGAATCCCGACAACTACTGCTATCGGCACCCTGACCGGCAGAGCTTCGTGCTGTGTCAGCGCTGCACGCGCACCATCTGCACCGAGTGCATGACGCAGGCCACCGTCGGTCACATCTGCCCCGAATGCATCAAGGAGCAGAAGAAGAACCGCACGCCGGCGCAGAAGCGCGCGGCGCGGCGGTGGGGGCGCGGATCCGTCGCCGCGGTGTCGTACGGCGCCGGCGGCTCGCGCGTGACGACGACCATCTTCATCGTCACCGCCGTGCTCTACCTGCTGCAGATGCTCGGGCGCGTGGTGCCGGGCCTCGACGTGCAGGGGTGGCTGCTGTTCTGGGCCCCGTACCTGTATCCGGGCATCACCGGCACGTTCGAGCCGTGGCGCATCCTCACCGCGGCGTTCGTGCACGCCGGCCTGTGGCATGTCGGCCTCAACATGCTGACCCTCTGGATGGTCGGCCGTTCGCTCGAGCCGCTGCTCGGCTCGGGGCGCTTCCTCGCCACGTACCTGCTGAGCGCGGCGGGCGGATCGCTCGGCGTGGCGCTGTTCGGCTTCAGCACGCCGGTCGTCGGCGCATCGGGCGCGGTCTTCGGGCTCTTCGGCGCCCTGCTCGTGATCGGACGATCGCTCGGTGCGCAGCTCACGGGGCTGTACATCGTTCTGGGCATCAACCTCGTTCTCGGGTTCATCCCGGGCTTCAACATCGCCTGGCAGGCGCATGTCGGCGGTCTCGTCATCGGCGCCCTCGTCGGGTTCATCTTCACGCGCACGCGGCGCCCGAAGCAGAGGACGCTTCAGATCGCCCTGCTGAGCGCGGTCGGCGTCGGAATCGCCGCCCTGTTCTTCCTGCCGCCGTTCGGCCTCGCGCTCTCGCTCTGACAGCGCCGCCCGCCCCCTCTGCGAGGGAGCACGGCGTCGGGAGCGCGCGTCGGACGCGAGTTATCCCCAGGCGGGGACGAGTTGTCCACACTGGTGAGGCATTCATTCACCGTTCAATGCGAGTTGTGCACACGGTTCTCCACGGCGCGTCCTCGGTTTTCCCGTAGTTATCCACAGCCTTATCCCCAGCTGGGGAGAATCACACGGGTGTTATTCACACCTGGGGAGCGATGTGTGGAGAATGACAACCGTGTAACTCCGATGGCCGTGAGCACCGCAGGAGAGAAGCACGACGCCCCACCCGGAAACGGGTGGGGCGTCGACGAGCAGAAGGGGTCAGCGCCAGCGCGTCGCCATCAGCAGACCGATGAACGCGAGGCCGCCGCCGATCGCGAGGTTCCAATAGCTGATGCCCGGAATCGGGTAGAGCGTGCCCGTGACGTAGAACACGAGGATCCACGCGAGCCCGATCAGGAAGAACGCGATCATCACCGGCAGGAACCACGACGGGTTCGGCAGGGGCTCACCCGGAACGTGGGTGATCTCGTCAGCGTCGTCGCGGTTCTTACGTGCCATGCGCCCAGTCTACGGGAGGAGTGGCGAGCGCCGCGTCAGCCGCGCTCGTCGGCCTTGTTCTTCGGCTCGTTCTCGTCGCCGGATCCTTCGTCGTCCGGGTCGTCGCCCGTGCACTTCGTGAGCGTGATCGTGGACTTTATCGGAACGTCGCCGGCGGCGGGATCCTGCTTGTGCACGAGGGGAGTCTGCGTCGCTTCGCAGCGGTCGTCCTCGGCGATCTTGACCGTCAGCCCCATGCCCTCGAGCTCGGCCGTGATCGCATCGATCGCCAGGCCCTCGACGTTGCGCACCGTGACGCGGCCGGTCGCGACCGTGAGGTCGACCGTGGCGCCCTGCAGGGTCTCGTCTCCCGCCTCGACGGCGGTTCCGTCGACCTCCGCCGACAGCACGGATCCGGCGGCGGCCTCGGCGTCGTTGACGGGCAGGATCCTGCCCAGGTGCAGCCCATCGACGCCGCTGATCGCCTCGCGCGCCGCATCTTCGCTGAGCCCGACGAGCTCGGGAATCGTCGCCATGAGCGGCCCGCCCGAGATATGGATCTCGACGGGCGAGCCGATCGTCACGGACGTGCCGACCGCCGGGTCGGTCGAGATGACGGTGCCCTCATCGACCGTGTCGCTCGGATCGGTCACGACCGACACGTCGAGACCGGCGCCCTCGAGCTCGTCGACGGCCGCCTTCTGATTCCACCCGCTGACGTCGGTGATCCCGACGGTATCGGCGGCGCGCAGCTCGAGCGGATCGGTCTTCACGACCCAGAACCCCACGGCCGCCACGAGCGCGATGAGCAGCACGATCGCGGCCCACACCCACGCGACCGGCGGGCCCGACTGCGTGCGCGTGACGCCGTTGTCGTTCGACAGCTGCGTCAGCGTGTGCTCATTCTCGGTGTGCAGCTGCTGGCCCTCGCCGTAGAGCTCGTCGGTGAGCATTGCGAGCTGGCGGCGCGACATCGTCTTGCCGTCGAGCGCCGCATCGAGCTCCTCGCGGAACGTCGCCGCGTCGGAGAACCGCTGCGCGGGATCCTTCGCGAGCGCCCTCATGACGACCGGGTCGAGCTGGGGCGGGGCGTTGCCTGCGACCTTCGTGGGCGGGACCGGCGCCTCGCGCACGTGCTGATAGGCGACCGAGACGGGGGAGTCGCCGACGAACGGCGGGCGTCCGGTCAGCAGCTCGTAGAGCACGATGCCGGTCGAGTAGATGTCGGCGCGCAGATCGACCGGCTCGCCCTTCGCCTGCTCCGGCGAGAAGTATGCCGCGGTGCCGAGGATCGTCGTCGTCTCGGCCACGGTCGCGGAGGTGTCGCTGACGGCGCGCGCGATGCCGAAGTCCATCACCTTCACGTGACCGTCATCGGTCACCATGATGTTCGCGGGCTTGATGTCGCGGTGGATCACGCCCGCGCGGTGCGAGAACTCGAGCGCCTCGAGGATGCCGTCGACGTAGCCGGCGGCATCGTCGGTCGAGATGGATCCCTCGGCGATGATGTCCTTCAGCAGGCGCCCGCGCACGAGCTCCATCACGATGAACGGCGTGTGCGAGGTGCCGCCCATTCCGTCGTCGTCGAGGTCTTCTCCGGCGTCGTACACGCGCACGATCGACGGATGCGCCATGCGGCTCGCCGCCTGCGCCTCGAGCCGGAAGCGGGTGCGGAACGTGTTGTCGCTCGCGAGGTCGCGGCGCAGCACCTTGATGGCCACGGTGCGTCCGAGCGTCAGGTCGTAGCCGCGGTACACGCTGGCCATGCCGCCCTTGCCGATGAGCGAGTCGACGCGGTAGCGCCCCGAGAGCACGCGCGCTTCCTGCACAGGAGCACTGAGGGCCTGGGTCGGTTCGTCTGACACGTCATTCCCTCCCCGGCGCGGTCACGTAGATCCGTCTCGTCAGACTAACCGAGTGGATCCGGTGTCTGCTGATGAGTGTCTCTACGGCTTTTCGGAACCGGGCGTCTCGGCGGCGCTCGCGCCCTGCCCGGCGCCCGTGCCCTGGCCGTTTCCGGCGCCCTGGGAGTTGCCTGCGCCCTCACCCGGCGACGTACTGGGGCTGGCGGGCGGCGTCGGCTCGTCGCCGCCCGAGGTCGCGACCGGCTCCATCGACGCGGCGTCGGAGTAGCGCTGGTTGTCGTCGGTCGCGCAGATCGCGCGGTACGAGGCGCCGACGTACTGCGCGTCCTCCTTGATCGTGACCTGCGTCACGTATCCGTCGGGACCGAACACGCGGTCTTCCGTGCCGTCGTCGAAGAGCGCGCCCTCGACCGTGACGTTGTAGCCCTGCAGCGTGCCGGTGCCGCTCGGGCACGTGTACGGCGACCAGTCGAGCTGGGCCGTGCCGCCGCGCACGAGATCGGACTGCCCGAAGCTCGGTGCCGCGTCGGGCGCCGGGATGTCGACGAGGTCGCCGTATGCGGTGGCGGTGACCGTGGTGCCGATCTGCACGAACCCGCGCGGCTCGACGTTGTAGATCTGACCGACCTGGTCTTCGGAGCTCGCCGCATCGCCCGACTCGCAGTTCAGCGTGACTTCGGCGCTCTGCTCGGAGATCGTGCGCGCCGCGTCGTCGCACGTCATGCCCTCGAGACCGAGGGCGCTGATGTCGACCATCGAGGGCGTCGCCGACTCGGTCGGCTCAGGCGTGGTGCTCGGCTCGGCCGAGCTGCTCGGTGCGGAGGTCGGGGTCGGGCCCGCACCGTTCGGATCTTCGTCGTCGCCGAAGAAGCCGCTCATCATGCCCCACACCGCGCCGCCGATGACGAGCACCAGCAGGATGATGAGGGCGATCAGCGGACCGGTCCACGGGCTGCGCTTCTTCTTCGGCGCCTTATCGGGGCCGGGATCGCCGAGCGGAAGGGGAGACGTCGTCGGCATCATCTGCGTCGCCGAGCCGGTGCCCGCGAGCAGCTGCGTCATCTCGTCGCTGCCGCCAGCGGATCCGGCGATCATCGGCGCGGCGGCGACCGCGGCGTTCATGTCGCCGCGTCGCAGGGCGTTGCACGCGCGCGAGACCGCGGCGGCCGAGGCGGGCCGCTCGTTGGGCTTCTTCGCGATCATCGAGATCACGAGCTGGCGCACCGGCGCGGGGATCGACGGATCGAGCGGCGGGGGCGTGTCGTTGATCTGCGCCATGGCGATCGCGACCTGCGACTCGCCCGTGAACGGCCGGCGGCCCGCGAGGCACTCATACGCGACGATGCCGAGCGAGTAGATGTCGGTCGCGGGGCTCGCCGGGTGGCCCGAGGCCTGCTCAGGCGAGAGGTACTGCACGGTGCCCATGACCTGCCCGGTGGCCGTCAGCGGCACCTGGTCGGCGATGCGCGCGATGCCGAAGTCGGTGATCTTCACGCGCCCGTCGGGCGTGATCAGCAGGTTTCCCGGCTTGATGTCGCGGTGCACCAGGCCGGCGGCGTGCGCGGCCTGCAGCGCGGACGCGGTCTGCGAGATGTAGTCGAGCACCGTGTCGGAGGGCAACTTGCTGTCGCGCTCGAGGCGCGTCGAGAGCGCCTCACCGGGCACGAGCTCCATGACGAGGTACGCGGATCCGGTCTCTTCGCCGTAGTCGAAGACGCTCGCGATGCCCTCGTGGTTCACGAGCGCGGCGTGGCGCGCCTCGGCGCGGAAGCGCTCGAGGAAGCCCGGATCCCCCATGTATTCGTCTTTGAGGATCTTGATCGCGACCGTGCGGCCGATGACGTGGTCAGTGGCTTCCCACACCTCGCCCATGCCGCCGATTGCGATGCGGGAACTCAGCTCATAACGCCCGCCGAATGTCACACCCTGGGTTGGCCTCATTGTGCGAGCACCGCCTCCATGACCTTCTTCGCGATAGGAGCCGCGATCGTGTTTCCGTCACCTGATTGACCCTGGCCGCCGCCGTCTTCCACCACGACTGCGACTGCGACCTCGGGATTCTCCGCGGGGGCGAACCCCGTGAACCATAACGTGTATGGATCATCGGTGCCGTTCTCCGCGGTGCCCGTCTTACCGGCCACGTCAACGCCTTCTATTCTTGCATTCGTCGCCGCGCCCGCCGCTACCGACGACACCATCATCTCGGTAACGGAATCCGCGTCGTCCGCGTCGAGCGCTCGGCCGCGCTCGGAGGGGCCGTAATCGTTCTGCACCGACAGGTCGTCGCCGACGATCTGATCGACGAGCCACGGATCCATCTCGACGCCGTCGTTCGCGATCGCCGCGGTCCACTGCGCCACCTGCAGGGGCGTCGTGCGCACGTCGAACTGCCCGTAGCCGGTCTGCGCGACCTGGTCGTCGCTCATGCCGGTCGGGTAGGTCGAGACGGCCGAGGTGATCGGCGTTTCGAACGACGAGCCGAAGCCGAACTTCTCGGCCTGCTCGCGGATCGCGTCTTCTCCGAGCTCCTCGGCCAGCTGCGCCATCGGAATGTTGCAGCTGTGCGTGACCGCGTCGGCGAGCGAGACCGTGTCGGCCGAGCTGCCGCCGCAGGGGCCGAAGGGTGCGTTGCGGATCTTAAACGACGTGCCGGGCAGCGTGTACTCGCTGGGGTTCTTGAACGTGCTGTCGGGCGTGTAGTCGCCCGAAGCGAGCGCGGCGGCCGCGACGACGAGCTTGAACGTGGAGCCGGGGGCGTACGTCGCGTTGAGCGCACGGTTGATGAGCGGATTGCGCTCGTCGGCCTCGAGCTCTTCGTACGCCGACGTGACCTGGGCCGCGTCGTGCGTCGTGAGGGCGTTCGAGTCGTATCCGGGAGTCGTGGTGAGCGCGAGGATCCGCCCGGTGTCGGGCTCGATCGCGACGACCGCGCCGGAGTAGCCCATGTCGACCATGGCGTCGCGCGCCGCGCGCTGCACCGCCGGATCGACTGTCAGCTCGACGGAGGAGCCGCGGGGCTCCTGGCCGGTCACGATCTGGTTGAGGCGCGAGAGGAAGCCGGAGTCGGCGAAGCCGCTCAGCTCCTGGTTCATCGCCTGCTCGATGCCCGTCGCGCTGCCGAGCACGGGGTTGATCCACCCCGTGATGCCCGACCAGAGGTCGGGTTCCTCATACACGCGCTGGTACGCGTAGTCGTCGTCGGTCGCCTGCGAGCGGGCGATCTGCTCGCCGCCCGCGATGATCGGGCCGCGGCGCACCTCGAACCCGTCGTACACGGCGCGGCGGTTGTTCGGATCTTTCGCGAGCGCGCTCGCCTGCACGACCTGGATGATGCTCGTCGAGGCGAACAGGGCCACGAACATGAACGCGACGATGATCGAGAGGCGTCGGATCTCCTTCGTCATCAGCCGATCACCACCCTCGGCTGGCGCCGCACCGCGTCGCTCACGCGCAGCAGGATCGCGACGATGAGCCAGTTGGCGACGAGCGAGGATCCGCCCGCCGCGAGGAACGGCGTCGTGAGGCCCGTCAGCGGGATGACGCGCGTGACGCCGCCGACCATGATGAACACCTGCAGGGCGATCGTGAACGACAGGCCCACGGCGAGGAGCTTGCCGAAGTCGTCCTGCCCGGCGACGCCCACGTGGGCTCCGCGGCTGGCGAAGACGAGGTACAGCGCGAGGATCGCGAACACACCCACGAGGCCCAGCTCTTCGCCGAGGCTCGGCACGATGTAGTCGCTGCCGGCGACCGGCGTGAGATCAGGTCGGCCCTGCCCGAGGCCCGTGCCGAACATGCCGCCGTGTGCGAGCCCGAAGATGCCGTTCACCAGCTGATAGCTGCCGCCCGACGGGTCGTTGTAGAGGTCGTTGTCGAACGCGTGGATCCAGGCGTTGAAGCGGTTGTGCACGTACGGCATGACGAAGGTGGCGGCGACGGCGCCCGCGCCCGCGAGCACGACGCCGATGAGCACCCAGCCGGTCTTGCCCGTCGCGACGTAGAGCATGGCGACGAACATGCCGAAGATGAGGATTCCGGTGCCGAGGTCGCGCTGCAGCACGATGATGCCCATCGAGATGAGCCAGATCACGAGCAGCGGGCCGAACTCCCGTGCGCGAGGGAACGTGAACCCGAGCACGCGCTTGCCCGTCGACGCGAGCGACTCACGCGTGCGCACGAGGTAGCCGGCGAAGAAGATCGCGAGGCAGATCTTGGCGATCTCGCCGGGCTGGAAGTTGAACCCGAACAGCGTGATCCACACGACCGCATTGCCGCCGCCGTTGAGGAACGGCACGAAGGGCAGCGCGAGCAGGACCACGCCGACGAGGCCGAAGATGTAGGTGTAGCGGAAGAGGATGCGGTGGTTGCCGAGCGCCCACACGAGGGCGATGCACAGCACGATCGACAGCATCGCGTACATCAGCTGGTGCTGGCCCGTGTTCGAGCTCTCGATGTCGCGATTGGCCACGTAGGCGAGATCCAGCCGATAGATCATCGCCGTGCCGAGGCCGGTGAGCAGCAGGGCGACCGGCACGAGGAAGGGATCGGCCTGCGACGCGCGCACCCGCAGCACGATGTGCAGCACCAGGGTGAGCGCGCATGCCGCGGCGACGAACACCAGGATCGGCGCCTCGATCCGGCCGAGGGCGCCGAACTGCACGAGCACGAACGCGGCGCCCGTGATGGCGAAGGCGAACAGCAGCAGCACGAGCTCGCGGTTGCGAAGGCGCTGGGCCTTCTGCACGCGGCGCAGCTCCTTCTTCACGCGCCTGTCGGGCGCGGGGGCGTCGACGGTGTCGGTCACGTGTCACCTCCGGCTTCTTGCGCGCGCGAGCGCAGGTTGTCGGCGATCTGCTCGGCGTGCTCGAGAGAGTTCGCCGGGATCGTCTCCTCTGCGCGGATCTGCCAGGCCGACGGCAGGTCGACGAGCATGATGCCCGTGTCTTCGTGCGGCTCGGACAGGGTGATCGGGCCGATCGACTGCTGAATGCCCTGGTAGATCACCACGCTGTCTTCGTCGGTGCCGACGTAATAGCGCGTCTGGGTCCAGCTGTAGAACAGGGTGCCCGCGGTGATGATCGCGGCGATGAGCAGCACCGAGAGGCCCGCGCCGACGATGCGGCGCCGACGCGAGCGGCGCCGGTCTTCGGCGATGAGCTCTTCGAGGTACTCGGTGTCGGGCTCGAAGTGGCTCGGCTCGTTCGCGGCGGCCCGCTGCGGATGCAGCCAGCCCGTGGGCAGCAGCGACCGGCTCGCCGGGATGTCGACGCCGTCGGGGTTCGACGCGGAGCCGACGATCGTCGGGGTGCCGGTGTAGAGCGGGTGCTGCCCGCCGACGTCGGCGATGATGACCGTGACGTTGTCGGGCGCGCCGCCGTCGAGCGCCTGCTTCAGCAGCAGGTCGGCCGTGCGCGCGGGCGGCAGCTCCTGCCGCATCGCCTTGGCGATGTGCGCCTCGTCGACGACGCCGCTCATGCCGTCGGAGCACAGCATCCAGCGGTCGCCGGGCCGCGTCGGCATGATGAAGGTGTCGATGTCGGGCTGCGCGTCCATGTCGCCGAGCACGCGCATGAGAACTGATCGGCGCGGGTGGAACCGGGCCTCCTCGGGGGTGATGCGGCCGGTCTCGACGAGGCGCTGCACGAAGGTGTGATCGGTCGTGATCTGCGTGAGCTCGCCGTCGCGGTACAGGTAGATGCGCGAGTCGCCGATGTGGGCGATGACGGCGTACTCATCGACCATCACGATGCTGCTGATGGTCGTGCCGAGCCCGGCGAGCTGCGGCTTGCTCGCAGCGGCGTCGATCAGGTCCTGCGCCGTCGCCACGATCGTCGTGCGCAGCGCCTCCTCGGCCTGCGACGGCGCGTCGAAGTGGTGGTCGAGGCGCTTCAGCCGCTTGATGGCGATGGCGGAGGCGATGTCGCCGCCCGCGTGGCCGCCCATTCCGTCGGCGACGACGAAGAGATTCGAGCCGGCGTAGCCCGAATCCTGGTTGTTCGACCGCACGCGTCCGGTGTGACTGATCGCGGCGCTGGAGCCCTCGAAGACCATCCGGATGGGACTACTTCCGCAACTCGAATGTCGTGGCGCCGACCTTGATCGTGGCACCGAGCTGGATCGCGACCGGAGAGTTCGGGCTGACCTTCTGGCCGTCGTGGAACGTGCCGTTGGTCGAGCCGAGATCCTGGATCATCCACTGGTCGGCGTACCGCACGAGGCGGGCGTGGTGGCTCGACGTGTAGTCATCGCGGATGACGAGCCCCGATTCGCCCGAGCGCCCGATCGTGAGGGGCTCGGAGCCGAGCGGGATCTCGAGGCCCGTCTTCGGGCCGGACGTGATCACGATGCGCGTCGCGGCGCTCGCCGTGGCGGATCCGCTCGCCGGGGCGGGCGCCGCCGACGGCAGCACGCCGTGCGCCACCGTTTCGGCCTGCGGCGAGGAGGGAGGAGCCGGAGGGTGCGCGATCTGCTGCTGCGACTCGGGGAGCTTGCGCACGCGGCCGCCGAAGACATCGGCGCGCAGTGCGAAGATCAGCACGAAGACGAACACCCACAGCAGGAGGAGGAACCCGTACTGCAGCACGAAGAGGGTCAGCGCGCTCATCGGCGCCCCCCGTGGAACTCGTTGATGATCTGCGTGGCGTCGTCGCCGCCGGGGAGCCGCGTCGGGCGCGGAGCGGCGGATGCGATCACGCGGAACACGATGTCGGTGCGGCCGATCGTGATCGTCTGCCCGTCGGCGAGTCCTGCGCGCTCGACGCGCTGACCGTCGAGGCGGGATCCGTTCGTCGATCCGAGATCGCGCACCATGCCGCGCTGCCCGTCCCACAGCACTTCGACGTGGCGCCGGCTGGTGCCGGAATCGGAGATCGTGATGTCGGCGTCGGATCCGCGGCCGATGACCGTGCGCGCGCGGTTGATCGTGTGGCGTCGCCCGTCGATGTCGAGCACCGCCTGCCACGAGACGCTGCCCTCGACGGCCGAGCTCGTGACGTCGATCGTGCCCGTCGACACCTGGTCGCTCGGCTGCACGTCGATCACGAGCGGACCCGAGAAGCTGTAGCCCTGCGACGACGCGTGCTTCTGCACGATGGAGCGCAGCTCGTCGAACAGCGAGGGGCCGAGGGAGCGCATGCGGTCGGCGTCTGCGGGGCTGAGCCGCACCGCGTAGCTGTTGGGCGCCAGGATGCGCTCACGGCTGACGACGGCTGCTCGTGTGTCCATCTCACGGCGGAGGGCCGAGGCGATCTCGACGGGCTGGATGCCGCTGCGGAAGGTCTTGGCGAATGCACCGTTCACGGCGCGCTCGAGACCTCTCTCGAAGCTGTCAAGCAGTCCCACGGTGCTCCTCGGTGTCGGGTGGATGGTTAGCGTCATGCTACTTGCCACGCCTGACATCCCGAATCGAACCCGGGGCTGATCCCCAGATACCTCGCTCGGATGACGTGATTCGCGGCGCGCGTTCGAGCCATGGTATTCTCGGGAAGTTGGCTTCTGGCTGACACCGCGCGCAAGTGGCGGAATCGGTAGACGCGCTGGCTTCAGGTGCCAGTGTCCTTACGGACGTGGGGGTTCAAGTCCCCCCTTGCGCAC
>DXAM01000087.1 GCA_019117025.1 Candidatus Microbacterium stercoravium | reverse complement strand
CGTAGACCTTGACGAGGGCATGCCCCGAGAACGACTCCTCGACGCGCGAGTTGAGCCGACCGACCTTCTTCCACTGCGACTGGAACGCCTTCTGCGACTTCGGGCCGATCACGCCCATGATCACGCCGATGAGCGGCAGCGCGATGAGCGCGACGAGCGCGAGCTTCCACGAGATCGAGAACATCATGACGAGCACGCCGATGACGGTGAGCAGCGAGGTGATCGCCCCCGACAGCGACTGCTGCAGCGTCTGCGTCATGTTGTCGACGTCGTTCGTCACGCGGCTGATCAGCTCGCCGCGCTGCACCTTGTCGAAGTAGCTCAGCGGCAGGTTGTTGACCTTGTGCTCGATGTCTTCGCGCACGCGCCACATGGTGCGCACCATGATCACGTTGACGATGTAGCCCTGCAGCCACTGCAGGATCGACGAGAGCACATAGATCGCCACCGCCCACAGCACGACCACGCGCAGGCGCTCGAAGTCGACGCCCTCGCCCGGGGCGAAGTTCTGCATCGCCCCGATCATGTTCGCGAACTCCTGCTGGCCCGCCTGCTCGAGCGCGTCGACCACCTGGTCTTGGCTCATGCCCGCGAACGACGCGCCCATGGTCGCCGAGAGCACGCCCTCGAACACGACGTTCGTGGCCTCACCGAGCACCTTCGGCCCGGCGACCGCGAGCACGACGCCGATGGCGCCGAGCACCGAGGCGAGGATGAACGCCCACTTGTGCGGCGCGAGCAGGCCGAGGAAACGGCGGAAGCTCGGCCAGAAGTCTTTGGGCTTGCCGCCCATTGCTCCAGGTTCGTTCGCCCCGGCCGCGATCATGGCCTCCTGTGCGGCCTGATCTTCGTCGAGCATCACGGCATCGTCGCTCATGCGCCGACCTCGCTCTCGTCTGCGCTCATCTGAGACAGGGCGATCTCCTGGTAGGTCGTGCTCGTCTCGAGCAGCTGTTCGTGGGTGCCGTACCCGGCCACGCGGCCGTCGTCGAGCACGAGGATGCGGTCGGCGTCGGTGATCGTCGAGACGCGCTGCGCCACGACGATCTTCGTGACGTGCGGCAGTTCGCGCCAGAGAGCCTGCCGCAGTTTGGCGTCGGTCGTGAGGTCGAGCGCCGAGAACGAGTCGTCGAAGACGAGCACGTCGGGCTGGTGCACGATCGCTCGCGCGATCGCGAGCCGCTGGCGCTGGCCGCCCGACACGTTGGTTCCGCCCTGTGCGATGCGGCTGTCGAGCCCCTCGGGCTTCTCGCGCACGAAGTCGGCGGCCTGCGCGATCTCGAGCGCGTGCCAGAGCTCATCATCGGTGGCGTCTTCGCGGCCGAAGCGCAGGTTCGACGCGATCGTGCCGGTGAACAGGAACGGGCGCTGCGGCACGAGGCCGATGCCGCCCCAGAGCGTGTCGAGGTCGGCCTGCGTGATATCGACCCCGTGCACCCTGACCGTGCCGCCGGTGGTGTCGAACAGGCGCGGGATCAGCGAGATGAGCGTGGTCTTGCCGGCTCCGGTCGATCCGATGATCGCGACGGTCTCGCCGGGATCGGCGTGGAACGACACGTTCGTGAGGATCGGCTGCTCGGCGCCCGGGTACGTGAACTCGACGTCGTCGAACTCGACGCGGCCGGGTGCCGGCTTGTCGGTGATGGGCTTCTCGGGCGCGATCAGCGTGGACTCGCTGTCGAGCACCTCTCCGATGCGGTCGGCCGACACGGCCGCGCGCGGGATCATGATCGCCATGAAGCTGGCCATCATGACGCCGCCGAGGATCTGCCCGACGTACTGCATGAACGCGAACAGCGTGCCGATCTCGGTGTTGCCGGCATCGACCTCGATGCCGCCGAACCAGACGACGCCGACGATCGTGACGTTCAGCACGAGCATGACGAGCGGGAACATCAGCACGAACAGCGAGCCGACCTTGCGGCCGACGACCATGATGTCGGTGTTCGCGAGGCGGAAGCGCTCTTCTTCGATCGACTCGCGCACGAACGCGCGCACGACGCGCACGCCCGTGAGCTGCTCGCGCATGATGCGGTTGACGGCATCGAGCTTGCCCTGGAAGCTGCGGAACAGAGGCACCATGCGGCTGATCACGATGCCGGCGATGATGAGCAGCGCGGGGATCGAGATGCCGAGGATCCAGCTGAGCCCGACGTCCTGTCGGAGGGCCATGATGATGCCGCCGATCGCCATCATCGGCGCCATGATGAGCATCGTCGCGCTCATCATCGCGAGCATCTGCACCTGCTGCACGTCGTTCGTGTTGCGGGTGATGAGGGATCCGGCGCCGAACGCCGAGATCTCGCGCTCGCTGAACCCGCTCACGCGCGAGTAGACGTCGTGGCGCACGTCGCGGCCGAGGCCCATGGCGGCGCGCGCGGCGCAGAAGGTGGCGACGATCGCCGCGAGGATCTGCCCGAGCGCGACGAGCAGCATCCACAGCCCCGTGCGCACGATGTAGGGCACATCGCCGGCAGCGACTCCGGTGTCGATGAGGTCGGCGTTGAGAGTGGGCAGGAACAGCGCGGCGAGCGCGGAGGCGAACTGGAAGACGAGCACGCCGACCAGGAGGATTTTGTAGCGGGGAAGATACCGCATCAGGAGTCGCAGAAGCACAGATGAAAGCAAACCACGGACCCCTGACATTCGAAAGCGTCACAATTGATCTCATGGCTGATTCCTCGCTCGACGCACGCGGCGTCGTCGCCCGTGCCCACGACGTCGCGCCCGCCCGCGCGGTGATCGGCCGCGACGTCGCCGAGGTCGTGCGCGCGCTCGCCGCGGCGGCGGGCGGCAGCGCGGTCGTCGCCCCCGACATCGACGCGATCGGCGGCGCAGCGGCGGACCGCCCCCGGATCCTGCTCGTCGCCTCGCCGAGCGTGCCCGAGGGCCGTGCGCTCACGCGCGACGAGATCGACCGGATCATTGCCGCGACCCCGCGCGACGGGCTCGTCATCATCGACGAGTCGCTCAGCGAGTTCGCGTCGAGCCCGCGCGCGGCGTTCGCGGCTCCGCTGTCGGGCCCCGCCATGACGGATCCGCGCCTCGCGGTCGTGCGCGGCGTCTCGCGGGCGGCCGACACCGATGCTCCGCGCGCGGGCTATGCGATCACCGCGCCCGAGGTGGCGGCGCGCACGGCGCCGGCCGAGCCCACGGCGGTGCAGCTCGCCGAGATCGTGCGCTGCCTCTCACCCGACGGCCTCGACGACATCTTCGACCGGGCCGATTGGATCCGGGCGGAGCGCCAGCACATCGAGCGCACCCTGCGCGACCGCATGGAGAAGGCCGAGCTCGAGCGCCGGCCGTTCATCGACATCGTGCACTCGGATGCGGACGCCGTGTGGCTGCCCGTGGGGCCGGGCGCCGAGAGCCTCGGCGCGCACGCCGGCGGCACCGTGCACGCGGGCCGGGGCGTGCGCTACGAGATCGGATCCGACGGCGATGCCTTCATCGATGCCGTCTCGGAGTGGGTCGCGCGCTGAGGCCTACGCGCCGAAGCCGAGCAGCTCGAGCGGGTGCGTGAGGCGCCATCCGATGCTCGGGCGGGGCAGGTCGTCGGTCATGACGAGCTCGACCTCGGTGCTGTCGAGCGCGCTCGTGATCGTGACGGACCCGACGGTCTTGCCCTCCGTGTCGCCCGTCTTCACCGTGAAGTCGATGTCGACGTCGGCCTCTTCGCCGTTCCACAGGATGAGCGAGGCCGTATCGTCGGCGACGATGTCGGCGCGTCCGCCCCACGGCGTCGTGACGGTGCCGAGGATCGTCTGCTCGGCCATCGCGTCGACGGGCTGCAGGCGCTCGGTGACCGCATCGAGCACCTCGCGCGACTCGGCGCCGTAAGGACGCTCCTCGGTCGGCGTCGGCTGACCCATCACGACCGAATACACGCGGATCGGATCGACCTCATCGTCGTCCGACTCGATGTCCTTCGCCGCCATCAGGTTGTAGCTGACGACGTTCCACTCGTCGAGGTGACCCGTCTTGATGCCCGCGATGCCGTCTTCTCCGAGCAGGGGGTTCGAGTTCTCGACCTCGCCCGCGCCGGGCATATCGACCTCGTCCTGCGCCACGATCTCGGCGATCGTCGGGTTCTGCATCGCAAGCTCGGCGATCTTCACGAGGTCTTCGGGCGTCGACTGGTTGTCCGGGCTGATGCCCGTCGCGTCGACGATGAGCGTGTCGAAGAAGCCGTTGTCCTGCAGCCAGGCGAGGGCGTCGTCGACGTAGGCGTCGCGATCGCCCTCCCACAGCTCGTCGACGAGCTTGTTCGCGAAGTTCCCCGCGGATCCCATGAGGATGCCCTCGAGCAGCTGACGGTACGTGAGCGTGCCCCCGATCGGCACGTCGAGCGCCGACTCGTTGTTCAGCCAGCGCAGCGTCTGGGCCTGCTGCTGATCCAGGTAACCGAAATCGTACGACGGGCCGTCGGCGCCCGGCTCGAGCGGCTGCCGGTCGAGCAGCACCAGCACCGTGATCACCTTGGTCAGGCTCGCCATCGGCCCGCGCGCCGTGGGCGCGTCGTCGGTCGCTGAGGTGACGACGTCACCGGCGCCGTCGACGAGGATCGCGCCCTGGCCGGTCTCGGGCCAGGGGAGATCGGCGGCCGGCGCGACGGGAGTGCTGTACTCGGCCTCGGCGATCGTCGGGGCGACGTTGCTGAGAGGCCACACGGCGAACGCCACGACGTAGACGACCGCGAGCGCGATCGCGGTGAGGATCGGCGCGAACACGGCGGCCACCCAGCGGTGGCGCCGGCGCGGAACGAGGGCCGGGGCGGCGATCACGGGCGTCTGCCCGGTCGGCACGTTCTCGGCCGTGAGCCAGGCGAGCGCCTGCTCGGTCTGATTGCCGCCGTCTCGCGGCACGTACGCCGTCTTCACGGTCTGCGGCGCATCTTCGGGTGCCACGTAGGTCTCCTCGGCGGTCGTTGTCGGCGCGGGCAACCAGGCGAGAGCCTCGTCGTTGCTCGCGTCGTCGACGTCTTCCGCATCGTTCTCGTCGTCGGTTCCGTCATCGACGGGGATGATCGGAATCTGACCGGCCGTCGGCGGCGGCTCGGATCCCGTCGGCGGGTCGATCGTCGCAACCGACTGCGTCGCGGTGCCGAGGATCTGCTGCAGCTCGTGCTGCGGGTTCGCGCTCCTGCGCCGGAAGCCCTGGAACATCTCGGCGAGGATGCGCACGGAGTCGGTGTCGGGCTGCGGCGGATCGGTGAACACCGGCTCGGGCTCGGCCGGCTCGTCGACGTCGGGAGCATCGAACAGCCCGGTGATCGTCGGCACCGCATCCTGCTCCTCGGGCGGCGGCGGTGGCGTCACGGGCACGTCCTGCTGCGGCACGTCGTCGCGCTCGCTGTCGTCAGAACCCATCACGCGCTCAATTTACTCGATCACACCGGGTGATCCCGGACAATACGCTCACGATCCGGTGACGTTGTGCGCCCGCGCGGCTGGCATCGGATCAGCGGGGCCGGTTATACTGCGTCGCTGGGGAGTCTTCCCCGACAACACCACGGGAGTCCGAGAAGCCGGGCTGAGAGGGCGCGAGCCGCGCGCCGACCGTCGAACCTGATCCGGATCATGCCGGCGCAGGAAGGGAGCATGCCATGACTGCATCCGTGCGCAGTGACACACCCGTCCGCTCGAGCGGCCGTCGCCTGAAGTGGCGCGTGGTCGACATCGTCGTCGCGAGCGTCATCGCCGTCGCCTGCGCGGTGATCTTCATCGTGTGGAACACCGCGCACTCGATTCCGAGCAGTGTGATCGGCGCGATGCTGCCGGGTCTGAGCGGCCTGCTCGCCGGACCCTGGCTGATCGCTGGCGTGATCGGCGGTCTGATCGTGCGCAAGCCCGGTGCCGCGCTGTACACCGAGGTCGTCGCGGCGACGATCTCGGCGCTGATCGGCAACGAGTGGGGGCCGCTGACCATCCTGTCGGGCGTCGCGCAGGGCATCGGCGCCGAGATCATCCTGGCGCTGTTCCTCTTCCGCCGGTTCGACCTCACCGCGGCGCTGCTCGCGGGCGCCGGCGCCGGCCTCGGCGGTGGCATCAACGACCGCATCAGCTGGTACCCGGGCGCCGATCTGCCGTTCACCGTGATCTACATCAGCTCGACGACGATCTCGGGCGCCGTGCTCGCCGGAATCGGCGGGTGGGCGATCGTGCGCGGTCTCGCGGCGACCGGCGCGCTGAACAGGTTCGCGGCCGGACGCACCGGCGCGAAGCGCGTGTGACCGGCGCCCGTGTCGCGGCCCGCGGGTGGGGCTGGCGATACGCCACGCGGCACGCCTGGGCGGCGCGCGGACTCGACCTCGACGTCGCGCCGGGCGAGCGGATCCTGCTGAGCGGTCTGTCCGGATCCGGCAAGTCGACGCTGCTGCACGCCCTCGCGGGCGTGCTCGGGGGCGACGACGAGGGCGAGCAGGAGGGGACCCTCGCTATCGACGGCGACGACCCGCGCGACGTGCACGGGCGCGCGGGTCTCGTGCTGCAGGATCCGGATGCGCAGGCGATCATGCACCGTGTCGGCGACGACGTGGCATTCGGGTGCGAGAACCTCGGCATCCCGCGCGAGGAGACATGGCGCCGCGTGTCGTCGGCGCTCGACCTCGTCGGGCTCGACGTCGGCCTCGACCGGTCGACGAGCGCGCTCTCGGGCGGACAGAAGCAGCGCCTCGCGCTCGCAGGGACGCTCGCCATGCAGCCGGGCCTGCTGCTGCTCGACGAACCGACCGCGAACCTCGACCCCGCGGGCGTCATCGAGGTGCGAGACGCGGTGGCGCGCGTGGTCGAGCAGACGGGTGCGACGCTGATCGTGGTCGAGCATCGCGCCGAGGCCTGGCGCGGCGTGATCGATCGCGAGGTGCGTCTCGGCCCGGCCGCGAGCACAACGACGGCAGAATTCGCTGCCACGGGCATCGCAGGCCGCGAAACACGCGGGTCGGAGGCCGATGTGCCGTACTCCTGCACGGCGCTGATCGAGACGCGGGGGCTCACCGTGGCCCGGGTCAAGGGCAAGCCGGTCGCCGGGCCGATCGATCTGACCGTCAGCGCCGGGGAGGTGCTCGGCATCACCGGCGCGAACGGGTCGGGCAAATCCACCCTCGGGCGCACGCTCGCCGGGCTGCTGCCCGCCGCCAGCGGCACGGTCGTCGCCTCGGACGACCTGCGCGACGGTGCGGCACCCCAGCCGATCCGCTGGTCATCGACGCAGCTGCTGACGCGCATCGGCACCGTGCTGCAATCGCCCGACCACCAGCTGCTCGCGAAGACCGTGCGCGACGAGATCGAGATCGGCCCGCGCGCCCTGAGGCTCCCGCCGGAGGAGATCGCGCGCCGCACCGACGACCTGCTCGACCGGTTGCGCCTCGACCACCTCGCGGCCGCTCACCCGCACACGCTGTCGGGCGGCGAGAAGAGGCGTCTCACCGTCGGCGCGATGCTGGCCACGCGCCCGCGGGTCTGCGTCTTCGACGAGCCGACGTTCGGGCAGGATCCGCAGACGTGGCGCGAGATGGTCGCGATCATGTCGTCGCTCTCGCACGACGGCATCGCGATCGTCGCGATCACGCACGACCTCGATCTTCTGGACGCCCTCGGCGCCCGCGAGCTCCGGCTGGGGGAGGCGCCGTGATCCCGGTCGCACAGGTCGCCCGCGGACCGCTCGCCGGCATCAACCCGGTGGCGAAGCTCGCCGCCGCATTCCTCGTCGCCATCCCGCTCATCGTGACGATCGACTGGGTGTCGGCGCTGACGGCGCTCGTGCTCGAGATCCCGCTGATCGTCATGAGCGGCCTCAGCTGGCGCAGCTTCTGGCTGCGCACGCTGCCGGTGTGGATCGCGGCGCCCCTCACCGCGGTCTCGATCGCGCTGTACGGCGAGCAGAGCGGCGAGGTGCATTTCCACTGGTGGCTCATGAACGTCAGCGACGGATCCCTCGAGCTCGCGGCCGCCACTTTCTTCCGAGTGCTCGCGATCGCGCTGCCCGGCATCGCGCTGTTCGCGGGCGTCGATCCGACGGATCTCGCCGACGGCCTGGCGCAGCGCGCGAAGCTCCCCGCCCGGTTCGTGCTCGGAGCGCTCGGCGGCCTGCGCATGGTCGGCCTGCTCGTCGACGACTGGCGCGAGCTCGAGGCGGCGCGACGGGTGCGCGGCGTCGCCGACCGCGGCAGGATCCGCCGCCTCGCCGGCATGGCGTTCGCGCTGATCGTGCTCGCGATCCGCCGCGGCACCCACCTCGCGACGGCGATGGAATCGCGTGCGTTCGGCGCGACCGCCGCACGCACCTGGGCGCGCGAGAGTCCGTGGGGCGCGCGCGAGTGGATGCTCATGTCCGCCGGGCTGGCGATCAGCGTCACCGCGCTGATCGTGACGACCGCGACCGGCCACCTCAACATCATCGTCGCCGACTGACCGCGGCTGCGAGTCCGTCGTGTCCGGGCGCCGGCCCGATCGGCGGGCGGGGCGCGCGGGCCGTACGATGATCGACGGGCCGCGACGGCTCCCCGAACGGACCGCACGAGGAGGTGTCGGAATGGATATCCGTGTGCGCTCGCTCCGCGAGACCTGGGCGTATCGATCTCTCGACCGCATCGTGCTCGCGGCCGCGGCGATCGCGGCGCTGGGCGGCATCGTCGCGGGCGCTGCCGGGATGACGGACGCGGCCATCGCCGCCGTCGGCGTCGTGCTGCTCCTGGGCGCGGCCGCGTGGCGCATCGTCGATCGCCGGCGCAGCGCGGTCGCGGTCGAGGTCGGCCGCTACGCGGAGCTCGCGGCGCGCCGCGCCGATCAGGTCGCGATCCTCAGCCACGAGATCCGCACGCCGCTGGCGATCATCAAGGGATCCACCGACCTGCTGATCGAGGAGACGCCCGGCCCGCTCAACGAGCGCCAACGGGTCTTCGCGCACCGCATCGCCGATAACGCGAGCCAGGTGATCGGGCTGTCGGAGGATCTGCTCGCCCACGCGCGCATCGAGGCCGGCGTCTTCGAACTGCATCTCGACCTCGTCAATGTGCGCAGCCTGCTGCGCCAGACCGTGCGCGAGCTGCGGCAGGTGCTGGGCGCCGATGTGCAGTTCGACTCGTTCGAGCCGCCGATCCGCATGTACGTCGACCCGAGCCTGGTGAAGCAGGTGGTGGTCAACCTCGTCACCAACGCGGTGCGCGGCAGCGACGGCGATGCGCGCGTCACCGTGCGGATGATGCGGCGCGACAGCGACGTGCTCATCTCGGTGAGCGACAGCGGCCCCGGAATGTCGGTGCAGCAGCAGAACCGGCTCTTCCAGCGGTACTCGAGCGGCACCGGCGATCGAGGCGGCACGGGCCTCGGGATGTATGTGTCGCAGCACATCGTGCAGCTGCACGGCGGCATGATCTATGTCGACACGATCGCACAGCGGGGCACGACGGTGATGTTCACGCTGCCGCTCGCGCAGGAGGGAGAGGACGATGATGACGACTGAGCCGCTGGCGTGGGTGATCGACGACGAACCGGCCATCGTCGACATCGTGACGTTCGCTCTCGAGACGCAGGGATTCCGCTGGCGGAGCTTCCACATGGCGCAGCCGGCGTGGAACGCCCTGCGCAGCGAACAGCCCGATCTCATCGTGCTCGACGTGATGCTGCCCGACATGACGGGGATCGACCTGTGCCGCCGGATCCGCGATCAGTCGAACGTCCCCATCCTCCTGCTCACGGCGAAGGGCGAGAGCTCCGACCGGATCCGCGGCCTCGAGGCGGGCGCCGACGACTACGTCACCAAGCCCTTCCACCCGCGCGAGCTCGCGCTTCGGGCCCAGGTGCTCGCGCAGCGGCGCGAGACGCACTCCGACGTGACGCTCACGAGCGGCGATCTGCGGCTGCAGGTTGCGCGCCACGAGGTGTTCGTGTCGTCGTCGCGCGTGATGGTGACGCCGAGCGAGTTCCGCGTGCTGCACGTGCTCGTCGAGCAGGCCGGCGAGACGATCCCGTTCGCCCGCCTCGTCTCGGCGGTGTGGGGCGATATCGACCGCATCGGCAATCGCGAGCTGCTGAAGACGACCGTGTACCGGCTGCGGCGCAAGCTCGACGCCGTGCGCCCCGGCACGGGCGCGCGGATCCGCAGCGTGCGCGGCGTCGGCTATGCGCTCGATGCGGTGCCCGCCGAGTGACAGAACGGTTACCAACGGGCGGCGGGCTGTCACCGTTCTGACCCCGAGCGGTTCATAGTCTCGGATCGAGAGCCCGCGCGATGGCGCGTCGGAGCACAACGAAGGAGTTTCTCGATCATGCGTTCACATGTGATGGCGACAGCAGCCGCGTTCGGCGGGGCCGCCCTGATCCTGTCCGGCTGCAGCAGTTCTTCCCCGGCCGACTCCGATGGCGGCGGCGGATCCCTCACGGTGCTGTGCACCGTGCAGGAGGACCAGTGCCAGCAGGTGATGGACACGTTCACCGCAGAAGAGGGGATCACGGCGCGCTACGTGCGGATGAGCGCGGGCGAGGCCGTGGCGCGGATGAACGCGTCGAAGGCCAACCCCGAGTTCGACGTCGTGTACGGCGGCGGCGCCGACAACCACGTCGCCTCGGCCGAGTTCGGTCTGCTCGAACCGTATGTGTCGCCGAACGCCGATGTGATCCCGGAGGAGTTCAAGGATCCCGACGGCCTGTGGACGGGGATCTACTGGGGCATGTTCGGCTTCTGCGCGAACACCGACGTGCTCGAGAGCATCGGTGCCGACGTGCCGCAGTCCTGGGACGACCTGCTGGATCCGGTCTTCGCCGGGAACATCGCCATGGCGCACCCCGCGACATCGGGAACCGCCTATCAGGCGATGTGGAGCCAGGTCGAGCTGAACGACGGCGACCAGGACGCGGCGCTCGAGTACTTCGGCGACCTGCACAGCAACATCCTGCAGTACACCAAGAGCGGCAGCGGCCCCGGCCAGATGGCCGGGCGCGGCGAGATCGCGGTGGGCCTCATCTTCGCCCACGACTGCATCAAGTTCATCAACGAGGGCTTCACGAACCTCGAGACGATCTATCCCGAAGAGGGCGCCACGTTCGAGGTCGGCGCCGTCTCGCTGATCAAGGACGCCGCCCATCCCGATGAGGCCAAGACGTTCATCGACTGGGCGCTGACGCCCGTCGCCCAGGAGATCGGCGTCGCGACCGGAAACTACCAGGCGCCGACGAACCCCGACGCCGAGGTCACCGACGACATGGTCGATCGCGACGAGGTCGCGGTTCTCGACTACGACATCACCGAGGCGGGCGCGGCCCGCGACGAGCTGACGAAGCGCTTCGACGCCGAGGTCGCTCCGCAGCCGAAGGAGTGAGCGCCGTGACCCACGCCCGTCCGATGCCCCTGAGTGAGTCGACATGACGCTGACACTCGATCCCGCGTCCACCGCAGCGCAGGCGCTGCCCCCGACGGCCAAGCGCCGAGTGCGCGGCGTGCGGCGCGACCCATCAGTGGTCGTCATCGTCGCCGTCGTGGTCGTCGTGCTCGTGCTCCTGCTCGGTCTGCCGATGAGCAAGCTCGTCATGGCGGCGTTCTCCGCCGAGGGTCTGGCCGTATTCACGGGCCTGTTCACGAACCCGGCCAACCTGCGCGTGGTCGGCAACACCATGCTGCTGGGACTCCTCGTCGGCATGTGCGGCACGCTCGTGGGCTTCCTCTTCGCCTTCGCGCAGGTTCGCCTGAAGTTCCGCGGCAAGAGATTGCTGCATCTGCTCGCCCTGGTGCCCGTCGTCGCCCCGCCGTTCGCGGTCGCGACGGCGACGATCACGCTGTTCGGGCGCAGCGGTGTCATCACGTCGAGCCTGCTGGGGCTGAACACCGATGTGTACGGCCTCGGCGGCCTCGTGTTCGTGCTCACGCTGTCGTTCTCTCCGGTCGCCTACATGAACCTGAAGGGCATGCTGGAGAACCTCGACCCGTCGCTCGACGAGGCCGCGAGCGATCTCGGAGCGAGCAAGGCGCGCATCTTCTTCACCGTGACGCTGCCGATGCTCGCCCCCGGCATCGCGGGATCCTTCCTGCTGCTGTTCGTCGAGGGCATCGCCGATCTGGCGAATCCGCTCGTGCTCGGCGGCGACTACACGGTGCTGTCGACGCGCGCGTACATCGCCGTGACGGGCGAGTTCAACGTGCAGGCCGGCGCTGCCTACTCGATCCTGCTCATCGTGCCCGCCCTGCTCGTCTTCCTGGTGCAGCGGTACTGGACGGGGAAGAAGCAGGTCACCTCGGTTACCGGCAAGCCCTCGGGCCGGGCGGAGCTGATCACGGCGCCCACGCTGCGGATCCCGGTGCTCGCGCTGGTCGTCGCGTGGGTCATCGTGACGATCGCGGTGTACACCACGGTCGTCGCGGGCGGCTTCCTCAAGGTTCCCGGCGTGAACAACGAGTTCACGCTCGACCACTTCCGGTTCGTGCTGGCGGGGATCGGCTCGAAGGCGATGCTCGACACGACGGTGATGGCGCTGATCGCGGCGCCGACGGCCGGCGTGCTCGGCATGCTCATCGCATGGCTCGTCGTGCGCGGCCTCGGCCGGTTCGCCGGAGTGCTCGACTTCATCGGCATGCTCGGCCTCGCGGTGCCCGGCACCGTGCTCGGCATCGGGTACGCGGTCGCGTTCCTCGTGCCGACCGAGATCTTCGGGGTCCAGATCCTGCCGCCGCTCGCCGGCGGGGCCGCGGCGCTCGGCGGCGGCCTCGCGATCGTCATGGTCTACATCACGCGCTCGCTCCCGCCCGGCCAGCGCGCCGGCGTCGCGGCCCTCTCGCAGATCAACCCCGCGATCGACGAGGCGTCGACGTCTCTCGGCGCGAGCGGTGCCACGACGTTCCGCAAGGTCACCCTGCCGCTGATCCACTCCGCGTTCGCCACGGGCATCACCCTTGCGACCGCGCGCGCGATGACGACGCTGTCGCCCATCGTGTTCCTGACGACGCCGGGCATCAAGATCATGACGTCGCAGATCCTCGCCGAGGTCGACGCGGGGCGGTTCGGCAATGCGTTCGCCTATTGCGCCCTGCTCGTGACGATCGTGCTCGCGATCATCGGCCTCATCAACCTGCTTCTGAGAAAGGTCATCTTCCGTGGTCTCCTCCGTCACTGACACAACGATCCCCGCGGCGGCAGCCGGCATCGACGACATCGATGCAGCACGGCTCACCCTGCGGGGCCTGGTCAAGCGCTACAGCGCCGATCCCGCGGTCGCGCCGGCCGTCGAGAGCATCGATCTCGACATCGAACCGGGCGAGTTCATCACCCTGCTCGGCCCGTCGGGCTGCGGCAAGACATCGACCCTGCGGATGATCGCCGGGTTCGAAACGCTGACCGAGGGCGCCATCGAGCTCGACGGCGTCGACATCGCCGGCATGCCGCCGAACCGGCGCCCCATGTCGATGGTGTTCCAGTCGTACGCGCTGTTCCCGCACCTGAGCGTGCGCGACAACGTCTCGTACGGCCTGAAGCTGAAGCGGATGTCGGCCCGGCGCATCGTCGAAGACGTCGACGGCATCCTCGCGATCATGAACCTCTCCGGGCTCGCGGATCGTGCCCCGCACCAGCTGTCCGGCGGACAGCAGCAGCGCGTCGCTCTCGCACGCGCCCTCGTGATGCGGCCGAAGGTGCTGCTGTTCGACGAACCCCTGTCGAATCTCGATGCGAAGCTGCGCGTGCAGATGCGTCACGAGATCCGTCGCCTGCAGCGGCGCCTCGGCATCACGAGCATCTTCGTGACCCACGATCAGGACGAGGCGATGACGATGTCGGATCGGATCGTGGTGATGAGCAAGGGGCGCATCGAGCAGGTCGGCGCGCCGAGCGAGGTGTACCGCCGACCCGCATCGATGTTCGTCGCAGACTTCATCGGCCGCGCGAACTTCCTCGACGCCGACGTGGAGGAGGTCCACGGCGATGGCACGGCGACAGCGGCGGTGCTCGGCGACAGCCTGCGCGTGCCCGCGCACCCGGACGTCGTGGTCGGCGATACGGCGCAGCTGCTCGTGCGCCCCGAGTCGGTGCGCCTCTCCGCGGGGGCGGCGGAGCGCTCGGATCGGGTGACCGGAGACGTCGGACGCGTGCTGAACACCGTGTTCTACGGCTCGACCGTCGAGTACGAGATCGAAACGGACTCCGGCAACCTCATCGCGTCGGTCGCGGATCCGGTCGCCGACGACGTGCTCGAGCTGCAGAGCGTGGCGCACGTGCGGGTCGAGTCCAGCCGCGCGTGGCTGCTGCCCGACCGGAGCTGAGCGCGGGCCTGCGTCACACCAGCGTGACGCAGGCCCGCGTCGCGATCTCGCCGAAGCGCTCCTCGAGCGCCGGGCGCAGGTCGTCGGGCGCGCAGAACGTCGCGAACGCCTGCATCATGTCGTCGGTGATGAGCCGTGCCATCTGATCCCATTCGCCGCGCCTGCTCGCCGCGTGGAGCTCGTCGGCGGCGTGCTCCCAGCCGTGCAGCTCCATCACCGGCCGGTACGACGGCGTCGACGCGTAGAACGAGATCTGGCTGCGCACGGCCTTCTCGGCTGCGGCGCGATCGGCCTCGTCGGATCCCGTGACGACGAAGGGCGTGAGGATCACGTCGGTCGTCTCGCGGTCGGAGCGCGCGCGGCCGTCGGCGAGGGCGGGCAGGCTGACGTCGGCGAGGTACTCGGGCGTCGTGAAGGCGTGCGCGATGAAGCCGTCGGCCGCTTCGCCCGCGAGCGCCGTCATCGCCGGGCCGACGCCCGCGAGCCAGATGTCGGGGGATCCGTGCGGGTTGGGGCCCGGCGAGAACATCGGCGTCATGAGGGTGTGCGTGTAGTGCTCTCCGCGCACCTGGAGGCGTTCGCCCGTCTCCCAGGAGCTCCAGATCGCGCGCACCGCGGCGATGAACTCGCGCATGCGCGGCGCGGGAGCCGACCACGGCATCGAGAACCGCTTCTCGATGTGCGGCTTCACCTGCGAACCGAGGCCGAGGCTGAACCGGCCCGCCGACGCGAGCTGCGCATCGTTTGCCGCCTGCGCAACGGTCATCGGATTGCGCGCGAACGCGACGGCGATCGACGTCGCCGTGCGGATCCGCGTCGTCACGGATCCCGCGAGCGCGCACGCGATGAGGGGATCGTGGGCGAGCTCGGGCACCTGGATGCCGTCGAAGTCGCCGCTCTCGGCGTGACGGGCGGCTGCGAGGACGGCGTCGGGGGCGGCGTCTCTGACGCCCAGATCGAGATGCATGGACCCAGCCTGTCGGACGACCGGCGTGCATGAGAAAGGCGTTGTTCGCCGCCGACAAATTCAGCGGCGAACAACGCCTTCAGCGGTGCTCGGTCAGCCGCAGACCTCGGCGAGGTCGGTGCCCGCGGTCGTGAGCTTCTCCGAGGCCTCGGTGAGCGCCTCGGTGTCGACGCTGGTGGGGTCGTCCGCCATGGCGTCGAGGCTCTCCGAGATCGTCGTGATTCCGGCACCGAAGTCGTCGTAGACCGACTTGACTTCTTCGTTCGTGATCTTCTCGCCGCCCTCGGCGATCTTCGTGTCGAGGTCAGCAATCATCTGCTTCATGCCCTCAGGATCGGACATCATCGAGGACAGGCCGCCCATGTCGGAGCTCACCTCGGTGAAGGTGTCCTGCGCGACCTTGCAGGCGTCGGCAACGGACTGTCCGCCGGCGCCTCCCGAGCAGGCCGTCAGCGCGGCGGGGACGAGAGCGATGGCGCCGATGGCCGAGAGCAGGCGGGCGCGGCGGGAAACAGTCATGGGATCTCCTGGAAAGCTGTGCGAGGGACGGGAACCCCGGGTGAGGCGAAGTCCGGCCGGGCTCCCCCGAAACCGGCCGGACATTACCAAGCTACGGGCTTCGTCCCGCGCGCGCGACGGGCAGAACTGCCCGCATTCGCGCGTGTGTCCGGGCAGGATCCTGAGACTCTCCAGCGGAAGCCGGGGTCGGGGCCGTACCGTGGAGGCATGACGACGTCGGGAATTCGCCAGGTCAAGCCCAAGGCCGAGGGGTGGCAGCAGCGCAAGGACGAGAGCGGGCGCCCCCTGCTGCAGTTCGCGAGCCCGAAGCGCGGCAAGCCGCCGGTGCACCTCGCCGACCTCACCCCCGACGAGCGGATCGCGAAGGCGAAGGAGCTCGGCCTGCCGGGCTTCCGTGCGAAGCAGCTGGCGAAGCACTACTTCGACCACTACACGCGCGACCCCGAGAAGATGACGGATCTGCCGAAGGACGGGCGCGAGGAGCTCGTCGCCGGCATGTTGCCGAACCTCCTCACCGAGGTGCGCCGGCTGCAGACCGACGGCGGCGACACCATCAAGTTCCTCTGGAGACTGCACGACGGCGCGCTCGTCGAGTCGGTGCTCATGCGCTACCCCGGCCGCATCACGCTCTGCGTCAGTTCGCAGGCCGGCTGCGGCATGAACTGCCCGTTCTGCGCCACGGGCCAGAACGGCCTGACCCGCAACATGTCGGCGGCCGAGATCGTGGATCAGGTCGTGCGTGCGAACGAGATCATCGCCGCGGGCGAGCTCGGCGGCAAGCGCGACGACGACAACAGCGCCGAGCGCGTGAGCAACATCGTCTTCATGGGAATGGGCGAACCCCTCGCCAACTACAAGCGCGTGATGCAGGCCGTGCGCACGATGGTCGACAAGAAGCAGGGCCTCGGCATGAGCGCTCGCGGCATCACGATCTCGACCGTCGGCCTCGCTCCAGCGATCCGCAAGCTCACCGACGAGGACCTCCCCGTCACGTTCGCGCTCTCGCTGCATGCGCCCGACGACGAGCTGCGCGACGAGATGATCCCCGTCAACTCGCGCTGGAAGGTCGACGAGGTGCTCGACGCGGCGCGCGGATACTACGAGCGCACGGGCCGCCGAGTGTCGATCGAGTACGCCCTGATCAAGGACATGAACGACCACCCGTGGCGCGCCGAGCTGCTCGCCGACAAGCTGCTCGAGCGCGGTCACGGCTGGGTGCACGTCAACCCGATCCCGCTCAACCCGACCCCCGGGTCGGTGTGGGACGCCTCGCCGATCGCCGCGCAGCGCGAGTTCGTGCGGCGCCTCAACGACCGCGGGATCCCCACGACGATCCGCGACACCCGCGGCAAGGAGATCGACGGCGCGTGCGGTCAGCTGGTCGTCACGGAGGAGGACGAGCGCCTCTCGGCCGTGTAGGAGCTCACTTCCCGCCGGGCGGACCGACGAGCAGCAGCACGACGTACAGGGCTACCACGGCGACGACGATGAGCGTCACGAGCACCCATGCGCGGCGCAGGAACCAGCGCATCGTGCGGTCGTACCAGGTGCGATCCTGCGGGTGGTCGGTCTCATCGAGGCGCCACTGGCCCGTGAGCCGGCTCGTGCGGTGCAGCCAGATCTCCATGGGGATCGTCGCATACGGAACGATCGCGCTCGCAACGGCCAGGATCCCGAGGCCGATCGACCAGCGCTGATTGAACGCCACGAGGATCGCCGTCGCGCCGTAGGCGAGGAAGATGAGCCCGTGGATGCCGCCGCCGATCGTGACGACGATGCTGGGGGCCCCGACGGCGCGCGCGATCAGCGCCCCGATGAGGATCGTCCAGGTGATCGCCTCGGCGATCGCGAGAACGCGGTACAGACGGGCAGGCGTGCGGTGCATCTCGCTCCTCGATCGGGATATCTCCTCCCACCGTACGTCGGCGGGGCTGCTTCGCCCTCATTCCGCCGGCGCCGCTGTCACGTTTCCCCCGCGCGCGGTGTCGTATGGGCAGAACCATTTCGCGAAGGAGTGAACCATGCCCAGTCGATTCCGCATTCCGAAGGCGCGCATCACCGGCCTCTACGGCGCCGTGCTCACGGCGTACGCGCGCCGGAAGTGGGGCCAGCTGCCCGACAACGGCTACGTGCTGTGGCACAACCGCCGAGTTCTGAAGACCACTCTGGCGCTCGAGGGCCGCGTCGCGAAGTGGAAGGCGCTCGATCCGTCGCTCTCGTCGTATGCGCAGATGGCGGCCGCCGGCGTGATCGGGTGCAGCTGGTGCCTCGACTTCGGCTACTTCGAGGCGCGCAACAACGCGCTGGACCTGCGCAAGGTCAGCCAGGTTCCGCGCTG
>DXAM01000086.1 GCA_019117025.1 Candidatus Microbacterium stercoravium | reverse complement strand
CACGAGCCCGGGCGGAACGTGCGCGAGGGCGCCGGCGGGCGAAGCGGGCGCGCCGTCGAGGCCGAGCGAGCGCCACGGCACGGTCAGGCGCGTGCACACTTCGCGTGCGTAGCGGCCGATGCCGTGCAGGCCTTCCCAGCGGGTATCGACCCAGATCGCGCTCATCGCGCTCCCTTCAGAATGCGTCGCTTCCACGCGACGGGCAGAGCGAACAGCACGCGGGCGGGCGTGCGGGTCGCGAGAGCGTGGAAGCCCACGGCGACTGCCGTGATCGCGACCATGATGATCACCGGAGCAACTGCGCGCGCGAGGCGATCGGCGAAGAGCGCGCTCCACCAGCCCGAGTGCATCACGAGCAGGTCGAGCAGAATCGCGTGCATCACGTAGATCGGCAGGGTGCGCCGGCCGACCCAGGCGAGTGCGCGACCGACGCCGGGCAGCAAGCAGAGCGCCGCGGCCAGCACGATCACGATGACTGCGCCGGCGATGTCGCGCGGAACCGTCAGTACGTCGTCGACCCGTTCGCTCGGCCCGAACGACGAGATGAAGCTCACAGCGATGAACACGCCCGCCGCGACGAGCGCCGTCGTCCACGGTGCCTTCGCGATGCGGTCGCGGATCTGACCGGATGCGTACACGCCCACGGCGAAGAACACGAAGTAGCGCACCATATTCGGGTGCTGCTCTGCGCCGTCGGACGGAAGAGAGAACGACACGATCGAGAGCGCCGACAGCACGATCAGCACGGCGGCCGGCGGCACCTGGCGCACGGCGGCCAGGATCGCGCTCCACACTGCAAGGGCGAGCACGTACCAGAGCACCGTGCGGGGCAGCACGAGCTGATCGACGAACGACCCGAGCGAGTCTTTCGTCTCGCCGTACCCGAACTGGCCGAGCCAGACGGAGGTGCCCACCGTCAGCGCGACGACGAGGAACACGGCGAGCCACACGACGTACAGCCATGCGGACAGCGCGATGGAAGCGAGGGCGCGGCGGTCGCCGAAACCGGCACGGATGCGACTCGCGAGCAGCATGCCGCTGAGAAGCGACAGCGCGGGCATGCGGAACGGCGTCATGGCGTCGACGATGTGCCGCCAGGTCATATCGAGCGGATCCGGTTCGAACACCGCCAAGAGCGAGATGGTCGTGTGCATGACCACGACCGCGAGCACGCAGAGCGCGCGTGCGGCGTCGACCCATGCCAGCCGCTCGCGCGGCTCGACGACGGGTGCTTCTGACGTCATGTGTGGCTCGTGACGAACTCTCGAATACGGCGGTCGAAGACATCGGCGCTGAAGAGCTGCGCGCGCTCGCGGCAGGCCTCGGCGTCGCACGCGATCGCGCGCTCGACAGCGCTTCGCAGTTCGGCGTCGCTCGACCAATCGTGCACGTGCGCACCCGTGACGCCGTCGACGACCGATTCGACGGCGCCGCCCGTGGCGTTCACGAGCACAGGTGTGCCCGCGGCCATTGCCTCGACGGGGATGATGCCGAAGTCTTCGATCGGCGCGAAAACCAACGCGGCGGCGCGCCGCAGGATCGCGGACAGCAGCGCATCCGAGGGGTTGAGCGAGAAGTGCACCTTGCCCGGATGCACGCGATCGGCGTATGCCCGAAGTGCTTCTTCGCCGTCGCCGCCGCCCGCGAGCACCACGGGCAGGCCCGAGACGCGACCGGCATCGATCGCCGCATCGAGGCGCTTGTACGGTACGAAGCGCGAGAATCCGAGGATGAACTGGTCGGGCAGGGCTTCGAGCAGCTGCTCATCCTTCGCGCTGAGCTGCGGCTCGGCGCTGATGCGTGCGACGTCGACGTTGGGGTAGATCACCTCCGCCTCGCGCTCCCACGTATCGGCGATGCGCTGCGCGATGAACGCGCTGTTCGCCGCGATGGCGACGGGCTCCTGCGCCCGTTTGCGGTCGAGCGGCTTGAGCATGCGCGAGGCGAGCCGTGCGGGAGCAGAGTTGCCGCGGGCGTCGAGCTCGGGCACCCAGATGTACCGCGCGGGTGTGTGCACGTACAGCAGCTTGGGTGCCTCACGCGCGGGCCCGCCGAACCGCGCGTGGTGCGCGAACAGGTGGCTGCTCGCGAGGATCCAGTCGGCATCGCGCCGCGGCAGATGCCGCCACACAGTGGGCATCAACGGCAGCGCGAGCGCCTTGTGGCCCTTGAGCGGAGTGCGCGCCAGCACGGTCTCGTGGATGGGGGCGAGGCGATCCGAGTCATTCCACAGGCACCACCGCTCGGCATCGGGAAACGCGCGCGCGATCGCCTCGAAGACGTTCTCTGATCCGCCCGCCGGCGCGACCCATTCGTGCACGATGATGCCCGGCACGGCTTACCCGCAACCGGGGGTGGTGGGCGTGACCGGAACGTCCTTGATCATGGGCGTCGTGCGCACGTCGAGCGGTCCGTACTTCTGGTCGGCAGGAGCCGAGAAGGTCACCTCGACGGTGTGCGTCGTGGCGGGGTCGCTCTCGAAGTTGACGAGCACCGCCTGGCGGCCGAGATCGTTCGTGCCGGCCTGGGGTACGAAGTC
>DXAM01000085.1 GCA_019117025.1 Candidatus Microbacterium stercoravium | reverse complement strand
CGAGCACCCGCCGCTGCACCGTGACATCGAGGGCACTGGTCGATTCGTCGGCGACGAGCACGGCCGGGCGCAGCGCGATGGCCCCCGCGATCAGCACGCGCTGGCGCTGTCCGCCCGAGAGCTGATGCGGGTACGACCGCGCGATGCGATCGGCGTCGGTCAGCCCCACGCGCTGCAGCAGGTGCGACACCTCCGCGCGCACGACGGCGCGGTCGCGCTCCCCGTGGATCCGCAGCGCCTCGCCGACCTGCGTGCCCACCGTGAGCAACGGGTCCAGCGACGACGTCGGATCCTGCGGGATCAGGCCGACGCGCGTGCCGTGCACACCGCGCAGCCTGCGGCGCGACCAGCCGGTGATATCGGTGCCGTCGACGACCGTGCGGCCCGCGGCGCGGATCCCTGCGGGCGGCAGCATGCCGATCGCGGCGAGCGCAGCGGTGGTCTTGCCCGATCCGGTCTCCCCCACCAGCGCCACCGTGCGGCCCGGCGCGACGGTGAACGAGACGCCGTCGACCGCGCGCACGAGGCCGCGGCGGCCCTGGTAGTCGACGACGAGATCCTCGACGATCAGCGCGCTCATCGCGCCTCGCTCCATGCCTGGCTGATGCGGTTCGCCGAGAGCACGACGAGCAGCAGCACGATTCCCGGCAGCGCGGCGACCCACCACGCCGCGCCGAGCAGGTCGCGGCCCTGGGCGATGATCATGCCCCATTCGGGATCCGGCGGCGTCACGCCGTAGCCGAGGAATCCGAGCGTCGACAGCGCCAAGATGGCGCCGCCGAACTGCAGGGCGAGCAGCGCGAGCACGGGGCGCAGCGAGTTCGGCAGGATATGCGTGAGCAGAACGTCGAAGAATCGTCCTCCGGAGAGGTAGGCCGCCTCGACGTACTCGGTACGGCGCACCTGCACGACCTCGGAGCGGACGAGGCGGGCGAAGGAGGCGATCGCCCCGACGCCGACCGCGAGGGCTGCATTGGTCGTGCCCGTCCCGAGCAGCACGACGACGGTGAGAGCCAGCAGCAGGCCGGGGATGGCGAGCAGCACGTCGACGATGCGCATGACCGCGGTCTCGACGACGCCGCCGACGGATCCGGCGATCGAACCGAGCACGACGCCGACGGATCCGCCGAGCCCCACCGCGATCGCCGCGCCGAGCAGTGACTCGCGAGCGCCGAAGATCACCCGCGCGAGCTGATCGCGCCCGACCTGGTCGGTGCCGAACGGGTGGGCGGGGCTCGGTCCCTGCAGGCCGGCGACGATCGGGTCGTATGCCGAGTAGGGCGCGAAGAGTGAGGGGAACAGCGCCCATGCCACCACAAGCGCGATGAACGCGTAGGCGAGCACGAGCGTCACCGAGATGCGCCTGCGGCGCGGGGCTCTCCGCGGGGCGCGCTCGGCCGCGGGTGCGGGCGGGTCTTCGTGCGGCGCGGCCACAGCGGGCTCGATCGTGTGCGCGACGGTCATACCGTCACCTCCTCGCGGATGGGCGATGCGGGAACGTCCTCGACGATCGCCGCGCGCTTCGCGGTGCGCAGGCGCGGGTCGAGCACGGGATACAGCAGGTCGACGAGCAGGTTGACCGTGACGAAGGCGAACGCGCTCAGCAGAACGATGGCCTGGATCACGGGAAGATCCTGGTTCGCCACCGATTCGTTGACGAGGCGGCCGATGCCGTTGCGCCCGAACACGGTCTCGACGACGACCGAGCCGGCGATGAGGTCGCCGAGGATGAGGCCCGCGATCGTCACGGTCGGCAGCAGTGCGTTGCGCGCGGTGTGTCGGCTGACGATCCACCACCGGCTGGCACCTTTCGCCTCGACGACCTGCACGAACGGGCGCCGTACCACCTCATCGAGGCTGCGGATGAAGACCTGCGCGAGCGGCGCCGACACCGGCACGGCGAGCGTGATCACCGGCAGGATCAGCGCCTGCCCAGCGCTCGCGCCGATCATCGGCACGAGGCCGAGCTGGAACGAGAAGATCTGGATCAGCACCAGCCCGAGCCAGAACGCGGGTACAGACGCGAACACCGACGGGATGGACTGCACGAACCGCTTGAGCCAGCCGAACGCCGCGAACGTCGACGCGGCGGCGGTGCTCGCGGCGAGCACCACGGCGAGCACGAACCCGAGCGATGCCAACTGCAGGGTCTGCGGGATCGCGCTCGCCAGGCGGTCGGCGACCGGCACCGCGTTTACGATCGAGTACCCGAAATCGCCGCCGAACAGCCCGAGCAGGGCGTGCACGTACTGGATCAGCAAGGGCTCATCGATTCCGTAGTACTCGCGCACCGCGGCAATCTGATCGGGAGTCAGCCCCAGGTCGGGGTTCTCGAACTTGATCATGAGCCCGTCGCCGGGAAGCACCGAAAGCAGGAAGAACGTTGCGGTGTACGCGATCCACAGCACGAGAACGGACTGGCCGACGCGGGCGGCAAGGTGTCGGATCATGGCGGGCTCCTGCTCTCGGTCTCGGTTACTGGGTGAGCCAGGTGTCGTACAGGCGCACGCGGCCCACGGGCTCCCACGTCAGGCCGTGCGTCGCGGCCGACGTCGCGTAGGTCTGCGGCAGCTCATAGAGCGGGATCGTGTAGGCGTTGTCGATCAGGTACTCCTGCGTCTGCGCCGCCTTGGCGTAGCGCTCGTCGTCGGTCGGCAACGCCGAGATCTCGTCGAGCAGCGCGTCGAGCTCGTCGTCGTCGGAGACGAGCGCGTTGCGCGCCGACGCACTGTGGAAGTTGCTCTTCAGCACGTCGGGGTCGACGCGTCCGACGTGCGTGATCGCGACCGGCAGTTGATCGGGATCGTGCTGGCCCGCCGTCGACGTGGCGGCGTCCGGGGTGTCGATGTTGAGCTCGACGCCGACCTCGGCCCACTGATCCGCGACGAGCTCGTCGAGCTCCTGGTTCAGCGGGAACACCGCACTCGTCCACGTCGTCAGCGCAAGACGCTCGCCGTCCTTCTCTCGGATCCCGTCGTCGCCCGGAACCCAGCCGGCGTCGTCGAGCAGCTGCTGTGCGGTCTCGGGGTCGTAGGCGAGGCGGTCGGACAGGTCGACGTATCCGGTCGCGCCCTCGCTCAGCACGCTCGTCGCGGGCGTGAAGCGATCCTGGTAGATGCTCTTCACGATCGCCTCGGTGTCGGTCGCCTTCAGCAGCGCGCGGCGCACGTTCACGTCGGCGAGCAGTGGGTTGTCCCACCGCAGCGCGAACTGCGGGTTGACGCCGTTCGTCGGAGCGAAGTGCACCTCGTCGCCGGACGACTCGAGGCTCGGCACGTCGTATACGGCCACGTCGCGGATGGCGTGGGCCTGGCCGGAGGTGAGGGCGCCCGTTCGCACGTTGCTCTCGGGCGTGACGACGATCTGGATCGCGTCGACGTAGGCACGGCCCTGGTGTTCAGACTCCTGCGGCGCCCAGTCGTAGTCGTCGCGCACCTCGAGCGCGTACTGCTGCTCGGGCACGATGTCGCCGACCGTGAACGGGCCGGTTCCGACGAGGTTCTCGAGCTGGCACTGCTGCTCATACGGCAGTTGCGCCGTCTCTTTCGACACGATCGCGGCGCCGACGACCGACGTCGCCTGGAGGAATCCGGGCGACGGCTCGGAGAACGTGAAAGTGACGGTGTTCTCGTCGACCGCCTCGCTGCCGACGTAGTTGCTGATGAACTCCTGCGCCGCGAGGCCGAGCTCGTCGTCGCCGAGACCCAGGTGGTCGAAGTTCAGCGCCACCGTCTCTGCATCGAGCGGCGAGCCGTCGGAGAAGGTGACGTCCTCGCGCAGCGTGAAGGTGTATTCGGTGGCGTCGTCGTTCACCGTCCAGTCGGTCGCGAGCCACGGCGAGATCTCGCGGGTCTCGGGATCCTGATACGTCAGCTTGTCGGCGACCTGGTTGAGGATCGTCGCGACCGGGTAGAACCCGCTGCCACCCGCGTAGAAGCACGTGGGCACCTGCGATTCGAGGAAGGTGAGCGTACCGCCGTAGGACGGCTCGCCACCAGCGCCGCCCGCAGAAGGAGCGGATGCGCTGGTGTTGCTGGCGCAGGCGGCGACCGCGGTGGCGGCCACGGCGAGCACGACGGCCCCGGTCGTGCGTCGAACGAATCTGGACATCGCGAACCCTTCTCGGTGTGGTGCAGTAGCCACATGCTGGCACCTGCAGCGCCCCGATATCGCGGTCGATGTCACGATGCGACGCGGTACGAAATTCAGCGTCATCCGGCGGAACACGGCGGAATATAGGCGGGCGCGGGGCTGCTCCGATCCAGCCCCGCCGCACCTGTCGATGCAACTCCCCACGAGCCGCGGCGCAAATTCGACGGTGCGAGAAAGTCAAATAGTGCGGTGGTCGGGAAACGGGAGAGCCGCGGAAACCCGCGGATCCCGCCTCTATGCGTGCAAATACGGGCGACGAAGGAAGCAAGTATTCACGTGCGGAGTATGAACGCGCACAGCAGCGCGTCCAGTACTGACGCCGCGATCTGTCGGCGGGCTCAGCCGACCAGATCCGTCATCAGGAACATGGCGACGCCCACGAACAGCGCGACCGCGCCGAGCACGGCGCCGATCATCGCCGGCCACACCCGCACCGTGCGGTCGGTCTCGTGGCGGCGCACGGTGAGGAACCCCAGCACCAGCGCGGTGAGGGCGGGAAGCACGGCGAGGCCTTCGCCGATCACGGGGATGAGCAGGCAGATCGCGGCGGCGAGCCCGAAGATGAGCGCGCAGCTGCTGACATCGGCGCCGCTGCGCGGCATCTCCGGAGTCTCGGGCATGAAACGATTCTGCCGGTGCGGGCGCCCGACACGCGTTCACCGACACGACGATATTCGTTGAACACACCCCCTCGTCGAAATCAAGGCCTCCCCGGTCGCACCCCGCTCGTGCTTGAGTCGCATCACCTGCCCGCGCTGTGCAGGGGCAGCTCACGAGGGAGCGACTCCATGGACGACCTGACATCTATCTTCGAGATGACCGTGCCGGTGTGGGAGGCGATGCTGCGAGGCACCCTGATCTATCTCGGGGTCGTCATCCTGATCCGCATCGTGGGCCAGCGAGAAACGGGATCGCTGTCGATCCCCGACCTCATCCTCATCGTGCCGATCTCCGAGGCGGTGTCCAACGGCTTCGCCGCCGATGACGATTCCCTCACCACCGGCGCGGTTCTC
>DXAM01000084.1 GCA_019117025.1 Candidatus Microbacterium stercoravium | reverse complement strand
CGCGAGCATCGTCGGAGCGAGGCCGAGCGGCTGCCACAGCACGCCGAGCGGAACGACGGCGAGGGAGAACCACGCGAGACCGGTGCGCGGCCAGATCGCGCCGAGCGCCGCGGTCGCGACCGCCGCGGTCTGCCAGCCGATCGCGAGGCCCAGCGCGGCCGACGCGCCCGCGACGAGGGCGACGAGCGCGATGCGCGGAACGACACCGGGGATCCACGGCCCGATCTCGAGCACGTCATCTCTCATCGTGCCGCCCTCGAACGCGCGAGCACGCCGAGCGCGGTCGCCGCATCGTCGTCCCACCGGACACGATCGACGCCCGCGGAGGACAGGTCGCGGAACACGACGTCGCGCTCGGCGAGCAGCACGCGGAGCGCGAGTCGCTGCTCGGGCGTGAGGCGGGCCGCGTCGAGGTGCGGAAGCGTGTCGACGGCGATCACCCGGTGTCCGGACGCCCGCCACATGATCGCGAGATCGGCGGCGGCGCCGTCGAAGAACGTCGACAGCACCGCGATCACGGATCCCTGAGGCACGGGCGGCGTGCGCCGGTAGCGGCTGTCATCACCCGCCCGGCCCGTCGATGAGATCGCCGACACCACGCGCGCGAGATGCCGGGATCCGGTGCCGCCGCGCACCGTACGACCGGCCTTGTCGAGCACGTGGTACGCCACGCGATCGCCGGCGCCGACGGCCGCCGTCGCGAGCGACCGCGCCGCCTCGCGGGCGTGATCGAGAGACGTCGCTCCGCTGCGGGTGCGGTCGGCCGAGCCCCACATCGCGACGACCTCGCCGAGGTCGTCGGCGGCGTCCATCGCGATCACGACCGACGCTTCGCTCAGCGCGTGGGTGCGCCGTACGAGCAGGTCGCCGGGCCGTCGGGCCGCCCGAGCGGTCGCGCGCCAGTCGACGCGGCGCAGCTCGTCGCCGGGCGCGAACGGGTGGATGTCGCGGAAGTCGCCGCCGTGGCCCGGCCGCGATCCCTCGTGGGAGCCGTGCATGCCGGACAGGCGCGGGGCGAGCGGCAGCTCGCGGATCTGCCGCACGGGCGGTGAGATCGCGCGGCGCCGCACGGCGGGGGCCCCATCGGGTCCGGTGAGCCCGGCATCGGCGGCGAGCGCGCGTCCGCGCACGCGGACCGCGTCGAGCGGGCCGGAGTGACGCGTGCGGCTGCGTGCGATGAACGCCGTGCGCCCCGGCACGATCACCCGCGTGAAGCGGCGCTCCGCCTGCTCGACGAGCAAGTCGGCCGCATCGGCACCGGTATCGATGGAGACCTCGTCGACCACCAGGTCGGCGTCTCCCGGAACGCCCTCGATGCGGATCTCGGGCGGAGCTCCCTCCGTACGGCGCTCGGCTCGCACGGCGCCCAGAGCCCAGAGCGCGAGCGGCGCGGCGAGCGCCACCATGTCGGGGCGCGAGACCGCGAGACCCACGCCGGAGAGCACGACGGCGGTGCCGATGGCGACGAGGATCGCAGGTGTGCGGGCCCATCGCCGGGGCGCGGTTCCGGCTGCGCTCATCACGCTGTGATCCCGACGGTGGGAGGCACCGCCGTCTGATTCACCGCGATCTCCACGGTACGCGCAGGGTCGACGCCCTGTGCCCAGGCCTGCGGCGTGAGCGTGAGGCGGTGTGCGAGCACCGGCACAGCGATCCGTTTGATGTCGTCGGGGCGCACGTAGTCGCGGCCGCCGAGCAGCGCGAGCGCGCGGCCGAGCAGCAGCAGCGCCTGGGATCCGCGCGGAGATGCGCCGACCGCGACGTTCTCGGCGTTCCGCGTCGCGCGGGCCACCTCGACGCAGTACCGCACGACGTCGTCATCGACGTGCACCGCCTCAACCGCATCCTGCATGCGCACGAGCTCGTCGGCGTCGATCACGGGGTCGACCCGGGTCTCCTCGCGCTGGCGGCGCACCCGCCCGAGCAGGATCTCGGTCTCCTCCGCCGTGTCGGGGTACCCCACGGCGAGGCGCACCATGAAGCGGTCGAGCTGTGCCTCGGGCAGCGCGTAAGTGCCCTCGTACTCGATCGGATTCGACGTGGCGATCACGTGGAACGGGCGCTCGAGCGGATACCGGTTGCCCTCGACCGTGACCTGGCGCTCGGCCATCGCTTCGAGCATCGCGGACTGCGTCTTGGGCGTCGTGCGGTTGATCTCGTCGGCGAGCAGCAGCCCGGTGAAGATCGGCCCGGGCCGGAAGACGAACTCTGCGGTGTCGGGCGCATACACGTACGACCCCGTGACATCTCCGGGGAGCATGTCGGGCGTGCACTGCAGGCGCCGGAAGCCGAGCCCGAGCGCCGAGGCCAGGCTGCGCGCGGCCACCGTCTTGCCGAGGCCGGGCACGTCCTCGAACAGAACGTGACCGCCCGCGAGGATCGAACCGAGCGCGATCTCGAGCGTGTCGTCCATGCCGACGACGACGCCCTTCACGGCGTCGAGGATCCGGCGGCCGGTGTCGGCGATGTCGGTGGGGTTCGTCATGAGCGCTCCTGGGGTCGGGTGAGGCGTTCTGTGGTGTCGAGGGCGCGTTCGAGGTCGGCGCGCTGCGCGCGCACCGCGTCGATGCGCTGCCATACGCCCTCGCCCATGACGGCGTCGATGCGAGCGACATGGGCGGGATCGTCGGCGTCGATGCCGGCGGCGGCGAGGCGGCGTGCGAGGATCGCGCGGGTTCGGCGGGTGAGGGCGATGCCGGCGACGCCCGTGCGCATGTTGAAGCCCCAGGCGAGGCGCGCGACCTCGGATCCGCGCTCGAACGACGCCCGTTCGCGCCGCGGCCCGTCGTCGACGCGGACGGGCGCGTGCCGCAGCGCGAGCAGCAGGACGAAGACGCCGGCCAGCGCCCCCGCGCTCAGTGAGAACAGCGGTTCGAGGCCGAGGAACATCAGTCCCGCGGCGCCGATGACGAGCACGATCGCTGCGGCGAGAGCCCTCCGTGCCGTCATCGCCATCCTTCCTCGATCGCGACGAGCGCGAGGCGCGCGGTGACCCTGTCGGCGTCGGTCGCTGCGCGCCCCGCGAAGCGCACGCGCTCGTACAGCCCGAGGAGCGTTCGCACCTCGCCCGAGATCTGCTGCCGATGGGCGATGACCCGCACCGTGAACTCGGCCGGCGTCTCGCTGAGCCCGCGGGTCGTTCCGGCGTCGGCGGCGCTGGCCTCCAGCCCGACCCAGGCGGCGACGATCGCGTCGGACGGCTCGGGGTGGTCGTCCATGCGGTCGGCGGCCGTGCGGATCCCCTGCCGGATGGCCGGAGCGGCCTTCTCGAGGTCGGGTTCGGCCTCGAGCGAGGCCGCGCCGGGGCTCGCGGGGCGCGCGACCGGAACGCGGGCGCGCAGCGCACGCACGATCGCGCGAACGACGAAGAATGCGACGACGGCGATGATCGCTGCGGCGAGCACGAGCAGGATGATCATCACGACGGTGCCGGCCGCGTCGCTGCCGTCGTTCGCGGGCCGCTGCGCGGCAGGCCCGGGCGTCATGGGCGGCATGGTGGGCGGCGGCGGCTGCTCGGCGGTACCCCAGCCGACGTCGCGCAGTTCGAAGCGCGCCGTGCCCTGCACGGATGAGGCCGCCATGATGAGGACCAGCAGGACCACCGCCCCGATCGTTCCCGCCCAGCGCCTCATCGCTCCCCCACCTTACGCGTGGCCGGCCTTCTCGATCTGCCGCAGCGAGTACTTGAGATCCTGCACTTCGTCGCGCAGCCGGGCCGCGAGCTCGAACTTGAGCTGTTCGGCGGCCTGCACCATCTGCTCGGTCAGGTCGGCGATGGCCTCTTCGAGCTGATCAGCACCCTCGGCGGCGATGCCCTCGTGCTTCTTCACCGGCGTCGCGGCCCGGCCGCGGCCGCCGTCCTTGACCCGCGGATCCTTCTTGCGCTTGCCCAGCAGTTCAGCGGTGTCGGCCTCTTCACGGGCGAGCGTGTCGGTGATATCGGCGATCTTCTTGCGCAGGGGCTGCGGGTCGAGGCCGTGCTCAAGGTTGTAGGCGACCTGGATCTCGCGGCGCCGATCGGTCTCGTCGAGCGCCCGCTTCATCGAGTCGGTGATCCTGTCGGCGTACATGTGAACCTGACCGGATACGTTGCGGGCCGCGCGGCCGATCGTCTGGATGAGGGAGGTCTCGCTGCGCAGGAAGCCCTCCTTGTCGGCATCGAGGATCGCGACGAGCGACACCTCGGGCAGGTCGAGGCCCTCTCGCAGCAGGTTGATGCCCACGAGAACGTCGTACACGCCCTGACGCAGTTCGGTGAGCAGTTCGACGCGGCGCAGCGTATCGACATCGCTGTGCAGATACCGCACGCGCACACCGTGCTCGTCGAGGAAGTCGGTGAGCTCCTCCGCCATCTTCTTCGTGAGCGTCGTCACCAGCACGCGCTCGTCCTTCGCGGCGCGCACGCGGATCTCCTCGAGCAGGTCGTCGATCTGGCCCTCGCTGGGTTTGACCACGATCTCGGGGTCGACGAGCCCCGTCGGGCGGATGATCTGCTCGACCACGCCGTCGGCGATTCCCATCTCGTACTTCCCGGGCGTGGCCGAGAGGTACACCGTCTGCCCGATGCGCTGTTTGAACTCGTCGAAGCGCAGCGGACGGTTGTCGAGCGCGCTCGGCAGACGGAACCCGTGCTCGACGAGCGTGCGCTTGCGCGACGCGTCGCCCTCGTACATCGCACCGATCTGCGGCACGGTCACGTGGGACTCGTCGATGACCATGACGAAGTCGTCGGGGAAGAAGTCGAGCAGCGTGTGCGGCGGTTCGCCGGCCTCGCGGCCGTCGAGGTGGCGCGAGTAGTTCTCGATGCCCGAGCAGAAGCCGATCTGCTGCAGCATCTCGAGGTCGAAGCTCGTGCGCATCTTGAGCCGCTGGGCCTCGAGCAGCTTGCCCTGCTTCTCGAACTCGCGCAGGCGCTCTTCGAGCTCGACCTCGATCGTCTTGATCGCGCGGGCGACCGTATCGGCGCCGGCGGCGTAGTGGGTGGCCGGGAACACCGCCACCGCGTCCAACTTCTCGATGACCTCGCCCGTGAGCGGATGCAGCTTCAGGATCTGTTCGATCTCATCGCCGAACAGCTCGATGCGGATCGCGTTCTCTTCGTAGACCGGGATGATCTCGATCGTGTCGCCGCGCACGCGGAAGTTGCCTCGTGAGAAATCGACGTCGTTGCGGTTGTACTGCATGTCGATGAAGTGACGGATCAGCGCATCGCGGTCGTAGCGCTCGCCGACCTGGAGCGCGACGAGCGAACGCAGATACTCTTCGGGCGAGCCGAGGCCGTAGATGCACGACACGGTGCTGACGACCACCACATCGCGACGGCTGAGCAGCGAGTTCGTCGTCGAGTGGCGCAGGCGCTCGACCTCGGCGTTGATCGAGCTGTCCTTCTCGATGAACGTATCGGACTGCGGCACGTACGCCTCGGGCTGGTAGTAGTCGTAGTACGACACGAAGTACTCGACGGCGTTGTTCGGCAGCAGGTCGCGGAACTCGTTGGCGAGCTGCGCGGCGAGCGTCTTGTTGTGGGCGAGCACGAGCGTGGGGCGCTGGATCTGCTCGATCAGCCATGCCGTCGTCGCGGATTTGCCGGTGCCCGTCGCGCCGAGCAGCACGACGTCGGTCTCGCCGGCGTTGATGCGGCCGGCGAGCTCGGCGATCGCCTTCGGCTGGTCGCCGGACGGCGTGTAATCGCTGATGACCTCGAACGGGCGGACGCTTCGTGTGGTCTGCATGGATTCAGGCTATGCCGAACCACTGACAGACGAGGCCGGTCGGCACGAGGAAAGGGCGCCCGCGCGATGATCCGCCGTTCCTGACCCGATGCGCGCGCCGTATGCGGAGACCGTCGTCAGCCGTGTATGCGCTCCCAGAGGGCATCGGCCTGCTCGAGGGTGTGCTCGATCGTGCCGGACGTGTCGATCACGACGTCCGCCATCTCGAGGCGCTCCTCGTCGGACGCCTGATGCGCGATGCGCGCCGTCGCGTCTTCGAGGCTCATGCCGCGCTCGGTCATCATGCGCTCCGCGCGCATCTCGGCGGGCGCGTGGGCGACGACGATCAGATCCCACTCCCGCGCTCCGCGTGCCTCGGCCAGCAGCGGAACGTCGTAGACGACGACGCGGTCGCCCGCCTCGCGGAAGCGCCGCTCGGTCTCGGCCCTGACCGCCGGGTGCACGATCGCATTCAGCGCGGCGAGCCGCTCGGCATCGCCGAACACGATGGATCCGAGGGCCGCCCGGTCGAGCGCGCCGTCGGCGGCGACCACGCCGTCTCCGAACTCGCGCACGATCTCGTCGAACACCGGTTCCCCGGGCCGCTGCAGATCGCGCACCGTCTGATCGGCGTCGACGACGACGACGCCGTGCGAGGCGAGCCGACGTGCGATCGTCGATTTCCCGGACGCGATCCCGCCGGTCAGCGCGATGAGTGGCATGGGATCAGCGTAGCGGCGGCCCTCAGCAGCCCGGACCCGAGGGGTTCTCGGCGCACGTCTGCGCGACGAGGTACGACTGCTTCTCATAGATGCGCACGTCGGTCGCCGGCCCCTCCGCCACCACATATCCGCCGACCGGGTGCACGCCCCAGGGCCCGAAATCGACGACCGCGGAGTACGACACGTCGACCGACACGGCGGCCGTCCCGCGCTCGGCGTACGTGTGGCTGGTGGCCGTCGGGCTCAGCTGCTCCTGCCCGAGCTGCTCCCAGGTCGGCGCGGCCTGTGCGACCTCCGCGACCGTGCCGTCGCCGTAATCGATCGTGAGCAGTTCGGGTGTGAACGTGACCGACATCGGCAGACCGAACAACTCACCGCCGACGGTCTGCGACGCGGCCGAGACGGCCACGTTCATCGGGGCCCGGGCGATCGCGACGCCGAACGGCTCGATCGTGGGAGCGGCCGGGGCGGGCACGAAGACCGCGACGTCGTACGCCGTGATCGGCGGGATCGCCGGCGGCTGCGCGCCCGGCTCCGGTTCGGCGGAGGGTTCGGGGTCGGGATCCGGCGTCGGATCGGTCAGGCACGTGCTGCCGATCACCTGCTGCGCGGGATCCAGGCACTGCCACCCGCCGGGCTCTCCGCTCGGTCCCGCGGGCGTCTCCGGCGCCGTCCCGGGGCTCGGGCCGACGATCGGCTGCGTATGCCCGCCGGGCGGACCGGGCGGAGCCGGCGCCTCGGGCGCAGGCGGCTGGGACCCCGGCTGCTGCTGGTGCCCGCCGATCGCGAGGCCCGGGTCTCCTCCGGCCTCGCAGAGGCCTAGCTCTATCTCGTCGACCGAGCACCTTGCGGTTGAATTATCCGACGACATAAACGCGAACAGCACCACAGTTTCGATCAGCATGCGTCTGCCCCGGGTTCGCTAAGGTCTGCGACCAGCATTCGGTCGCCTTCTGCTTCTAACTGTGCCGCTACCCCGTACGACGTGTCTTCTCGTGCCTGTTTCCAATCGCCCCCATCGATGCTTACCTCGACGTCCGAACCGTCAATACATGCGTTGAGCTCAACGACTGCGGTGGTGCCGACGATGCGGAAGCCTGAGAATTCCAACGACTCAATTTTTGAATCGCCACGTACTTCCGCACCAAGCTCCTCAATTCGTTTACGCCCTCGCTCATTCGCTTCCAGCATTTCTGTTGTCACGAGATCGTTCTGTTCTTCGCGGTCGAGGCTCCAGTACTCCCGAAAAACCTCCTCGGCCTCCGCGTACGCGGCCTCCTCCGTCCATTCTGGGTCGGGGTCCGGCTCCGCGGCACAGGCGGTGAGTGCCGCGGCGAGCGCGACGACGGTTCCGATGGCGGCGGCGATACGGGGCATCCCCACACGCTAGAGGAGCA
>DXAM01000083.1 GCA_019117025.1 Candidatus Microbacterium stercoravium | reverse complement strand
AGGCTCGTGTCGTTGCCGGGCGGGAACGCCTTCGTGTCGTCAGCGGGCCACAGGATGCGCCAGGACGCGTCACCGAGGGTGCCGTGCATGCCGGCGCTGCCCTCTCGGACGTCCGGCGAGGCGGCGCGCGCCTCGTCCAGCTCCGAAGCGTGCTCGGCCGGCCCATGGATGATCGTGCGCACCCGCTGTTCGAGCGCGGGCACGCCCGTCACATGATCGGCGTCGAAGTGCGTGAGGAAGGCGATATCGATCTCGTCGATGCCGAGGCGCGTGAGGCAGCGCTCGAGTGCGGCGATGTCGGGCCCGGCGTCGACGAGCGCGACGCGTCCCGCCGACCGGAGAAGCACCGCGTCGCCCTGGCCGACGTCGCACAGCGCGATCGACCAGTCCCGCGGCGACGTGAGCGGCCCCACGACGCCGGTGAGCGCGACGGTTCCAGCACCCGCGCCCACGATGATCGCGAGCGATGCGACGGATCCGCGCACCAGGCCGCGCCGAACCATCGCCGGCAGCGTCGGAGGCGCACCGGTGATCGCCACCGTGACGCATGCCCCGATCGCGGTCAGGGCGAGGAACCCGAGCCAGCCTTCGTGCCAACCGAGGTCTGCTGACGGGAGCGAGGCGAAGGTCGTGGCGGTCTGCGCGATCCATGCGGAGGGCAGCCACGCCAGGCACGCGAGCCCGAGCGCGAGCGGCGGCAGCGCCTGGACGAGGCACGCCGCGAGACCGAGCACGGTCGCGGCGGGGGCCGCCGGGCCCGCGATCATGTTCGCCGCGACCCCGTACAGCGAGACCTGCGGCGCGAACAGCACGATGATGGGGCCGCACACGAGCTGCGCCGCAAGGGGCACCGCGATGCCGAGCGCGAGCGCGCGGGGCATCCACCGCGCGAGTCCGACGGCGAGCGGCTCGGCGAGCAGCAGCAGCGCCCCCGTTGCGCCGGCCGAGAGCAGGAAGCCGTACGACGCGGCGAGCCACGGATCCGCGATGAGCAGCACCGTGACCGCCAGCGAGAGCACCGCGACCCCCGCACCTCGCCGCCCGGTGAGCAGGGCGACGAGCGCGATCGTCGACATCGCCCCGGCGCGGATCACGCTCGCCTCGGGGGTGACGAGCACGACGAAGCCCGCGAGCGCGGCGAGGGAGACGACCACGCGTGTGCGTCGTCCCGCGCCGCACGCCGCGCAGATCCCGAAGGCGATCGCGGCGACGAGCGAGCAGTTGCTGCCCGACACGGCGGTGAGGTGCGACAGCGACGACGCCTTCATCTCCGCGTCGAGCTCATCCGTGACGCCGCTCGTCTCGCCCACCGAGAGCCCGGGCAGCAGTCCGGCGCCGGGATCCGGGAGATCGTGCGTGACGAACGAGACGAAGCCGCGGCGCAGGTCGCTCGCGATCGCGAACACGTGCTGCGGCGGCGCGCGGATCTCCAGCGCATCGGCGAACACCACGGCGACCGACGCGTCGCCCGCGTCGGACGGTTCGCCGCCGCCCGAGACCGCGACGCGCGCGCCGAGGTCGAGGGCGTGCGGCGGATCGTCGATGCGCAGCAGCACGCGGACGGGCGCCGACGCACCGTCGACCGACGCGGATCCGTCGAATCGCACGCCGCCGGCCGACGGCTCGACCTTGGTGCGCACCTGCACCACGAGATCCGACACGCGTCCATCGAGCTCCGCGGCGACGGCGGCGCGCGCCGGCTGGGCGAGAGCCACGTGGGCCGCGACGATCCCCGCCGCCGCGCACGCGACCGCGAGGAGAGGCAACAAGGGAGCAGCCGACCGAAACAGATGCCGGAGCGCGGCCGTGACGTGCAGCGACCCGGCGGACGAGGCAGCACCGCCGGATCGATGCGTCGCACGCGAGGCGAGAAAGGGCGCGGCGCCGAGCGCGGCGATCGCCAGCGCCCAGAGCGCACCGGCGATCCACGGCGCCCAGGCGGGCCGCAGCACGGAGGCGATCGCGGCGCCCCACGCGGCGACGGCGATCGGCAGCATGCGCAGATCGCGGCCCGTCACACCGTCACCAGGTCGCGCAGCGACTCGAGCACCTTGGGGCCGATGCCCGAAACGGCGAGCAGATCGTCGACCGTGGCGAAGGGCCCCTCGGTGTCGCGCCAGTCGATGATGCGTGCGGCGAGCGCGGGTCCGATGCCCGGCAGCTCTTCGAGGGCGGCCGCGTCGGCGGTGTTGACGCTCACGAGGCCGGGCGCCGAACCGCTGCCGGCCGAGGGGCCCGCCGGGGGAGCCTCGCCCTCGACGGGCACGACCAGCTGCTCGCCGTCGGTCACGGGTCGCGCGAGGTTGATGGCCGATGCGTCGGCGTCGTCGGCGAGCCCGCCGGCCGCCGAGACGGCATCGATCACCCGCGCATCGGCGCCGACCACGTACAGCCCGGGCGCGCGCACCGCGCCGGAGACGTGCACGTACGCGTCCGACGCCACGGCCGTGGCGGGCTCGGTGGCCTGCGGGGGCGCGGTCACGTGTTCGACCGGTGCCGACTGGCCCCGCCAGATGCCGATGCCGACGGTGACGGCGAGCGCGACGAGGACGAGCACGATCGCCGCTCCGATGCCGAGTCGCGCGCGCGGGGCGGCGCGCCGATAGCCCTCGAGATCCGACATGTCGTCGACGCTATTGATCCCGCGGCGGCGGCGCCGAGCCGCGGCGCGCGATCGTCAGATAACTCCGACCGATCGTCGATTGTGTACCGCGTGATGTCGGTGCGGGTCGGTACGCTGGGAGCATGGCTGCTGCTCGACGATCCGGACCCGCGAAGAAGGCGACGGTCATTCCGCAGCTCGACTGGCGGCAGCCCCGCCCGGCACCGCTCGTTCTCGTCTCCGGACCCGAAGAGGTCTGCGCCGAGCGCGCGACCGGATCGATCCGCGCGCTGCTGAAGGCCGATGATCCGGCGCTCGAGGTGACGGATCTGCGGGCCGACGACTACACCTCGGGAACGCTGCTCGCGGTGACCTCGCCGTCGCTGTTCGGCGAGCCGCGCCTCGTGCGGGTGGGCGGCGTGGAGAAGTGCACCGACGCCTTCCTCGCCGAGGCCCTCGCCTACATCGACGCCCCGCAGGAGGGCGCGACGGTCGTGCTGCGCCACACGGGCGCGACGGTGCGCGGGAAGAAGCTGCTCGATGCGATCCGGGCGGGCACCGGCGGCGGCGTCGAGGTCGCGTGCCCGACGGTGAAGAACGATCGCGATCGGGTGCAGTTCGCGGGCGACGAGTTCCGGCAGGCGAAGCGGCGCATCAGAACCGATGCCCTCGCCTCTCTCACGCAGGCCTTCACCGGCGATCTCGCCGAGCTCGCCGCGGCATGCCAGCAGCTCATCCAGGACACGACGGGCGTCATCGACGAGCAGGTCGTCGCGCGGTACTACGGCGGCAGGGTCGAGACGAACGCGTTCGCGGCCGCCGATGCCGCCATCGCGGGCGACTACGGTCGCGCGCTGATCACTCTCCGCCAGGCGCTCGACTCGGGTGCAGACCCCGTGCCGATGGTCGCGGCGTTCGCGATGAAGCTGCGCACCATGGCGCGCGTCGGCGGCAAGCGCGGTCCCGCGAGACAGCTCGCGCGCGACCTCGGCATGCCCGACTGGCAGGTCGAGCGCGCACAGCGCGACCTCGTGGGCTGGACCGGCGGCGAGATCGGCCTGGCGATCCAGGCCGTTGCGCGCGCCGACGCCGAGGTGAAGGGCGCTGCGCGGGATCCGATCTTCGCACTCGAGCGCATGGTCACGGTCGTCGCCACACGCGCCCCGTTCGGGGCGTAGAGCCCCAAACCTTCATTTCTGGCACAATTCTTCGTCGATTGGGCAGCGGAAAAGTGCCAGAAATGAAGAATTGGGGCATGCGAGAAGGCCCGCCCCTCCAGGAGGGACGGGCCTTCAGCGCAGTCGGCTCAGAGAGCGTTGATCTGCTTCGCCAGGGCGCCCTTGCGGTTCGCAGCCTGGTTCTTGTGGATCACGCCCTTCGAGACGGCCTTGTCGAGCTTCTTCGCGGCCTTCGCGTATGCGGCCTCGGCGGCGCCCTTGTCGGCACCGGCGATGGCGCGGCGCGTCGAGCGGATGAGCGTACGCAGCTCGCTCTTCACGATGCGGTTGCGCTCGCGCGCCTTCTCGTTGGTCTTGTTGCGCTTGATCTGCGACTTGATGTTTGCCACGTGAGGTACAGACTTTCGTTCGAATGAGAATCGGATGTTGTCGGCGGCAGTAGAGGGGCTGCCGTTCGACGTGTGCGGGCGTGGGAACCCGCACGCAAGCCAAGAGCCGAGTCTATCAGCAAGTTGCGAGAAGACCCCACAGCATCAGGCGGCGGGGCCGGTGCCGACGCACCGACCCCGCCGCCTGAGGGATGACTACTTCGCCCAGCCGAAGTTCTCCACCGGCAGGACTCCGAAGAGGTCCAGACCCGTGTAGGGCTCGGGGGTGAGGTTCGCGAGACCGTCCTTCGCCGCCATGATCTGCGGGCCGGCGTAGAGCGGCAGGATGCCCCACGACTCGGCCATCAGCTCGGACTCGAGCTTCATCGCCGCGGGGATCTGCTCCTCGGGGGTCGGCAGCGCCTCGACCTCGTGGATGCGCTCGTCGAACGTCTCGTCCATCGTCGCGGAGAGGTTCAAGCCGCTGTCCTCGCAGTAGACCTGGCACATCCACATCACGCCGTAGGCGTCGGACGAGCTGAAGCCGAGCATCACGAGATCCCAGTCCTTCTCGGTCAGCGTCGTCGAGAACTCGCTCGCCGCGCGCTGATCGAGCTGCAGATCGAAACCGATCGCCTTCAGCTGCTGCTGCACCACGCGGGCGCGCGCCTCGGTCAGCGCGTCGTCGCCGAATGTGGGCAGGCGGCCCTCGAAGCGCTCACCGTCGCGCTCGCGGATGCCGTCGTCGCCCGTCTCCCAGCCGGCCTCGTCGAGGATGGCGTTCGCCTCGTCGACGTTGAACTCGTAGCCCGAGTTCGCCAGTGCGTCCTCGTAGCCGTCCTGGTACGGGTACAGGTTGAGCGAGCCGGCGGGCTCCTCGGTGTAGTCGAGACCGTCCCACATCACGTCGGTGATCTGCTCGCGGTCGATGGCCATGAAGATCGCCTGACGCGTCTCGAGGTCGGCGAACTGCTCGCGCTCGGCGTTGAGCTGGACGAGGTTGTTCGCCGCACGGGCCGCGCGGTAGACCGTCGTGCCTTCGACGTCGGCGATCTGCTCGAGGGTGTCAGCCGTGAGCGACTGCGAGTTGCCCGCCATGTCGATCTCGCCCGCGCGGAACGCGTTGATCTCAGCGGTCGGCTCCATCACGCGGAAGGTGAGCGAGTCGAGCATCGGCTCGTCGCCCCACCACTTGTCGTTCGGCACGAACGAGATCACGCCCGCCTCGCGGTCGAACTCGTCGATCTTGTACGGGCCGGCGCCCCAGTCGGCGTGCGCGTCCTGGAGGTACGCCTCGTTGAATGCCTCGGCCGAGTCCACGTCCGGGTGCACAACGTTGAAGAACAGTGCATCGACCCAGGCGAACGTGCCGTCGAAGGTGATGACGGCCTGCTTGTCGGTCTCGCCGGCCTCGACGGACGCGATGTTGCGGTAGCCCTCGGTGCTGTTCGGGGTGTAGCCCTCGTCGCCGCGGTTCGCAATCCAGGTGTTCTCGATCGTCTTCCAGTCCATGGGCGTGCCGTCGTTGAACTCGGCCTCGTCCGTGAAGGTCAGCGTCATGACGGTGTTGCCGTCGACCTCTTCGACCGTCTTGTCCGAGATGTACGCGGGGTTCGGGTACGACTCGCCCTCGGGCGTGGACAGGATGATCTGCGGGTTGTACCAGGTCCAGATCTGCTGGGTGTCGACAGAACCGTCCTGCTGCATCGCGTTCATCTGCGGCGTGATCTCGCCGATAGCGAGCGTGACGTCGCCGCCCTGCTGCATGTCGGCGCGGTCAACCGGGTTGTAGTCGGCTTCCTTGGTCTCGACGGGTGCCGCCGAATCGCCGTCACCGCCGCCGTCGCCGCCGTTTCCGCCGCCGCTGCATGCTGTGAGAGCGAGGGAGAACGTCGCCACGAAGGCGGCCGCTCCGATCCACTTTGTCTGCTTGTTCATTGGTGTTCCTTTCGCGCCTTTGCGCTTGGGGTGGGAATCGAGGGGGAGACCTACCGGTAGTGGCACGCGTTGGTGTGCACGCCCTCACGACCGGTGAGCTGTGGTGGCTCCTCCTCGCAGCGGGTCCTGCTCGCCGTATCAAGAGTCTGATACA
>DXAM01000082.1 GCA_019117025.1 Candidatus Microbacterium stercoravium | reverse complement strand
TCGGCGGGCGTCTCCTTGCCGCCGAGCTGGCTCGATGCCGTCGTGATGATGAGCGGGGATCCGCCGAGGTCGGCGATGCCCACCGCGAACGACACGCGCGTGCGGGTCGATGACTTGTCGAAGATGACCGCCACGGTCTGCGGGCCATCGAGGGGCTTCTCTGCGAACCGGTCCTGCTTGAGCACGGCGGCGAGATCGAGGATCTCCGACTGCTCGGCGGGCGTGATCGAGTCGTCGCGGAGGAAGTGACGAGTCATCGGGCGTTCTCCTGGTGCTGGGCGGCGACCGCGGTGAGCGATGCCGTGAAGATATCGAGGAACTCGGCGATCTCGCTGTCGCCGATCGTGTAGGCGGGCGCGAGACGGATGACGTCTGCGGCCGGCGCGTTGATGATGAGCCCGCGCGACAGCGCCGCGCTCGCGACCTCGGCCGCCACGGGCGCATCGAGCACGATGCCGATCAGCAGGCCGGCACCGCGGGTGGACGCCACGAGCGGGAGGTCGGCGACCTTCTCGCGCAGCTCGGCGCCGCGCGCGGAGACGTTTTCGAGCAGGTTCTCGTTCTCGATGTGCTCGAGCACGGCGTTGGCGACCGCGCTCGCGAGCGGGTTGCCGCCGAACGTCGAGTTGTGCGTGCCGGGGTAGAACAGATCGCTCGCCGCGCCGAACGTGATGAGCGCGCCCAGCGGGAAGCCTGCCGCGACCGATTTCGCGACCGTCACCGCATCGGGCGCGATGCCGAGCTGCTGGTGCGCGAACCATTCTCCCGTTCGACCGGATCCGGTCTGCACCTCGTCGAGGATCAGCAGCGCGTCGTGCGCCGTGGCGAGCTCACGGGCGCGCTGCAGGAAGCCGTCCGGGAGCGGCACGACGCCGGCCTCGCCCTGAATCGGTTCGGCGAAGATCGCCGCGACGTCGCCCGCCTGGAACGCCTCTTCGAGCGCGTCGATCGTCGGGTCGATCGCCCGGACGCCCGGCATCAGCGGGGAGAAGGGATCCTGGTAGGCCGGCTTCGGCGTGAGCGCGAGCGCGCCCGTCGTGCGTCCGTGGAAGGCACCGTTCAGGCACAGGATGGTGCTCTTGCCGGTCGCGTTCCCATGCAGTCGCGCCAGCTTGATGGCCGTCTCGTTCGCCTCCGTGCCCGCGTTCGCGAGGAACACGCGCCCCTCGTCGCCGGTGCGCGCGAGGCGCTTGAGCCGCGCCGCGAGTTCGAGCTGCTGCGGCGTCGCGAAGTAGTTGGAGACGTGCACGAGACGCGCCGCCTGCTGCGAGACGGCGTCGACGACGACCGGGTGGGCATGCCCGAGGCAGTTGACCGCGATTCCGCCGAGGAAGTCCAGGAATCGCGTGCCCTCCGTGTCCCACACGTGCGAGCCCTTGCCGCGCTCGAGGTTCGCGAGGCGGCCTCCGAGGCTCATGAGGTCGCGGCCGGCCTCGTCCTTCCAGTTCTGCGTCATGATGCCGAGACCTCCGTTCCGATTCCGTTGCTGGTGAAGAGTTCGACGAGCACCGAGTGCGGCACCCGCCCATCGATGATGGAGGCCTTCTGCACGCCGTTGGTCACGGCATCGAGGCAGGCCTGCATCTTCGGGATCATGCCCGATTCGAGCTTGGGCATGAGGTTCGTGAGCTCGGACGCCGTGAGGTGCGACACGAGCGAATCGCGGTTGGGCCAGTCGGCGTAGAGGCCGGGCACATCCGTGAGGATCACGAGCTTCTTCGCGCCGAGCGCCTGCGCGAGCGCGGACGCCGCCGCGTCGGCGTTGATGTTGAGCGTGTGCCCGGGGTGGTCGAGGTCGGGCGCGACGCCCGCGACCACGGGGATCCGGTCGGCGCGCAGGTGATCGAGCACGGGGGTCGGGTCGACCGTCTCGACGTTGCCGACGCGGCCGAGGCTCTCCTCCACGCCGTCGATCATCACACCGCGCCGGCGTCCGCCGAACAGCGCCGCATCTTCGCCCGAGATGCCCACGGCGAACGGGCCGTGCGAGTTGATCTTCGCGACGAGCTGCGGATTGATCTGACCGGTGAGCACCATGCGCACGACGCTGATCGCCTCCGTCGAGGTCACGCGGTAGCCGCCCTTGAACTCGCTCGGGATCGCCAGACGGTCGAGCATGTTCGAGATCTGCGGGCCGCCGCCGTGCACCACGACCGGCTTGATGCCGACGTAGCGCAGGTAGGCGATGTCTTCGGCGAAGGCTTCCTGCAGCTCCTCCGAGATCATCGCGTTGCCGCCGTACTTCACCACGACGATCTCGTCGCGGTACTGCTTGAGCCACGGCAGCGACTCGATCAGGGTCGATGCTTTGAACTCGGCTTCTTCGGGACTCGTCTGCTGGAGATCGATCGGTGTCATGAGGAGTATGCGCTGTTCTCGTGGACGTAGGCGTGCGTCAGGTCGTTGGTCATGATCGTCGCCGCCTCGTCGCCGACGCGCAGGTCGATGTCGACCGTCGTGCGGCGCGGGGTGAGATCGACCTCTTCGCGAGGCCGATCGGGACCGCCCTTCGTGCACACGCGCACGCCGTTGATCGTCACATCCGTGTCGTAGGGGTCGAACTGCGCGTTCGTCGTTCCGATCGCCGCGAGCACGCGGCCCCAGTTGGGGTCGTTTCCGAAGATGGCCGTCTTGAAGAGGTTGTTCCGGGCGACCGAGCGGCCGACCGTGACCGCGTCCTGCTCCGTCACGGCGCCCGTCACGCGGATGTGGATCTCGTGGCTCGCACCCTCCGCATCCGCCATCAGCTGAGTCGCGAGGTCGAGGCACAGATCCGTCAGCGCGTCGCGGAACGCAACGGCGTCGGGCTCGATGCCCGAGGCACCGCTCGCGAGCAGCGTGACCTGGTCGTTCGTCGACATCGCGCCATCGGAATCGAGGCGATCGAACGTGGTGCGCGTCGCGGAGCGCAGGTGCTGATCCGCCTGCTGCGGGGTGAGCACCGCGTCGGTGGTGATCACGACGAGCATGGTGGCGAGACCGGGGGCGAGCATTCCCGCGCCCTTCGCCATGCCGCCGATCGTCCAGCCGTCGCGCGTCCGCGTCGCCTGCTTGGGAACGGTATCGGTCGTCATGATCGCGCGCGCGGCGCTCTCCCCGCCGTCGGCGCTGAGCCGGCCGGCGGCCGCGGTCGTGCCCTCGAGCACCTTCTGCCGGAAGACCTCGTCGCCCGTACCGATGAGACCGGTCGAGCAGACGATCACGTCGATCGCACCGACGCCGAGCAGGTCGGCGGCCTTCTCGGCGGTCTGGTGCGAGGTCTGGAACCCGAACGAGCCGGTGAAGCAGTTGGCGCCGCCCGAGTTCAGGACGACGGCCTCGGCCCGGCCGTCTCTGATCGCTTCCTGCGACCACATGATCGGGTTCGCCTTCGCACGATTCGATGTGAACACCGCCGCCGCCGTCTTCTGCGGACCGCGGTTGACGACGAGCGCGACGTCGGGGCCGCCCGACGATTTGAGCCCGGCTGCGACGCCTGCCGCTTCGAATCCTTCGGCTGCGGTGACGCTCACGGTGCGACTCCGTTCGTCGTCAGCGCCGTCGTCTCATCGAGGCCCAGCGCGATGTTCATCGATTGGATCGCAGCGCCGGCCGTGCCCTTGGCAAGGTTGTCCACCGCCGCGACGATCACGACGCGGTCGGCGGCGCGGTCGATCGTGACGCTCATGAGCGCCGTGTTCGCCCCCGTCACGTCGGCCGTGCGCGGCTGCTGCCCCTCGGGGAGCAGCTGCACGAAGACCTCATCGCCGTACGCGTCTTCCCACGCGGCGCGGATCTGCGCGTCGGTGGCATCGTTCGCGATGCGCGCGGTGGTCGTCGCCAGGATGCCCCGCGCCATCGGCACGAGCACGGGAGTGAAGGACACCCGCGGATCCGTCGCGCCGGCGGCGCGCAGCGCCTGCTGGATCTCGGGGATGTGCCGGTGCGTGCCGCCGACGGCGTAGGGGTTCGCGGTGCCGAGCAGCTCGGCGCCGAGCAGATGCGGCTTGAGCGACTTGCCGGCGCCCGAGGGGCCGACGGCGAGCACCGAGACGATGTCGTGCGACTCGATCACTCCTGCGGACACGCCCGGCACGAGGCTCAGCGAGACCGTCGAGGCATTGCAGCCGGGGGCCGCGATGCGGGACGCGCCGACCAGGTTCTCGCGCTGCTTCGCACCGTCGACGAGCAGTTCGGGAACCCCGTAGGCCCACGGCGTGTGGAACTCACCGCCGTAGAACTGATCCCACGCGTCGCGACTCGTGAGCCGGTGGTCGGCGCCCGCGTCGATCACGAGGCCCGCGTCGCCCAGCGCGTCGGTGTACTGGCCCGACTGGCCGTGCGGAAGAGCGAGGAACACGATGTCGTGGCCCGCGAGGATCTCAGGGGTCGTGGGCTGCAGCTCGAGGTGGCGCAGGCTCCGCAGGTGCGGCTGATGCGCGACGAGCGGGTCGCCCGCGCTCGAGTGCGCCGTGACCGTGGTGATCTCGACATCGGGATGGTTCGCGAGCAGGCGAAGGATCTCGCCGCCCGCATAGCCGGAGGCGCCGGAGACGGCGACCGAATACGTCATGACTTCTACCTTATTGCGCGATGGGCGGTTGACCGTGACGGCGGGCCGCTCACGCGACGCGGATTACGCGCACGCTGGCCGGCGACCCGCCGAGATTCGGCGGTCGCGACGGCGCAGGAGCAGACAAGGCATGCGGCCAGGGTAGCACCAGGCTCCCACCGGATCCGCGGAGAACGCGGTGGGAGCCCGATGACCGGCGATCAGATGATCTGCTCGCCCTTGCTCTTCGCTTCCCGCGCGTCCTTGACGAACGCGCGGATCAGGACGGCGAGGGTGCCCGCGACGATCACGGGCCAGATCAGCACATACAGCGTCAATGCGAGGGTCATCGCACGACTCCTTCCGTTTCGACGGCCGGCGCTTCCGGATCGAATGATCCCGTGCGCTCCTTGATGAGGTCGAAGTCGAACCGCTTCACCCGGCTTGCGAGGGTGATCGCCACGCACACGATGGTGCTGACGCCGTAGGCGATCAGCGACCCCGACAGCACGGGATAGGTGTGCAGGAAGCCGATCGCGAACGGGGCCGACGCGAGTGTCGCCACGATCCCGATCACGAGGCCGGTTCGAAGGCCGAAGAACCCGAACGCCATGAGCCCCAGGACCACGCCGATGCCGATCGTCGAGAAGACGTCGCTGACGATGCCGACGCCGCCGGAGAGTTCGATCCACTCGAAGCGCACCGGCAGGAACGCGGCCAACGCGACGAGAACCGACACCGTGAACGCCGTGTTCGTCACGCGGTTCCAATAGAAGCTCGAGATCACCGGGAACACGAGCGCACCCCACAGCGCACCCACGAAGACCAGGAGGTCGAGGATGCTGAACTGGATCGACGCGAAGCACAGCGCGGCGACGACCGCGACGATCATCGTGACGCGACCGACGAGCAGCATCGTCTTCGGATCCGCGTTGCGCTTGCCGGCCACATTCTGCCCGTACACGTCGGCCATGATGATCGACGACAGCGCCGTCAGGTCGGAGTCGGCCGTCGACGAGAGGGAGCCGATGATCATCACGAAGAACAGGCAGATGAGCACCGGGCCGAGATAGGTCGCCGCCATCTGCGGGATGAGGTTGTTGACGTCTCCCTCGAGCGGAACGATCCCTGCGTAGAGCGCGATGACGCCGAGCATTCCGACGCCGATGATCGTCGCGCCGTAGCCAACCGTCGCGGTCACGAACGTCTTCTTGATGAGATCCTCGCGCACCGCGAACAGCCGCTGCGCGATCGTCTGGTTGCCGATCGCATAGGCGAGCACGGCGGCGATGTAGGGCGCGCCCTGCTCGAAGAACGCCTTCGAGGAGAAGAAGTTCGCCTGCTCAGCCGTGAGGTTCGACGCCCCCTGCTCGAACAGGTCCGGGCCGCCGGCGGCGAAGAACACGACAGGAACGATCACGACGACCGCACCGAGCATCGCGATGACCTGCGCGAAATCGGTCAGCACGGACGAGCGGAAGCCCGACCACAGCGTGTAGAGCAGTACGCCCGCGCCGATGGCGAGGATGCCCTGCGTGAACGTGAACGGCGACAGCAGCGAGATGAGCGCGCCGCCCGCGATGAGGTTCGACGTGAGGCTGATGAGACTGCCGAGCACGTTGGAGCCCGCGAGCATCAGCTGGCTGGAGCGGCCGTGGCGCGCGAACATCACCTCGGCGATCGTGTGCGCATTGGGCGCGACCGCACGGATCCGCTTCCCGAACGGGTAGATGAGCAGGATCATCAGCGCGCCCCACAGCCCGTAGTGGATGGGGCCGGAGATGCCGAACTGGTAGCCGGATGTCGCCGATGCGTACATCGACGAAGCCCAGATCCAGGTGGCGGTCATCGATGCGGCCGAGATTCCGAAGCCGATCTTGCCGCCTCCGGTCATATAGCCATCGGCGTTCTCCTTCTTACGGGAGATGCGGACCGACATGTAGAAGCTGCCGCCGAAGAAGACGAGCATGAGGATGACCACGACGGGCCATGCGATCTGTTGGAGGTCGCCCACGGAGGCGTGTCCCTTTCTCTTGCCGCGCAGCACGAACGGCCGCGCGCGATTGACGAATACGAACCTGGGCCACTGCTGCCGTCACAAGAGGAGCGAATGACCCGGGGTGCTCCTCCTCTCGTAAATGGTCCGGCCGCCGCGCGCGCTGGCGCGCAGAACAGCCGGAAACGGAATCGCGACGACGCGCGCGTCTGTGTCACGGCGATCGCGGTGCGGGAGCGCTCACAGCGCTCTACCCTCACCCCCGCGCAATCGCGCGGGCACCACACGACGCTATCAAACTCCTGACGCCGTGCTCGGAGAACGCCATGAGTTCGGTCAGATGCGGCGTGGATCCGCGGTGCGCACGGCGCGCGAAAAAGGGCGAGGGATCCGCGGATCCCTCGCCCTTCATCCGAGCATCAGTCGCGGATCTTCGCGCCGAAGCGCTCTTCCGCGACCGCGACACCGGCCATCTTCGCTTCCGAGGCCTCTGCGGCCGTCAGCGTGCGATCCGATGCCCGGAACAGCAGCGCGAAGGTGAGGGACTTCTCGCCGTCTGCGACGCCCTGGCCCCGGTAGTCGTCGACCAGGCGTGTGCTCTCGAGGAGCTCGCCCGCGCCCTCGACGAGCGCGGCCCGCACCGCGGCCGCGGGGGTCTCGGCCGGCACCACGAGCGAGACGTCCTGCGTCGCAGCGGTGTACGTCGACAGCCCGGAGGCAGTGACGCGGTCGCACGCGAGCGCGATCACACGGTCGAGGTCGAGCTCGGCGATCGTGACGCGCCCCGCCAGATCGGCATCCTTCGCCACATCGGGGTGCAGCTCGCCGACATAGCCGACGTGCTCTCCCGCGACGACGAGCGCACCCGCACGGCCCGGGTGCAGCGCCGCGCGCTCGGTCTGCACGACCTCGATGACCGCGCCGACGGCCTCGCCGATGGTGCGCACGGCGTCGAGCGCCGACGACAGCCCGGCGGCCTCGGCCGGGCGGCCGGGCTGCTTGGCGGAGATGTCGCCCGCGAACAGCAGCGCAGCGCAGCGCGGCTGCGGGGGGATCGACGCCTGGATCGCGGCCAGCTGCGCGTGTGTCGGCCGCACGGCCCGCGGCAGGTTGAAGTCGGTGCCGTACGTCACGCCCGGCTCCGGCAGGAAGACGCTGCCGATCTCGAACAGCGACAGGTCGTGCACGCCGCGTGCGAGGTTGCGGTGCGCGATCGAGACGAGTCCCGGAACGAGCGACCGGCGCAGGAAGGGCGCCGTCTGGTCGAGCGCGTTCGCGAGCCGCATGGCCGGCGCCGGCTCGCCCGAGGCCGATCCGAACAGCTCGTTGTCGTTCTCGCTCACGAACGGGAACGCGATCGCCTCGACGAGCCCCGTCGCCGCGAGCGCATCGGCGACGCGGCGCCTCGCGCTCTGCGCGCGGGTGTAGCCGCGACCCGAAGGCGGGGTCGGCAGGATCGACGGGATGCGCTCGAGCCCGTCCACGCGCGCGATCTCCTCGACCAGCGTCCACTTGTCGGTGAGGTCGGGGCGCCAGGTCGGTGCCGTGACGGCGAACCCGTCGCGCGTGCGCACGACAGCGCAGCCGATCTGTTCGAGGATCTGCTGCTGGCGCTCCGCCGCATAATCGACCCCTACGAGGTCGCCGGCGAATCGTTCGGGCAGATCGATCGTCACGTCTTCGTGCGCGTAGACGAGGTCGGTGCCGATCGTTCCCGCCGTGCCGCCCGCGAGCTCCACCATCAGCTCGACGACCCGCTGGGCCGCAGCGTGCGCGACGAGCGGGTCCACGCCGCGCTCGAAGCGCTTGGACGCCTCGCTGGGCAGCTTGTGCCGCCGCGCGGTGCGCGCGATGGACACCTGGTCGAAGGCCGCCGCCTCGACGACGACGTTCGTCGTGTCGTCGTTCAGCTCGGTCGTCCGGCCGCCCATCACGCCCGCCAGGCCGATGGGGCCCGACTCGTCGGTGATCAGCAGGTCTTCGTCGCTGAGCGAGCGCTCGGTCCCGTCGAGGGTCGTGAGCTTCTCGCCCTGCTCTGCGCGGCGCACCGTGATGCCGCCCGACAGCCGGTCGGCGTCGTAGCCGTGGATGGGGTTGCCGAGCTCGATCATCACGTAGTTCGTGATGTCGATGAGCAGCCCGAGCGGGCGGATCCCCGCGAGCAGCAGGCGCGAACGCATCCACGGCGGCGTCGGGCGCGATGCGTCGACGCCGTCGACCGTGCGCACGACGAACTGCTTGACACCGGTGCTGCCACGCACCGGACGCCGGTCGTCGATCGTCAGGGAGAACCCGTCGCCCACCGCGAGCTCAGCCGCCGGGCGGTCTGCCGGATCCTCGAACGGGGTGTCCGTCGCGAGCGCGTACTCGCGGGCAAGACCGCGGACCGACAGCGCATAGCCGCGATCGGGGGTGACGTTGACGTCGACGGCCACGTCGTCGAGGCCGAGGAGCGCGATCGCATCGGTGCCGACGTCGGGATCGAGGCCCCACTCGGTCAGCCGGATGATGCCGTCATGATCGTCGCCGAGGCCGAGCTCCTTGGCCGACGCGATCATGCCGTCGGAGGTGTGTCCGTACGTCTTCCGCGCGGCGATCGGGAACGGGCCCGGGAGCACCGCTCCCGGAAGCGTCGCCACGATCTTGTCGCCCGGCTCGAAGTTCTGAGCGCCGCAGATGATCCCCCGCACGCCGCCGTGCGCCTCGCCGACGTCGACCTGGCACCAGCGGATGAGCTTGCCGTTCTTCTGCGGCTCGACCTCGAACGAGATCACCTGGCCGACGACGACCGGTCCGGTCACATCGAAGCCGATGGCCTCTTCCTCTTCGAAGCCGACCGATACGAGCGATGCGAACACATCGTCGGGCGTCGTACCGTCCGCCATCTCGACGTTCTCGCGCAGCCATGAGAGCGGAACGCGCATCAGATCACCATCCCGAACTGCTCGCTGAAGCGCACATCGCCCTCTGCCATGTCGCGCATGTCCTGTACGTCGCTGCGGAACATCAGCGCCCGCTCGATGCCGATTCCGAAGGCGAAACCGCTGTACGCCTCCGGGTCGATCCCGGCCGCGCGCAGCACGTTCGGGTTGACCATGCCGCAGCCGCCCCATTCGATCCAGCGAGCGCCGCCCGTGAAGGTCGGGTGCCACAGATCGAACTCCGCGCTCGGCTCGGTGAACGGGAAGTGGTTCGTGCGCAGACGGGTCTCGGCCTGCTCGCCGAAGAGCTGCTTGGCGACGTGGTCGAGCGTGCCCTTGAGGTGCGCCATCGTGATGCCCTTGTCGACGACGAGGCCTTCGGCCTGCGTGAACACGGGCAGGTGCGTCGCGTCGAACTCGTCGGTGCGCGCGACCTTGCCGGGCGAGAGCACGTAGATCGGCACGTCGCGCTCGAGCATGGTGCGCATCTGCACGGGGCTCGTCTGCGTGCGCATCACCAGGTGTCGCTCCACCGGATCGACGAAGAAGGTGTCCTGCTCCTGGCGCGCGGGGTGATCCTCGTCGAGGTTCAGCGAGTCGAAGTTGAACCACTCGTGCTCGAGCTCGGGCCCCTCGGCGATCTCCCATCCCATTCCCACGAACAGGTCGCTGATCGTCTCCTGCATGAGCGCGACGGGGTGGCGGGCGCCGGCACGAGTGCGGCTCGGAATCGCCGTGATGTCGAGGCGCTCCGCCTCGAGCCGCGCGGCATCCTCCACGGCCTTGAGCTCCTCCTCGCGCGCCGCGAACGCCTGGTTCACGCGGCCGCGGGCCTGGCCGACGAGCTTGCCGGCTTCGGCCTTGTGCTCCTTCGCCACGTGGCGCATCTGGGCGTTGAGGGCCGCGAGCGGGCTGCCCTCGCCCTGGTGCGCGGATCGGGCCTGTTTCAGCGCCGCGGTATCGGGGGCATCGGCGACGGCTGCGAGCGCATCGGCGACGGCGGTCTCCACCGCTTCGGGAGTGATCTCGGGTACGTCAGACACGAGAAGCGAGTCTACCGGCCGCGCCTGACGGTCACGGCGCGTAGAACGCGGTGCCCTCGAACGTCCAGTTCGGGTCGGTGCGCCTCAGCGAGTTCGCCTCGGACTGGTTCGCCGTGTAGAAGTGCTTATCGAACTTCTCGCTCCAGAACCGATACACCGGCGTGCCCGACTTCGCGGTGCAGAACGCGAGGCCCTCGTACGTCCAGTTGCGATCCGACGCGCGCACGTGCTGTGCCTCGGCCGAGTTCGCGGTGAAGAAGTGCGATTCGAACGGCGACGACCAGAACCGGTGGACCGCGACCGAGCCCTCGCGGCAGGATCCGTTCGATGCGGGCCATACGCGGAAGTCGGTGCCCTCATACACCCAATTGCGGTCGCTCGAGCGCAGCTTCTGCGCCTCCTGGGCGTTCGCGGTGTAGAAGTGCGCGTTGTCGAACGTCGACGACCAGAAGCGGTGCACGCTGGTCGCCGCCGGCTGCCCGCTGCCGGCGGAACCGCCGCCCGAACCGCCGAACCAATCGGTGTAGTAGTTCACGAAGTTGCGGTTGCCGTACGACGCGCAGGCATCGTTCGCAGCTCCGTAGCCGGCCGCGAGCGCGGCGCGGTTCGGCTGATAGGGCGTGTAGTAGTACAGCGCCGCGGTGGCATTGTTTCGGATCGTCACGGGTCCGGAACCGCACGAGGCGTTCGGGTGCCAGCGCACCTGAGACGTCCTGCCGACCGGGTACCAGTTGAAGGCATCGTCGAGCGTGTACCGCCTAAGCTGCTTCGCCGCCATGTACACCTGGTTCTGGAAGCCGAAGTACTGCGCGTCGCAGGCTGCGCCGTCGGGGCAGCCGTAGCCCATCGCGATGCGGTACCGCCAGTCGCTCGGCCAGACGTGCGTGACGAGGCCCTGCTCCTTCTGGAGCATCACGAGCAGCACCTTCTCGCTGACGCCGCAGGCCTTCGATGCCTTGGAGATGATGGCGGCGGCCGACTCCCGCGATGCCCCCTGGTAGGTGCCGGAGCAGTACGAGTTCGCCGCCTTCGTCCTCGTGGTCTGGGTGAAGTCCTTCAGGCACGTGTACCCGGACTGGCATGTCGTAACCTTGCCATCGAGGAAGCGCTGGATCTGCGCCGTCGACATGGTGCCCGACGTGTACATCTTCTGGTCGCTGATGAGATTGCCCGGGTCGAATCCCTTGAGCGTGTCGGCCTGCAGCAGTGCTTCCTGCGTCTCGGCATAGCTGCCGGGATTCGCTTCGTCCTCCCCCGTCGACCCCTCGTAGTCGCCGGCATCGGGCGTCGGAATATCCGTAGCGGATATCGGAGCCTCGTCGGCCGCGGCATCGGCCGTCGCGGCCTGCGGGACGAACACGCTCGCGAGCATGGCAGCGGCGGCGACGGCGACGAGGAGCCGCGCGCGGAGAGACGTCGACGTACGCGGAAGAGAACGCATGCCTCCAGTATGACGGAAGCGGGGCGAGCGCATCAATCGCGCTCGCCCCGCCCGTGCCGCACCGCTACGGCTTGAGTCCGCGGCCGATGTCCTGAGCCGCGATGACCGACGTCATCGTGGCCTCGTCGTCGGCAGCAGGGTCGTTCTGCGCCGCGTGCGGGTTCTTCGGCGACCGGTGCGTGCGCTTCTCCAGCCAGTTCGCGAACCATGACAGCAGCAGGCACATCACGATGTAGATGCCACCGATGATGAACGCCGCCTGGAGGATCGGACGCCCCGGCTGCGTGCTGAGGAGCTTCGCGTAGTAGAGCAGCTCGTGATAGGTGATGAGGAATCCGAGCGCCGTATCCTTCATCGTCACGACGAGCTGCGCGATGATCACGGGCAGCATGGCGCGCACGGCCTGCGGCAGCAGGATCAGCATCATCACGCCGCTCTTGCGCAGGCCGATCGCGTAGCCGGCTTCCTTCTGGCCGCGAGGGAGGGATTCGACCCCCGCGCGCATCGCCTCCGCGAGGACCGCGCCGTTGTAGATCATGAGCGCGAGCACGACCGCCCAGTACGGCTCCATCTTGACGCCGAGCGTCGGAAGCCCGTAGTACAGGATCATCATCAGCACGAGCACCGGGATCGCACGGAAGGCCTCGGTGATGACGGCGACGGGCATGCGCACCCACTTGTGCTCGGACAGCCGACCGATCGCGAGGATGAACCCCACCGCCAGGCTCAGCACGGCCGCGGCGGCGAACGCCTTGAGCGTGTTGAGCAGCATCGAGCCGATCTGCACCCACACCGTCGTGTAGGTGAACACGTTCCACTTCGACGCCTCGAACTGGCCGCTGAGCGTGAAGCGCCAGATCACGAACGCCACGATCGCGACGACCACCACGGTCGTGATGACCGCGAGGATCGTGTTGCGCCGCTGGGCACGGGGCCCCGGCACGTCATAGAGAACGGAGCTCATCGTGCGATCCTCCATCGATTCTCGAGCGTTCGCTGCAGCCACGTCAGCAGCATGACGAGCGCGATGAAGATCGCCGCCACCCAGAGCAGCACCTCCATCGGCGTGCCCGGACGCGTGTGCGAGTTGGAGATCGTCGACTGCAGCAGCGGCAGCACCGAGATGCCGAAGCCCGCCGCGACCGTCGTGTTCTTCAGCAGCGCGATGATGACGCTCATGAGCGGGGGCACGACCGAACGGAACGCCTGCGGGAGCACGACGACCGACATGACCTGTCCGAACGGCAGGCCGATCGCGCGAGCCGCCTCGGCCTGGCCGACGGGCACGGTGTTGATGCCCGCGCGCAGCGTTTCCGCCACGTACGTCGCCGTGTACACGCCGATCGCGAGGATGCCGAGCACGGTGTTCGAGAGGTTCGGAAGCGCAAGGGCGCTGTACCCGAAGACGAAGAAGAAGAACACGAGCGTCAGGGGCGTGTTGCGGACCAGGTTCACGTACAGCGTGCCGACCGCCCGCGCGATCGGCACCGGCGAGACGCGCATCGCGCCCACGATGGTGCCGAGCACGAGGGCGATCAGTCCGCCGAAGAAGAACACGAGCAGCGTGAAGCCGATGCCCTCTCGCCAGAGGTCGAGGTTCTCGAAGATGACGTCCACGCGTCCTCCTCTTTCTGAATAGATCGGTGAGGGGCGGCTTTCCCGCCGCCCCTCACCACAGGCGATCAGCCGGCCGGGTCGACCTCAGGCTGCTCGATCTCGATGCCCGACTGTCCGAGCGTCGCGTCGAAGATCTCCTGCCACTTGTCGCCGCCCTCGGTCAGCATCGTGTTGATGTGCTCCTGCAGCGCGGTGTCGCCCTTGGGGATGCCGACGCCGTAGCGCTCCTCGGTGAACAGGCCGTCGAGGACCTTGAGGTTGTCCGGGTCCTGCGCGGCGTAGCCGATGAGGATCGCCGCGTCGGTGGTGACCGCGTCGACCTTTCCGCTCAGCACGTCTTCGACGCACTGCGAGTAGATGTCATACTCGCTCGTGTCGATCTCAGGGAAGTTCTCCTTGATGTTCTGGATCGGCGTCGAGCCGGTCGCAGAGCACACCTTCATGCCGTTGAAGTCGGAGACGTCGGTGACCTCGGTCATGTCGCTGTCGGCCGAGACGAGGAATCCCTGACCGGTCTCGAAGTACGGACCGGCGAAGTCGATCTGCTCCTTGCGCTGGTCGGTGATCGAGTAGGTGCCGACGTAGTAGTCGATGTCGCCGTTGACGAGCGCCTGCTCGCGGTTCGCGGAAGCGATCGGCTCGTAGGTGATGTCGCCCTCCTCGAACCCGAGCGAGGCGGCGATCCAACGCGCGATCTCGATGTCGAAACCGCTGCGCTCACCGGTCGTGACGTCGAGGTAGCCGAGACCGGGCTGGTCCTCCTTGACGCCGACCGTCGGGCCGCCGTTGTCGACCATGCGGTCGTAGGTGTCGCTGCCTTCGAGCGCGACGTCGTCTGCGACCTCCTGCTCGGGGGCGTCTCCGCCGCCCGCGGGGTCGGTCGGCGAGCCGCTGTTGCACGCCGTGAGCGCGAAGAGCGCGCCTGCGGCGAGCCCTGCGACGGCGAAGTTCCGGAACTTACGCATGTTTTTCCTCCTGCTGGGGATGGAGGCGTGCCCTCTGCTGCAAGGACGCGCCGTGGGGACCTACTTGGTGAGAAGCTTCGAGAGGAAGTCCTTGGCGCGGTTCGACTGCGGATTCGTGAAGAAGGTCTCGGGATCGGCCTCTTCGACGATCTCGCCGTCGGCCATGAAGACGACGCGGTCGGCGGCCTTGCGGGCGAAGCCCATCTCGTGGGTCACGACGACCATCGTCATGCCCTCCTTCGCGAGATCGACCATCACGTCGAGCACCTCGTTGATCATCTCGGGGTCGAGCGCCGAGGTGGGCTCGTCGAAGAGCATGACCTTGGGGTGCATCGCGAGCGAGCGGGCGATGGCGACGCGCTGCTGCTGGCCGCCCGAGAGCTGTGCCGGCAGTTTGCTCGCCTGGTGGCCGATTCCCACCCGATCGAGCAGCTGGCGCGCCTCCTTCTCGGCGTCTGCCTTGCTGCGCTTCAAGACCTTGATCGGCCCGAGCGTGACGTTCTCGAGGATCGTCAGGTGGCTGAACAGGTTGAACGACTGGAACACCATGCCGACCTCAGCGCGCAGCGTTGCGAGCTCTCGCCCCTCCTTCGGCAGTTCCTTGCCGTCGATCGAGATCGTTCCGCTCGTGATCGTCTCGAGCCGGTTGATGGTACGGCACAGGGTCGACTTGCCCGATCCCGACGGGCCGATCACCACGACGACTTCACCGCGGGAGACGGTCAGATTGATGTCTTTCAGTGCGTGAAACTCACCATAGTGCTTCTGCACGTGGTCGATCACTACAAGAGGCTCTGCCATGCCGGTCAGCTTATCCACACAGATGCCGACGCCGCCAGAGCGCGCGCCGACGAGTTCCAGCCGTTACATAACGCTTACATCGAGCGCTGCGCGAAAGCGGTCTCGTAGAGGCACACACTGGCCGCGGTCGCGAGGTTGAGCGACTCGGCGGCCCCGTAGATCGGCAGGCGCAGCGCCCTGTCGCAGAGCGCCAGGGCGTCATCGGTCAGGCCGCGCGCCTCGTTGCCGAACACCCAGGCCGTGGGGTTCTCGAGCGCGCCCTCGCTGCGCACGCCCAGCAGGTCGTCGCCCTTGACATCGGCTGCGAGCACCTGCAGGCCGGCCCCGCGTGCGCGGCCGGTGACATCGGCGAGGTCGGCCTCGACGGCGAACGGCACGTGGAACAGCGACCCGGTCGTCGAGCGCACGACCTTCGGGTTGAACGGATCGACCGTGCGCCCGGTGAGAACCAGCGCATCGGCGCCGGCGGCGTCGGCCGCACGGACGATCGTGCCGAGATTGCCCGGGTCGCGGACCTCCTCGCAGATCACGATGAGCTTCGGCTCGGCCGCGAAGATGTCCTTCAGCGCCGTCGGGTTCTGACGCGCGACCGCTACGAAGCCCTGCGGTGTGACCGTGTCGCTCATCGTGTCGATGACCGCCTCATCGGCGTACTCCCACTCGAAGTCGGGGTTGGCCCCCTGCGCGTCGTCGATGAGCGTGCGGATGTCGCCGTGCCTCTCGAGAGCCGTCGGCGTGGCGAAGAGCTGCTCGACCAGGTCGGGACGATATGTCAGGGCCTCGCGCACCGCCTGCGGCCCCTCGAGGAGGAAGCGCCCCGTCTCGCGGCGCTCGTTGCGCTGGGAGAGCTTGCGGATGGTGCGGACGCGCGCGGCGCGGGGGTTCTCGAGCATGGTCCCAGGTTACCGGGGAGGCTCCTGACGGTGCGCCCGAGCGCGCGTGCTGATCCGCGGTGCGTGCGCTGTCGCGACGCTGTGCTGGTAGAAGCCCCAGCCGAAGACGATCGTGCCGAGCAGCAACACCGCGCGGGCGAGCACGATCGCCGCGATCGTGATCGACGGATCGAGCCCGCCGGCGACGAAGATGCCGACCATCACGACCTCGTAAGCGCCGACGCCGTTCGGCGTGACGATGATCATGCTGGCGACCGTCGCGACGCCGTACGCGACGAACACGAGCGCCGGATCGGGGAAGACGCCGAAGGCCGCGAGGGCGATCCAGAACAGGCTCGCATCGAGGGCGTTGACGAGGAACGACCAGCAGAACGGCACGACGAGCGTGCGCGGGCTCGCGAGCACGCTGCGCACCTCGATATGCAGTCCGTCGACGAAGCGCACGAGCGGCACGGGGTCGATGTCGCGCCGGATGCGCACGACCCGCAGCGCCCAGCGCGCTGCGCGCACGGCCGCGCCGGCCAGGCGGTGAAGCATGCGGCGGCGGCGCAGCGCCCACACGCCGAGCGCCGTGCCGCCGACCGCGAGCACGCCGATGCCCGCTGCGGCCCAGAGCACGCTCGGACGCCCCTCTCCCGAGAGGATCAGCCACGTGCCCGAGGCCGCGAGCATGATGCTGAACGAGACGAACGTGACCGCGAACTTCGCGAACTGCCCGAGGGTCGCGCGGCTCGCGGGCACGCGCAGCGTCGTGAGCTTCCACGATGTGTAGGCGATTCCCGCTGCGCCGCCGGACGGGAGCATGTGGTTCGCGAAGTTGAACTCCAGGGACATGCGCATGGCCGACAGCGGGTGCATGCCGCGCAGCTCGCCGCGTGCACGCAGGAAGGAGAACAGCACCTCACCGGTGGCGGCGAAGCTGGCGAGCTGGATCGGCACGAGCAGCGCGAACACGACGAGGTCGACCTGATGCAGGCTGTGCCACGCGTCGACGACGCTCGGCCAGGCCTGCCAGATGATGACGGCGACGAGCAAGCCGGTGATCAGGCTCACCCATGTGCGGAACGACGGACCCCTCCTCCGGGCCTCTGCCGCCGTCACCCGAGCGACCCGACGCGGGGCTGCTCTGCGACCCAGCGACTGCGACGGCCGAACTCGTGGCGCGCGAGCGTGATCCCATCGGTGCGGTAGTAGCGCTCGAGCTTCTCGCGATCGATCGAGCGGAAGAGGCGGGCGCGCACGCCGATGCGGGGGTCGAAGCTCAGCCGGTGCCCCGTGCGCAGCAGCGCGATCGTCACATCGACGTCATCGCTGACCGCTTCGTCGCCCTCGGCGACGAGATGCCGCGCGTCGTTCCAGGCCGCGCGCCGCATCGCCGAGTTGAAGCCGTACAGCATGGGGCGCACGCCGATGCTGCGCTGATGCCAGAGGCGGAAGCCGCGGTACCACCATCCGAACCAGCACCATCCCCCGGGCGAGAGCTCGGCGATGCCGGCGCCGCCGCCGACCGCATCGACGTCTCCTCGCGCGAAGGCGCGGCGCACGCACGCTGCCCAATCCCGCCGAACCAGCGAGTCCGCATCGATGCGCGCGATCACGTCGGATCCGGCGGCGTTGAAGCCCGCCGTGCGCGCATACGTCACGCCGGCGCGCGGTTCGTGGATCACGCGCACGCCCGCGAATCCACGTGCGATCTGTGCGGTCGCATCATCGCTGCCGTTATCGACGACGATGATCTCGTCGACCGGATCCGTCTGATCCAGCACGGCCCGCAGACAGCGGGCGATGATGCGGGACTCGTTGTGCGCGGGGATCACGACCGAGACGGACGGACGGCCGTCGGTTCGCGACGGCGGAGGAACGGGCATGACTCTAGTTCACCGCGAGAAGCGCCCGCCGCGCAATGCGGCGATCCCGCGGCGCGCCGGTAGGGCCATCCCCACCCCGGGAAACGACGAAGGGGCGCCCCTTCCGGGACGCCCCTTCATGATGCAGAACTCGCTTACGCGGCCTTCGGCGCGTTGACGTCGGAGGGCAGCGCGCCCTTCGCGACCTCGACGAGCTTGGCGAACGTGGCGGGCTCGTTCGTCGCGAGCTCGGAGAGCATGCGGCGGTCGACCTCGACGCCGGCCAGGTTCAGGCCCTGGATGAAGCGGTTGTACGTGAGGCCGTTCGCACGGGCGCCCGCGTTGATGCGCTGGATCCACAGACGACGGAAGTCGCCCTTGCGCTTGCGGCGGTCGCGGTACGCGTAGACGAGGGAGTGGGTGACCTGCTCCTTCGCCTTGCGGTACAGGCGCGAACGCTGACCACGGTAGCCCGAGGCACGCTCGAGGATGACGCGACGCTTCTTATGCGCGTTGACTGCGCGCTTTACTCTTGCCATGACTTATATTCCTTAACGCGTTACGAGATTCGAGCGGCTCAGCGGCCGAGGAGCTTCTTGATGGCCTTCACGTCGTTGCCGGACACGATCTGGTCCTGGTTCAGACGACGGGTCCGGCGGCTCGACTTGTGCTCAAGGTTGTGGCGCATACCTGCCTGCTGCTTCTTGAGCTTGCCGGTGCCGGTGATCTTGAAGCGCTTCTTGGCGCCCGAGTGGGTCTTCTGCTTCGGCATTTTCTTTCCTTGACGTGTGCGCCCCGCAGGGGCGACGTGTGGGCGACCCGCCTCACGGCGGGAAGACTTATGGGGTGACTACTCGCTGTCGGAGTGCCTCGGCGTGTGCTTCGCCTCGCGCGCGGCCTGCTTGTTGACGGCGCGCTTGGCGTTCTGCTCGGCCTTGGCCTCGGACTTGTTCTTCACCGGAGCGATGATCATGACCATGTTGCGGCCGTCGATCTTCGGACGCGACTCGACAGTGCCGAGCTCAGCGACCTCCTCGGCGAACTTCATCAGCAGACGCACGCCCATCTCGGGGCGCTGCTGCTCACGGCCGCGGAACAGGATCATGGCCTTGACCTTGTCGCCCGCCTGGAGGAAGCCCTCCGCACGCTTGCGCTTCGTGTCGTAGTCGTGCTGATCGATCTTCAGCCGGAAGCGGACTTCCTTGAGCACCGTGTTGGCCTGGTTGCGACGTGCTTCCTTAGCCTTCTGAGCGGCCTCGTACTTGAACTTTCCGTAGTCCATGATCTTGGCCACGGGGGGACGCGAATCAGGAGCCACCTCGACGAGGTCGAGATCTGCTTCCTGTGCGAGACGAAGCGCCACCTCACTGCGGACGACGCCGATCTGTTCGCCGCCCGGGCCGATGAGTCGGACTTCAGGCACGCGAATGCGCTCGTTAATACGGGGATCGCTGATGCGGTACTCCTAATGGTGCGATAGTCGATGAGCCACCGCCGCGCGAAGATCGCGCCACGGGCGGGAGAAATCATCACCATCCACCCGTGCGAGACGCAGGTTCGCGCGCGCACCACCCGAGGGCGAGCGATTCGCTCGCCCCAACTCGCCGTTCGGCGAGCGGAGTGTTACGTGACCCGGTAGCCTTGAACGGCAAGCGCGGGTGGGATGAAGATCCTCTTTCGTCCGGAATCACTTCCGGAGCCCGAAGCAGTCTAACAGAAAGACATTCATGAGCACCACCACCGGCGATCACGCCTTCTCCTTCGACCCCGAACGCCTGGCGAAGTGGGAGGAGAGCGCACAGGCCGCGGCGGCCACCGACGCCGCGCGCGACATCGCTGACGTCAGCGCCGTCGAGGTGATCGCGTCGAGCTGCGTTCACCTCATGAGCGCGGCCGCCGTCAAGCTCGGCCTCGGCGAAGAGGGCCAGGCCGACGAGTGGACCGACCTCGACGAAGCGCGCAAGCTGATCAACGCGCTCGCCGGCCTCGTCACGGCCGCGGCGCCGGAGATCAGCGACATGCACGCGCGCCCGATCCGTGACGGACTCCGCTCGCTGCAACTGCGCTTCCGCGAGATCTCGCCCATCCCCGATGCGATCGGACAGGGCCCCGGCGAGAAGTTCACCGGACCGGTCAACTGACCGGCGCGGGTGCCATCACGACGTGATGCGCACCTGCATCGAGTCGACGAGCACCGCGATGCGATCGTCGGCGGCCCACCGCTTGGCGAGCCGACCGAGGATCGTGTCGAGCTCGGCGCGCTCGAGTCCGGCCATGATCGTCAGCCCGACCGTGAGCTCGGGACCGCGCAGGCGCGCCTCCGGATCTCCCGGACGGATCGCGATGTCCTGCACCGCCAGCTCGGATCCGATCGACGCGTGGAACGCATCGGCCACCTCGGTGCTGAGCCACGATGGGGTCCACGGCTGCTCCTGAGCGATCGCCCAGATCGCCGGACGGCGCACGACGAACTCGCTCGGGCTCGTCGGATCCAGCACGATGAGATCGGTGTCCTCGCCCGCGGCCGCGAGTGCCGCACGGGTTCCTGCGACCGGGATGGGGCGCGCCAGCGGATTCCATGCGCGCATCGTATCGACGCTCGTGAACGCCGGAAGCACCTTGCGGCCATCGGGCGCCGCGACCGTGACGATCGACAGCTCCTGCGTCTTGTCGACCGTCAGCCCCGTCGGGCCAATCCCCTCGTCGCCCTTCTCCGCGACGAGGGGGACGAGCACACGCGCGCGTCGGAGCGCGTCGACGACGTCTCCATGACCGGCCCGCCCCTCTCGGAAGTCGGTGAGGGCCGCGAGCAGCGCGGGATCCGCGGATCCGTCGTCACCCGCCGCCGGATTCTGCTGGAAGGTGCGACCCTCCCATGCCTGGCCGGCTGAGTCGGCGATGTTGCCGGCGAGGTGGGCGGGAAGGCGCGGTGGCGCGCCCTCCTCGCCCGCGGGGTCACTGTGCGGCGACATCCAGCGCCTCAGCGAGGGTGAACGCACCCGCGTAGAGCGCCTTGCCGACGATCGCACCCTCGACGCCGTGCGGTACGAGTTCGCGCAGAGCGGCGATGTCGTCGAGGCTCGAGATGCCGCCCGAAGCGACCACCGGGCGGTCGGTGTGCTCCGTCATCTGGCGCAGCAGTTCGAGGTTCGGCCCCTTGAGCGTGCCGTCCTTCGTCACGTCGGTGACGACGTAGCGGGCGCACCCCGCGTCCTCCAAGCGCTCGAGCACCTCCCAGAGGTCGCCGCCCTCCTTGGTCCAGCCGCGCGCGGCGAGGGTCGTGCCCCGCACGTCGAGTCCGACTGCGATCGCCTCGCCGTAGCGGGCGATGACCGACGCCGTCCAGTCGGGGTTCTCGAGGGCCGCGGTGCCGAGGTTCACGCGCTCGGCACCCGATGCGAGAGCCGCCTCGAGCGAGGCATCGTCACGGATGCCGCCGGAGATCTCAACGCTCACGCCCTTCATGTGCTTGACGACCTTGCGCAGGATCGCCGTGTTGCTGCCGCGGCCGAACGCCGCGTCGAGATCGACGAGGTGCAGCCACTCGCCGCCCTGGTCGCGCCACTGCTCGGCGGCCTCGATCGGGTCGCCGTAGCTCGTCTCGGAGCCGGCCTCGCCCTGCGTGAGGCGCACGGCCTGGCCATCAGCCACGTCGACGGCGGGCAGCAGGGTCAGTTTGGGGGTCGAAGCGAAGTCGTTCATGTCTCCAAATCGGCTGCGGGCACCTCCCGCACACCTCACAATCGACCACGCTAGCCGTCTGGGCGCGTTCCGCCCAACTCGGTCACTCCGAAAGGCTCCGAAGCCAGTTGCGCAGCACGCCGATGCCGGCCGCGCCGGACTTCTCGGGGTGGAACTGGGTGGCCGTGAGCGGTCCGTTCTCGACCGCCGCGATGAAGGGCGCCCCGTGGGTGGCCCAGGTGACCGAGGGGACGGGGAACGGCGGCATCACATCGAGAGTCCATTCCTGCGCGGCGTAGGAATGCACGAAGTAGAACCGCTCGGACTCCAGGCCCGCGAACAGACGGGATCCTTCGCCGACCTCGACAGCGCTCCACCCCATGTGGGGCACGACGGGCGCGTCGAGCCGTCGTACGACGCCCGGCCATTCGCCGAGGCCCTCGGTGTCGGTGCCCCGCTCGATGCCGCTCTCGAACATCACCTGCATGCCGACGCAGATGCCCATCACCGGGCGACCGCCCGCGAGGCGGCGCTCGATCAGCTCGCTGCCGCGGATCGATTCGAGCTGCTGCATCACGGCGCTGAACGCCCCGACGCCCGGCACGAGCAGGCCATCGGCCTCCGCGACGAGCGCCCGGTCGCGCGTCAGGCGCACGTCGGCTCCTGCCTTCTCGAGGGCCTTGACCGCCGAGTGCACGTTGCCCGAACCGTAGTCGAGCACAGCGACCAGAGGCCGCTCGGATGCCATCAGAGCGCGCCCTTGGTCGACGGTACGCCGTCGACCAGCGGGTCGAGGGACTTCGCCTGACGGAACGCGCGTGCGAACGCCTTGAACTCGGCCTCGGCGATGTGGTGCGGGTCGCGTCCGCCGAGCACGTTCACGTGGACCGTCAGGCCCGCGTGGAACGAAATCGCCTCGAATGCGTGCCGCACCATCGACCCCGTGAAGTGGCCGCCGATGAGGTGCATCTCGAAGCCGGCGGGCTCGCCGGTGTGCACCAGGTACGGCCGGCCCGAGATGTCGACCACGGCCTGCGCGAGCGCCTCATCAAGGGGAACGAGGGCATCGCCGTACCTCGAGATGCCGGTCTTGTCGCCGAGCGCCTCGCGGATGGCCTGCCCGAGAACGATCGCCGTGTCTTCGACCGTGTGGTGCACGTCGATGTGAGTGTCGCCCGTCGCCTTCACGCGCAGGTCGGTGAGCGAGTGCTTCGCGAACGCCGTGAGCATGTGGTCGAAGAACGGCACCGAGGTGTCGATGGTGCTCGAGCCGGTGCCGTCGAGGTCGAGCTCGAGCTCGATCGACGATTCGCTCGTGGTGCGGGTGCGGGACGCGGTGCGAACGTTGGTCATGGCTCGATCCTATTCGTCGCGGATGCTCGCGAGCGCGTCGAGGAATGCGCTCGTCTCGTCTTCGGTGCCGGCCGAGACGCGCAGGTGCCCCGGGATGCCGACATCGCGCACGAGAACACCGCGCTCGTACAGGCGCTGCCAGGTCTCGTGAGGGTCGTCGACGCCGCCGAACAGCACGAAGTTGCTGCCCGACGGATACGGGTCGTAGCCGAGCGCCTCGAGGGTGGCCGAGATGCGATCGCGCTGCACGACGATCTCGTCGACCGTACGCAGCATCTCGTCGCTGTGCCGCAGCGCCGCCGTCGCCGCCGCCTGCGTGATCGCACTCAGGTGGTACGGCAGGCGCACCAGGCGCAGCGCATCGATCACGGCGGGATCTGCCGCCAGGTAGCCGACGCGGGCGCCTGCGAACGCGAACGCCTTGCTCATCGTGCGCGAGACCACGAGGCGCTCGCGGCCCGGCAGCAGCGTCAGCGCCGATGCTCCGTCGTCAGCCGAGAACTCGACATACGCCTCGTCGACGATCACGATGCCACGGCTGGCTTCGTAGACCGCCTCGACCACATCGAGCGACAGCGGCGTGCCGGTCGGGTTGTTGGGGGTGCAGAGGAAGACGACATCGGGGTCGGCCTCGCGCACCTGCCGGGCCGCGTCTGACGCGTCGATCTCGAAGCGCGGGCCGCGCGCGCCGTCGACCCATTCGGACCCGACGCCGCGCACGAGCAGCGGATACATCGAGTAGGTCGGCGAGAACCCCATCGCCGTGCGGCCGGGGCCCGCGAACGCCTGCAGAATGTGCTGCAGAACCTCGTTCGATCCGTTCGCCGCCCACACCTGCTCGGGCGAGATTCCGTGGCCGAGGTAGTCGGCGAACGCCTCGCGCAGCTCGACGAACTCGCGATCGGGGTAGCGGTTCAGCCCGGAGATCGATTTGGCAACGGACTCCGCAATGTCGTCGGCGACGTCTGCCGGCACCGGATGCGTGTTCTCGTTGACGTTCAACGCCACGGCAAGGGGCTCCTGCGGAGCACCGTAGGGCTTGCGACCGCGCAGGTCGTCTCTGAGGGGCAGGTCTTCGAGTGTCACCGTCACACCCTCGATTCTAGAGCCCGCGGGATCAGCGACCGTTCGCGTACTCGGCGGGGATCGCGATGCGCTCCCCCGCGTCGACCGCGGCGTTCGGCAGCACGTTGAGCGAGATGATCTCGTTGACCACGTCGCGCGGGTCGGCGTGCGGCGCGACCCGCTCGGCGATGCCCCAGAGGGAATCGCCGGGCATGACCGTGACGGACCGGAAGGTGCCGGCCGGGGCGCCGGTGTCGTTCGAGCCGAGCGCTGCACCGCCCGCGAACGTCGCGACGGCGACCGCGCCGACCACGGGGAGCGCCGCGAGGGCGGCGAGGACCCGCCGACCGCGGGCCGTCAGGCGCAAGCGGGTGCGGGACTGCGCGATGTGCGGTGCGGGTGCCGTGAGGGTGACCGTGCTCATCAGATGCCCTTCTCTCGTAGTGATGTTCCGAATCTATCTTCGAATGTTCGAATCCGTCAAGGCTGAATTCGAAGATCCGTCGCCGTGTTCGGCGACACACTCGAACAAATCTCCCGAAGATCGCGCCGTTTCCGGTAGCGTTCCTCTCGATGGGTCCCACCTCAGCAGGAACCACTGACATTCGAAGAGGAGCGAGCGGATGAGCGCCGACATCACCCCGCAGACCCGCCCGAAGGGGCGCCGCCGCAAGAGCCTGAGCGAGAAGCAGCTCGCGATCCTCGAGGTCATCCAGCATTCGATCCAGGTCAACGGCTATCCGCCGAGCATGCGCGAGATCGGCGATGCCGTCGGCCTCAAGTCGCTGTCGAGCGTGACCCATCAGCTCGGGCAGCTCGAACTGAGCGGCTATCTGCGCCGCGATCCGGGCAAGACCCGCGCTATGGAGGTGCTCGTCGACCTGCCCGGCACGTCGACCGAGAACCCGGCGGACTCCGCCCCGTCGGTGGGCGACGCCGCCATGGTCCCGCTCGTCGGCCGCATCGCTGCGGGCACGCCCATCACGGCGCAGCAGCATGTCGAGGAGATCTTCCCGCTGCCCCGTCAGCTGGTCGGCAACGGCGAGCTGTTCATGCTCAAGGTGTCGGGCGATTCGATGATCGACGCCGCGATCTGCGATGGCGACTGGGTCGTCGTTCGCACGCAGAACACCGCCGAGAACGGCGAGATCGTCGCCGCGATGCTCGACGGTGAGGCCACGGTGAAGACCTTCCGCAAGCGCGACGGGCACGTGTGGCTGCTCCCCCGCAACACGGCCTTCGAGCCCATCCTCGGCGACGAGGCGGTCGTGCTCGGCCGCGTCGTCGCGGTGATGCGCGCCGTCTGACCGACGCGCCGGTCACGTCGCACGACCGATACGGTGCGGCTAGCGTGGGCGTATGGGTACCAATGACCGTCGCGCCTTCGGCTCCTGGCCATCATCCATCCGCCCCGAAGACATGCCCGCGGGCTCGCTGCGCCTCGATCGCGCACGCTACGTCGGAGACGACGTGTGGTGGGCCGAGTCGGTGCCCTCCGAGAACGGGCGCACGGCGATCCTCCGCGCGGCCGGGTCGGATCCCGTGCTCCGCGCACCGTGGAGCGCGCGCTCGCGCGTGCACGAGTACGGCGGCGGCGCATGGACGCTGCTCGACGGCGAGAGGTTCGCATTCGTCGAGCAGTCGGACCAGCGCGTGTACCTCGCGCAGCCCGATTCGGATCCGTCGCCCCTGACGCCCGCTGACGCGCACTACGCGCACGGCGACCTGGTGTGGGCCGACGGCGCGCTCTGGGCCGTGCGCGAGACCCACGGAGCGCTGCGCGAGACGCCCGCGCGCGACATCGTCCGGATCCCGCTCGACGGGTCGGGCGCGCACGATCCGAGCGCCGTCATCTCGGTCGTCTCCGGCTCCGATTTCCTCGCTTATCCCGCGCCCCGCGACGGACGGATCGCGTGGATCGCGTGGGACCACCCCGACATGCCGTGGGATGCCGCGGAGCTGCGCGTCGGCACCCTCGAGAACGGGCGCGTCACCGAGTGGACGCGCCTCGCGGGAGGCCGCGGCGCGAGCCACGGCGAGAACGTGTCGGCGCTGCAGCCCGAGTGGACCGGTGAGGACGAGCTGCTGTTCTCGCAGGATCCGCCGACCACGGCCGCGCGCGCCGACCGCACTTGGACGCAGCGATGGAACCTCTTCCGGGTGCGCTTCGACGACGGTCTCGCGCATGCTGCGCCCGAGCCGATCTACGCCGTCGACGGCGACACCGGCGGCCCGCTGTGGAGCCTCGGTGCGCGCTGGTACGGCTCGCTCGATGACGGGAACATCATCGCAGTGGTCACCGAGGGCCGCTCGAGGCTCGTGCTCATCGATCCGGTCTCGGGCAGCGTCGCCGAACTGGAGACGCCGCTCACGGGCGATGTGCACGTACAGGCGGTGCGCGGCAGGCGCGCTCTGCTCACGGGCGCGGGCGCCGAGGTCCCGGGCGGCCTGTGGGAGCTCGACGTGTCGGCGCGGTCGCTCCGCCCGCTGCGCGGCGGCGAGGTCGACCTGTCGTCGGGCGTGCACTCCGTGGCCGAGCCGATGACCTTCCCGGGTCCGCTCGGTCCCGTGCACACCTTCTACTACGCGCCGACGAACGGGGATCTCCGGGGGCTGGAGGGCGAACTTCCGCCCGTGCTCGTGCTCGTGCACGGCGGTCCGACGGGACACGTCACGGGTGACCTGTCGCAGGCCTCGTCGTTCTTCACCAGCCGCGGCATCGGCGTGCTCGACGTCAACTACGGCGGATCATCCGGGTACGGTCGCGCTTACCGCGAGCGGCTGAACGGCGCATGGGGGCTCGTCGACGTGCAGGACGTCGCCGCGGCTGCGCAGGGCCTCGTCGCGAAGGGCCTCGCCGACCCGGAGCGGCTCGCGATCAAGGGCGGATCCGCCGGCGGCTGGACCGTGCTCTGCGCGCTCGCCGACACAGACGTGTTCTCGGCGGGAATCAGCCGCTACGGCGTCGCCGACCTGCGCATGCTGCTCGCGGAGACGCACGACTTCGAGGCGCGATACCTCGACGGCCTCGTCGGGCCGATGCCCGAGGCGGAGGCCGACTACATCGAGCGGTCGCCGCTCACCCACCCCGAGAAGCTGCGCACCCCCCTGCTCATCCTGCAGGGCACCGAGGATCCCGTGGTGCCGCCGTCGCAGTCAGAGGCTCTGCGCGATGCGCTCGCGGCCAACGCGGTGCCGCACGCATACCTCACGTTCGACGGCGAGAGCCACGGCTTCCGGCGCGCGGAGACGATCATCGCGTGCTTCTCGAACGAGCTCGCCTTCCTCGGACAGGTGCTCGGGTTCGACACCCCCGGCGTCGAACCCGTCGCACTCAGCTAAGCGGCGAGGAACGGCCCCAGATCGGCGGCGAGGCGCGGCGCGACTCGGGCGTGGATCAGGGTGCCCGTCTCCTCGTGCGTCTGCGCGAGGAACTGTCCGGTCTCGTGGATCTGCGAGAGCAGATCGCCGCGGTCGTACGGCACCAGCGCGCGGATCTCGACCGCGGGCACCGGGAGGGCCTCCTCCACGACGCGGCGCAGCTCATCGATGCCCTCGCCCGTGCGGGACGAGACGAACACTGCATCGCGCGCGAGCCCCGCCAGCACGAGCCGCTCGGACTCCCCCACGAGATCCATCTTGTTGAAGACGACGACTTCCGGCAGGTCGCGCGCGCCGACCTCGCCGAGCACGTCGCGCACGGTCTGCAGCTGCCCCGCGGGATCGGGGTGACTGCCGTCGACCACGTGCACGATGACGTCGGCCTGGGCGACCTCTTCGAGCGTCGAGCGGAACGCCTCCACGAGCTGGTGCGGCAGGTTGCGCACGAATCCGACGGTGTCGGCGAGCGTGAACACCCGCCCGTCAGCTGTCTCGGTGCGGCGGACCGTCGCGTCGAGGGTGGCGAACAGGGCGTTCTCGACGAGCACGCCCGCCTGCGTCAGGCGGTTGAGCAGGCTCGACTTGCCCGCGTTCGTGTACCCCGCGATCGCGACCGAGGGCACCGCATGGCGCCCCCGCTCGGCGCGCTTGGCCTCACGCGCCGGCTCGAACCCGCGGATCTGCTTGCGCAGGATCGCCATGCGCGTGCGTATGCGGCGGCGATCCAGCTCGATCTTCGTCTCACCGGGGCCGCGGGATCCCATTCCCGCTCCGGCCGCGCCCACCTGGCCGCCGGCCTGCCGGCTCATCGACTCGCCCCAACCGCGCAGGCGCGGGAGCAGGTACTCGAGCTGCGCGAGCTCGACCTGCGCCTTGCCCTCGCGCGTCTTGGCGTGCTGAGCGAAGATGTCGAGGATCACGGCCGTGCGGTCGATGACCTTGACCTTGATCACGTCTTCCAGCGCGCGGCGCTGGCTGGGCGCGAGCTCGGCATCGGCGATGACCGTATCGGCGCCGACCGAAGCCACGAGGTCGCGCAGCTCCTCGGCCTTGCCGCGGCCGACGTAGGTCGCCGCGTCGGGGTAGGGCCGGCGCTGGAGCACGCCGTCGAGGACGACGGATCCTGCCGTCTCGGCGAGCGCCGCGAGCTCCTGCAGGGAGTTCTCGGCGTCGGCCTGCGCGCCGGACGGGTAGACGCCGATGAGCACGACGTTCTCCATGCGCACCTGGCGGTACTCGACCTCGCTGACGTCATCGAGCTCGGTCGACAGACCGGAGACCCGGCGCAGCGCGTGGCGGTCTTCGAGATCCCACTGGTGCCCGTCGTCTGAATGGTGCGATGCGGCCTCGGGCTGCAGCGCCTGCGCAGCGCCGAAGATGCGGGACGTGCTGCGCGACTCGTCGCGAGCGAGGATGCGGTCGACGACGTCGTCGGTGCCTGTCGTTTCGGCCAAGTGATGCCTTTCGTGGTAGTCGTTCTCAATTTTATCCGCTTCTCACGCTCCGCGGGCCTCCGGTAGTGTCGATGTCCATGGGGGATCACTATTTCAGTGCGCAGCCCTCGAGCCCGGAGGAACTCCGCTCGCTCCGCGTGACCCTCGCTGGCCGTGAGATCACCGCCACGACGGCGAGCGGCGTGTTCAGTCCCGATCGGCTCGACAAGGGCACCGAGGTTCTTCTGGCGAACTCTCCCGATGCTCCGCCGGGCGGGGACTTCCTCGACATCGGCTGCGGCTGGGGGGCGATCTCGCTCTCCCTCGCCCTGCAATCGCCGCACGCGCGCGTCTGGGCGCTCGACGTCAACGAGCGCGCGCTCGACCTCGTGCGCCGCACCGCCGCGTCGCTCGGGCTCGACAATATCCGGGCCGTGACGGCCGACGAGATCCCGCCCGACGTGCGATTCCGCACGATCCGCTCGAATCCGCCGATCCGCATCGGCAAGCCCGCACTGCACGAACTGCTCGAGACCTGGCTCCCCCGGCTCGATACCGCGAGCGACGCGTTCCTCGTCGTGCAGAAGAACCTCGGCAGCGATTCGCTGCAGCGGTGGATGGAGCAGACGCTTCCCGACGACTTCGCGGTGCACCGCCATGCGATGGCCAAGGGCTTCCGCGTTCTGAAGGTGCGCCACCGGTCGACGACGACGGGGCCGATCGCGACGCAGTGACGCCGACGACGCGTCAGGCGAGCGCGAGCGCGGTCGCGAGGCCGAGCATCATGACCGCGACGCCGATGTCGAGCACGCGCCACGAGCGCGGTGAGCGCAGCCAGCGCGCCGCGAACCGCGCGGCGAACGTGAGCAGGGCGAACCAGACGGCGCTTCCCGCGATCGCTCCGGCCGCGAACACCCATCGGGCTTCGCCGTAGGTCGTCGAGATCGACCCGAGCAGCATCACGGTGTCGAGATAGGTGTGCGGGTTCAGCCACGTGATCGCGAGGCAGGTGAGGATCGCCGGCAGCATGGCCGCGCGCGTGCGGATCCGCTCGGGCGCGGCCGTGATCGTCGCCGTGCCCGCGCCGGCGGAGCCCGAGGGAACGGGGACGGGCTCGGCTGACGCCGGCGCCGCGGCGTCGATCGTCGCCCCGCCGCGGTACGCGCGCAGGGCGGCGAGCAGCCCATACCCGCCGAGGAACACCACGCCCGCCCATCGTGCGGCGTCGAACAGCCACGGCACCTGTTCGACGACGATGCCGAAGCCGGCGACGCCGACCGCGATGAGCACTACGTCGCTCGCGAGGCACACGGCGGCGAGCGCGATCGCGTGACGGCGGTGGGAGCCGGCGCGGCGGATCCCTTCGCGCAGCAGAAAGACGTTCTGCGCGCCGGGCGCGGCGATGATCGACAGGCACAGCCCGAGGCCGGCGAAGAACGCGATGAGCACGCTCCCCATGGTGTGCGCGCCCGTGCAAGAATCAAAAGCAGATGAGGACGAACGAAAGATGGTGAAGCAGCGCTTATGTGGATTTCTCCGGAGCTCGCCGAGACGGTAGCGGCGATCGTCGATGAGGGGTCGTTCGAACAAGCGGCGCGGATCCTGCGGATCTCGCCCTCGGCGGTGAGCCAGCGGCTGCGCACCCTCGAGTCGCAGCTCGGGCGCGTGCTGATCATCCGTTCTCGGCCGATCCGCACCACGGACGACGGTGCGACCGTGGTGCGCCTGGCCCGGCAGTACGCGGCGATCGAGCACGAGGCATCCGTGTCGCTCGGGCTCGAACGGCAGGAGCGCATGCACGTGCCGATCGCCGTCAACGCCGATTCTCTTGCCACGTGGCTGCTCCCCGCCCTCGCGGCCGTGACCGATGCCCACGACGTCACGTTCGAGCTGCTGCGCGAAGACGAGGACCGCACGGCGAAGCTGCTCGAGACCGGATCGGCTCTCGCGGCGATCACCTCGCAGCGTCGGCCGATCGCCGGCTGCACCGTCACGAGCCTCGGATCCACCGAGTACGTCGCCGTCGCGACGCCCGCGTTCGTCGCGCGCTGGTTTCCGCACGGCACCACCCCGGATGCTCTCGCGGGTGCCCCGACGATCGAGTTCGACCGCTCCGATGACGTGCAGTCCGATTGGCTGCGCGCGCTCGGTGTGGATCCCGAGGCGCCGCCGCGCCACTATGTGCCGGCGTCCGAGGACTACGCCTCTGCGGTGCGCCTCAGCATGGGATGGGGCATGCTGCCGCCCGCGCAGGCCCAGCCCTCTCTCGAGATCGGCACGCTCACGCGCATCGGCGGCCCCGATCTCGCCGAGCCGCTGTACTGGCAGCAGTGGAGCATCGACTCCGCGGCGCTGAACGCGATCCGGGCATCGGTCGTCGCGCACGCGCGGGCGGATCTCGGTGCGTGAGGTCTCGAGGAATCCGCTGGTCGGCGGAACCGGCCGTGCCTACGCCAGCGTGACGGTTCCCGAGTAGACGAGCGTCGCCGGGCCCGAGAGGGCGACGTGCTCGCCGTCCGCATCAGCGTCGGACATGGTCACGCCGAGCACTCCGCCGGCGACCTCGACGCGCCAGGCGTTCGGCGCGCCGCCGGCCCAGCTGCGCACCGCGAGCGCGGCGGCGACCGTGCCGGTGCCGCAGGAGAGCGTCTCCCCCACGCCGCGTTCGAACACCCGCATGCGGATGCGCCCCACGCCGCCCGCCACCAGGGGATCCTCGGGCACCACGAACTCGACGTTCGCGCCGTGCTCGGGAACCGGATCGATGTGGGGGATCACGGAGAGATCGAGGCCGTCGAGCTCGGCGTCGCTCGCGAGCGCCACCACGATATGCGGGTTGCCCAGGTCGACGTTCATTCCGGGGCGCGCGACATCGAGCCCCTTCGCCCGCACCAGCGGATCGACGCCATCGGTGCGCCAGCCGCCGAGGTCCACGCAGAATCCGTCGTCGCTGCGCGTGACGATCTTCGTGCCCGCACGCGTGCCGATCGGGAGCGGCGCGTCGAGCGAGGCGAGACCGGTGTCTGCGAGGTATCGCGCGAACACCCGTACGCCATTGCCGCACATCTCGGCGACCGATCCGTCGGCGTTGCGGTAGTCCATGAACCACTCGGCGTCGGATGCGAAACCGCCCGCCGCCGATCGCACCACGCGCAGGAGTCCGTCGGCGCCGATGCCGAAGTGCCGATCGCACAGCGCGGCGACCTGCGCGGCGGACAGATCGAGCGCGCCGTCGGGGTCGGGCACGATCACGAAGTCATTGCCGGTGCCATGGCCTTTTGTGAAGGGGATCTCGGGCATGCCTCGAGTCTACGAGAGCGTCATCCCCTGGTATGACACCGCACGGGAAAGGATCCGCCCGGTCTCCGATGTGCAGAGAGCACCGCCGCTGAAGGATGGAAGCATGATCACCACAGAGAACCTCACCAAGCGCTTCGGGGCACACACCGCGGTCGACGACGTCTCGTTCGTCGTCAAGCCCGGTCAGGTGACCGGGTTCCTCGGCCCGAACGGCGCAGGAAAATCGACCACGATGCGCATGATCATGGGGCTCGACCGCCCCAGCGCGGGATCCGCCACCGTCAACGGACGCCCCTTCGCCGAGCACATCGACCCGATGAGCCAGGCGGGCGCGCTGCTCGATGCGAAGGCCGCGCACCCGGGCCGGCGCGCGGTGGACCATCTGCGCATGCTCGCCGCGACGAACGGGATCGGCGCGCGGCGCGTCGATGAGGTCATGGACCTCACCGGCATCTCGTCGGTCGCCGGACGCCGCATCGGCGGATTCTCGCTCGGCATGCACCAGCGTCTCGGCATCGCCGCGACGATGCTCGGAGACCCGCAGGTGCTCATCTTCGACGAGCCCGTCAACGGACTCGACCCCGAGGGCGTGCACTGGGTGCGCGGGTTCGCGAAGGCCCGGGCGGCGGAGGGCCGCACGGTGTTCATCTCATCGCACCTGATGAGCGAGATGGCGCAGACCGCCGACCACATCATCGTGCTCGGCAAGGGACGAGTGCTGGCCGACGCCCCGCTGCGGGAGTTCCTGCGCAGTGCGGAGCAGCCCACCACGCGGGTGCGCGTCTCCGACGCGACCGTGCTCGGCTCCCTGATCGCCGCCGACGGCGTCACGGTCACCCAGACCGGATCCGATGCGCTCGAGGTGACGGGGCTGCCCGCGCACCTCGTCGCGCGCGCCGCCGCTCTCGAGGGTCTCGAGCTGCACGAGCTGACCCCCGTGAACGCCTCGCTCGAGGACGCCTACCTCGCCCTGACCGACGACGCCACCGAGTACCGCAGTGACGCCGCGGCCGTCGCCGCCTGATCCGCCTGCTCACGTGAGGACAACGACCATGACTTCTGCAACCGCAACCCCCGTGCCCACCGCTGCCGCCCGGCGCACGGCGCCCGGCCGCGTCACGTTCGGCTCGCTCGTGCGGGCCGAGTGGATCTCGCTGACGAGCCTGCGCAGCACCCTCTTCTCCTGGATCATCGGCACCGTGCTCGTGATCCTCCCCGCGGGCGCGTTCGCCGCTGTCTACGGCGCGCAGTACACCGACTCGGGCCAGGACCCCGCGATGCTCGAGTGGCTGCCGAGCGTCGGCGACATCTCGATGAACGGCTTCTTCTTCGCGATCGCGATGGCCGTCGTGATCGGATCCGCTGCCTTCGCGAAGGAGCACACGACGGGCTCCCTCCGCACCGTTCTCAGCGCCGCCCCGAAGCGCTTCGGGGTGATCTCGGCCAAGGCGCTCGTCGTCGCGACCGCGACATTCGTCGCGACGCTGGTCGCCTTCGCACTCGCGTTCGCCGCGGCGTGGTTCGTGGGTGGGGCGTTCGGACTGCCCACCGGCATCGACGACGCGGTGCTCGGCGCGATCATGCCGATCGTCGGCGCAGGCATCTTCGCGGCGGCGACCGCCGTGTTCACGCTCGGCGTCGCAGCGATGCTGCGCTCGGAGACGTGGGCCGTCACCTCGGCGCTGGTCTTCGTGTTCATCCTCCCGATGATCCTCGCGACCCTGCCCTGGACGTGGGGCGCAGAGGTCTCCGACGTGCTGCTCGGCACGACGGGCCAGAACCTCGTCGTCGCGCACCCCGCCATCACCGGCGAACTGGTCGTCGACCTCGTGCTGACGATCGCGTGGGGCGCCGTGGCCTTCTTCGGCGGTGCGGCTGTGATGAAGCGGCGCGACGCGTAGATTCAGTGGCGATGACCACGACAGACGCCGCTGAGCCCGGATCCCCCGAGGGTCCGGGCTCGGCGGCGCTCGAGCTGCCGCGCCCACCCGGTCTGTTCCGGCGCTGGATCGACCGCCACCCGCGCACGGTCGACACGCTCATCGCGGTGTTCACGGCCGGCGTTCCGGCGCTGCTCTCCCCTGTGCTCCTCGTCACGGGCGAGACGCTGGCCGCGATCGTCGTCGGGGTCGGATCGGCCGCCCTGTTCGTCGGAACCCTGTTCCGCCGCCGCGTTCCCTTTCTGCTGCTCGCCGCCGCCGGTCTGATCGCCTACCTCCCCACGAGCGGCATGGGCCTCGGCATGATCTCGACCTGGGTCGCGCTGTATTCGATCGCCGTGTTCCGCTCGGCGCGGCAGGCGTGGATCGGCTTCGGCATTGCGACCGTGCTCTGGTTCGGCATCTTCACCCTCGACGGCCGCGTCGCGCTCATGACGAGCGACGCCGTGCTCACGGGCATCGGCTGGCTGCAGCTGCTCGGATATCTGGTGCAGGCGTCGATCGTCATGCTCGTGCCGACGCTCATCGGCCTGTGGGTCGGCGGACGCCGCCGTTACGAGCGCGCGCTCATCGCCCGTGCGGAGGACCTCGCCCGCGAACGAGATCAGCGCGCGCGGTTGGCGGTCGGCGAGGAGCGCACCCGCATTGCGCGGGAGATGCACGACATCGTCTCGCACAGCCTGACCGTCATGATCACCCTCTCGGAGGGCGCGGCGGCCCAGGCGGAGACGGGATCCGACCTGGCGCCCGACGCCATGCGCCGCGTCGCGGAGACGGGGCGCGAATCGCTCGCCGAGATGCGGCGTCTGCTCGGGGTGCTGCGCACGCCCGGATCCGCCGCGGAGCTCGCCCCGCAACCGGGTGCCGACGGCATCGGATCCCTGATCGCGCAGTTCCGTGACGCGGGCATGCCGGTCACGTGGCGCGGCGAGGGCGAGCCCATCCCGCCCGGCAGCGTCTCGCTCGCCGCGTACCGCATCGTGCAGGAGTCGCTGACCAACGTGCTGCGGCACGCGCCGGGCACGCGCCGCGTCGATGTCGTCAGCCGCAACGCCGATGGCGTCATCACCCTCACGATCGACAACGACACCACGCACGACCCCGCGCCCTCGGACGGCTCGGGCCGCGGGCTCGTCGGCATGCGCGAACGTGCGGCCCTCACCGGCGGGAGCCTCGACGCGGGCCCGCGTCCGGACGGACGCTGGCGCGTCACAGCCGTCCTCGACATTGTAGGAGAATCATGACCGACATCCGCGTCGCGATCGTCGACGATCAGGAGCTCGTGCGCATGGGGCTGCGCATGATGCTCGATGCACAGCCCGACATCGAGGTCGTGGCCGAGGCCTCCGACGGGCACGAGGCCCTCCGGATCGCCGCTGCGGGCGACATCGACGTCATCCTCATGGACGTGCGGATGCCCGGGCTCGACGGCATCGCCGCGACCGAGCAGATCGCGGCGCACGACGACGCCCCTCGGATCCTCGTGCTCACGACCTTCGACCTCGACGAGTATGCGTTCGCCGCTCTTCGCGCGGGCGCGAGCGGGTTCCTGCTGAAGGACGCCCGGCCGCCGGAGCTGCTCGGCGCGATCCGCGCGGTGCATTCCGGCGACGCCGCGCTCGCCCCGCGCGTGACGGCCCGCATGATCGAGCAGTTCGTCGAGGCGCCCGCCCCGGCCGACGAGACGAGGCTCAAGGTGCTCACGCCGCGCGAGCGCGAGATCCTCGTCGCGATCGGCGAGGGCATGACCAACGACGAGCTCGCGGTGCACTTCTTCCTGTCGATCTCGACGGTCAAGACCCACATCTCGCGCCTGCTGCAGAAGCTCGGCGCGCGCGACCGCGTGCAGCTCGTGATCCTCGCCTACGAATCGGGGCTCGTCGGCCGCTGACTCACGCGAGCAGCCCGCGGCGGGCGAGGTTCGTCATCAGATCGGCGATGCCGAAGGACCACGGGGCGAGGGACTCCGCGTGCTGCACGCGGTTCACGAGCGCGCCGAGCCGCGGCGAGGCGATCGTCACCACGTCGCCCACCTGGTGGGTGAACCCGCGGCCCGCTTCTCCGCGGTCGTCGGTCGGCGCGAACATGGTGCCGAGATAGAGCACGAAGCCGTCGGGATACTGGTGGTGCGCCCCCGACGCCTGCGCCGCGAGATCGGCTGGGTCGCGGCTGATCTGCTCCATGTGCGATTCAGCCGACATGCGGAATCCGTCGTCGCCCGACACCGACAGCGCCACCGTCTCGCGGCGCACGTCGTCGAGCGAGAAGCCCTCGTCGAACAGACGGATGAGCGGGCCGACCGATGCCGAGGCGTTGTTGTCCTTCGCGCGCCCGAGGAGCAGGGCGCTGCGCCCCTCGATGTCGCGCAGGTTGACGTCGTTGCCGAGCGTCGCGCCGACGATGCGGCCATCGCTGGCGACGACGATCACGACCTCGGGCTCGGGGTTGTTCCACTCGGACTCGGCGAGGACGCCGACGTCGACGCCCGATCCGACGCTCGCGAGCACCGGCGCCTTCGAGAAGATCTCGGCGTCGGGTCCGATGCCGACCTCGAGGTACTGGCTCCACATGCCCTGTTCGACCAGCACCTGCTTGAGGCGCATCGCCTCGGGGGAACCGGGAACGAGATCGGCGAGGTCCCCGCCGATCGCGCCGAGCACGGTATCGCGGATCCCCTCGGCCGACGCCGCCTCGCCGCGCGCTCGCTCCTCGATCATGCGCTCCAGCATCGACACGGGGAACGTCACGCCCGATGCCTTCACGACCTGCAGGTCGATCGGCGAGAGCAGGTACGGCCGAGACGCGTCGCGCGCATCGGGATCCGTGTTCGCCCAGACGTCGGCGAAGGAACCGATCGCGATGCCCCCTGCGGATGCCGCGGCGACGGCCGGATCCGCGCGCTCGGTGAGATCGCGCATCGTCGGGAACGTGCGCGAGATGTCGACGAGTTCGCCGCCGCGCAGCACGACGACGCTCGGTCCGTCGGGGGTCTGCGCGCGTCCCACCAGCATCGCGCGATCGGCATCATCGGGCAGGACGCTCGCGGCGTCGGGAATCCAGGTCGTCATGGGTGCTCCTCCGTGTCGTTGTTCACCGTCAGCGGCCGAGGAAGACGCCGTCGCGCTTCTCGGCGAATGCGGCGCGGCCCTCCGCCGCATCGTCCGTGGCGAAGGCGATCGACTGCATCTCGCGCTCGTACGCCATCGCCTGGTCCTGCGGCAGGTTCCACGCCGCGCGCAGATTCGCCTTCGCCGATTCGGCAGCGATCGGCGGGCGCTGAGCGATCGCCTCGGCGATGGCCTGGGCACGGGCGACGACCTCGTCTGCGGGCACGACCTCGCTGACGAGGCCCCACGCCAGCGCGCGCTGGGCATCGATCGGATCTCCCGTCATCAGCATCAGGGCGGCGTTCGACGCGCCGATCGAGTTCGCCAGCAGCGCAGACATGCCCCCGCCGCCGACCCAGCCCAGTCTGACCTCGGGCGCGGCGAACGTCGCGGTGTCCGCCGCGACGCGGATGTCACAGGTGAGCGAGGCTTCGAGGCCGCCGCCGAAGGCGAACCCGTTGACAGCCGCCACGACGGGTTTGCGCAGCTCGCGCAGCGCGTCGCAGTAGTCCCGACGATTGCGGAAGCTCCAGGGCGTCGGGTACAGGTCGAGCGTCGAGATGTCGCTGCCCGCGCTGAACGCGCGGCCCGTGCCCGTGTAGACGACCGCCCGGATCTCGGGGTCGTCGTTGAGGTCGCGCACGATGCGCACGAGCTCGTCGCTCATCTGCTGTGTCACGGCGTTGAGCTTCTGCGGACGGTTGAGCCGTACGGTGGCGACGGGGCCGGACCGCTCGACGAGAACGAGATCGGTGGTCATGACTGCTCCTTCAGGGCGGTGGCGAATGCACTGTCGATCTGATCGAGTGCGCGGGAGGCGGCGAGTTCCCCGCCCACAGCGGCGCGCACGAGCGCGGAGGCCGCGGACTGGAACGGAATGTAGCCGGGAAAGCGGGGGCGCACCCACGCGTGCTCGATGGTGTCGAGGGTGGCCGAATAGAAGCCGTGCGCGGCTGCGTCGACGCCGGGATCGCGCCAGGCCGACCGCCGTGCGGGCTGCCCCTGATGGCGGGGGATGAATCCGCGCTGCGCCTCCTCGCCCATCAGCCACGCGAGGTGCGCGAGGAGTGCGGGGCTCGGATGGGCGCGCCGCGACAGGGCGATGCCCGTTCCGCCGATCGTGGATCCGATCCGCCCGCGCCCGGGCGGGGCCGAGAAGCGGATCTCGTCCGAGCTGTAGTTGACGTACCCGTAGATGAGGGGGACGAGGTCGATGTCGCGCTCGTCGTGCATGCGGTCGAGCAGGCCGATCGGATTGAGTGCGCCGGAGCCGGCCGGCGCGCGCGAGACGATCTCCGCCATGATCTCGAGCGCGCCCAGCGCCGTGCCACGGGCGAAGCACCGGTCTCCTGACGCGGGATCGTCGCCGAGCGAGACGGCGACCGAGCACAGCGTGAGGAACGCGTGCGGGCCGGCGAGGCTCAGCGCGACCGCGTGCTGCGTCGACGCTTCGACGAGCTCCGGCCAGGTGGCCGGGGCCTGCGGCAGCGCCGCGACGCGGCGCGCGGACACCTGCGTCGCGGCGTCCAGCGGAAGCGCCCACAGCCGATCGTCGATCGTATAGGACGCGATCGACGGCCCGACCGCGGCGTCGCGCCACGCGGCGACCTGTTCTGCGGAGAAGAGCTCGTCGAGCGGGTGCAGGCTCGACGAGGAGATCGCGTCGCCCAGGTGCGGGTGGTCGAGCACGATCAGGTCGTAGCGGGCGGCGAGCTCGTCGATCGGCGCGGATTCGAACCCCTCGAGCGGCTGCGCCTCCCACCGGATCGTGTCTCCCCCGCCGATGTCGCCCGCAGCGGTTTCGAGCGCGACCCGGCCCCGCGGGTGATCCCACGTGAGGCCGACGAAGTCGGTCATATGCGCGTCTCGGCGACGGCGCCCGACGAGAGCAACGACTGCACGCGGTCCCGATCGACGCCGAGCTCGGCGAGGATCTCGCTGGTGTGCTGCCCGACGAGCGGTGCGCCCCGGTCGATGCGCGCAGGCGTCCTGCCGAAGCGGTAGGGGAAGCCGGGCGTCTTCACCTTCCCTTCCGTCGGGTGGTCGTACTCGACGAAGGTGCCGTTGTGCGCGATCTGCGGGTCGTCGACGAGCTCGTCATAGCCGTACACCGGGCCGACCCACACGCCCTCGGGCAGCAGCGTGTCGAGCCAGTGCTGCGTCGTGCCCGTGGCGAGATGGGTCGACACCAGCGCGAACAGCTCGTCTCGATGCGTCCAGCCGTGCTCTTCGGGGTCGAGACCGAGCAGCTCGGGCTCGTCGAAGACGCGGCCAAGCGTCTCGAGGTCGGCGAAAGCGAGCGCCAGGAAGCCGTCGCTCGTCGCGAAGACGCCGTAGGGCGCGCGGATGTACACGTGCGCGTTGGGCTCGGATCCGCGCTTCTGCGGCACGCCGCCGACCGTGTAGACGCTCAGCTCCTGCATCTGCAGGGTCGTGAGGGCGTCGAGCATGTTGACGGTCACGAGCTGGCCCTCCCCCGTGCGCTCGCGGTGCAGCAGCGCGGCGAGCACGCCCTCGAACGCCGTCGACGCCGTGACCGCGTCGGCGAGGAAGAGCCCCGCCGCGCGCGGCGGCTCGCCGTCGCGGCCGCCCGAGAGCATGGATCCCGTCATCGCCTGCAGCAGCATGTCCTGCCCCGGACGGTCGCGGTACGGGCCGTCTTCGCCGTATCCCGAGATCGACACGTACACCAGCGACGGGTTGATCTGTCGCAGGGTCTCGTAATCGAGACCGAGGCGTGCGGCGACGCCCGGGCGGTAGTTCTGCAGGAAGACGTCGGCGCCGGCGATGAGCTCACGCACGACGTTCTTGCCGTCTTCGCTCTTGAGATCGACGGCCAGCGACCGCTTGTTGCGGTTGAGCGCGAGGAACGACACGTTGATCTCGTTGCCCTTCGCGCCTCCCGCGGCGGCGAACCGCTGCCATTCTCCCGCGGTCGGCTCGACCTTCACAACGTCTGCGCCGAGGTCGCCGAGCCGCTGGGCGGCGAAGGGTCCGGCCATGGCGATCGAGCAGTCGATGACGCGGTATCCCTCGAGGACGCCGCGGGTGCGGGAATCAGTCATGTTCACGTGCCTTTTCTGTCAGACGGTGGTTTCCGCGCCGCCGGCCGCGGATGAGCGGAGCAGCGCATCGATCAGTTCGACGGAGCGCGCCGCGACGGTGACGTCGGAGTTGTTGTCGGTCGCGCGCCCCGTGATGAGGTCGATGAACCTCACGGGCGGAATGAGGCATTCGTAGTCGCCCTCGCCCGGCGGGATCTCGATCTCCTCGCGCGTGCCGTCGTATCGGTTCAGACTCACGCGCTCCCTCTCGACATCGATCATGAGGGTGCCCTCCGTACCGAAGAGGCGGATATCGATCTGGTAGCGAGCTCCGTCAGCGAGGGTCGCGGCACCGGAGACGGATCCGAGGGCGCCGCCCTCGAAGTGCACGACGCCCGCGTCGAACAGGTCGACGGGCGCGCCGGCCGTCGACACACGACCGGCGACCGAGGATGCGCGCAGTCCCGTCAGCCAGAACAGCAGCGCCGACGAATGCGTCACCTGACCGTGCGCGTAGCCACCGCCGTGCTCGGGGCTCGACCACGTCGTCGGGTTCGGCGCGGTCTCGGAGTTCCAGAGCTCGAGCATGTAGCTCGGGTCGCTGCCGAACAGGCCGCGGGTCGGCGAGGCCATGTTGCACGAGACGAACTGGATGTCGCCGATCGCTCCGGAGTCGAGGATGCGCTTGGCCTCGATCGTGAAGGGCTTGTAGTTCCACCCATACGGCACGAGGAACACGGTGCCGGCCTCTTCTGCGCGCCGTGCGAGGTCCCATGCATCGCCCGCGTTCAGCGTCATCGGCTTCTCGCACAGGACGTGCAGGCCCCGTTCCAGCGCGCGCGACGCGAGATCGTGGTGCAGGTCGTGCGGCGTCGCGATGATGACGGCATCGATGTCGGCATCGAGGAGCTCGTCGGCGTCTTCGGTCGCGAATTCGAACCCGAACTTCTCGCGGACCCTGTCGAGGTCGTCGCCGATGCCGCAGACGCCGACCAGGTCGACGTCCGGATGGTCCTTCATCAGCGGGAAGTGATTGCTCGTCGCCCACCACCCCGCACCGATGGCGCCGAGGCGCACCCTGCTCTCGCTCATGAGGCCCACTTCCACGTGCGGATGCCGTCTCGGAAGCCCTCGACGATGCGCCCCGATCTCGCGAGGCGCTCGAGGTTTCCGGTCATCGGAAAGATCAGGTACTCGGCCGCAGCGGCCGGCCAGGGGCCGAGGTCGGCGGCCGCGGCGCGGATCAGCTCGAGCGATGTCATCTCGGCGGTGAGATGCCGTTCGATCGCGCGGTCGATCCGGTCGGTGTATGCGGTGGACGCATCGAAGAATCCGGTGGCCTCGTCGCCCTCGTAGACCGGATAGTGCGCGGTCAGCAGCAGCGATGCGCCGAATGCGCGCAGACGGGCGATCGTGTCGACGTACGCGATCGTGTCGCGGTAGGTCGGAGGAAAGGCGGGATCGCCCTGCGCGGTCGGCACGGTCTCGCCGAGCACCGCGTCGGAGATCGCGAGCGCATCGTTCGTCGCGTCCCACAGGGCGAGGTGACCCGGCGAATGCCCCGGAGCGGCGAGCACCTCGATGACGCGGCCCGCGCCGAGGTCGAACGTCTCACCGCCCGTGAGCAC
>DXAM01000081.1 GCA_019117025.1 Candidatus Microbacterium stercoravium | reverse complement strand
CGATCTCCGGTCTGATGACCGGGCCCCCGCCGTTTCGTTGAGCTGTGATCAGCGGGCAGAACCCTGGCGCTGGCCACCGCGTCCGCCGCGGCGCTGTCCGCCGCCGGCACCCTGGGACGCGCCCCGGCCGCCCTGTCCGCGCGAACCGGATCCGCGTCCGCCGCGGGAAGACTGTCCGCCCTGGCCGCCGCCGGCACGCGCAGCGCGCTTGCGACGCGCGTTCGCGCCCTGCGACGTGCCGCCGCCGGTGGATCCCTCGGCCGCGGCGTTGCCCGATCCGGGGCCGCCCGGGCGGGGCGCGACCGGCTCGGCGAGCTCGCCCACGAGGTCGACGACGGCGGGGCTCGTCGCCGTCACGCGCTGCGGCTGCACCTTGATGCCGGCGCGGCGCAGCAGCTGGCCGACCTCGCTGCGCTGGTCGGGCGTCATCACGGTCACGACATCGCCGGATGCGCCGGCGCGGGCGGTGCGGCCCGAGCGGTGCAGGTAGGCCTTGTGATCGGCGGGCGGGTCCATGTGGACCACGAGGTCGATGCCGTCGACGTGCACGCCGCGCGCGGCGACGTCCGTGGCGACGAGCACCTTCACACTGCCGTCCGACAGCGCGGCGAGGTTGCGGTCGCGCGCGTTCTGCGAGAGGTTGCCCTGCAGGTCGACGGCGGGGATGCCCCACGCCGTGAGCTGCTTCGCGAGCCGCTTGGCCTGGTGCTTCGTGCGCGAGAACAGGATCCGCTTGGAGTTCCCCGACGCGAGCATGCGCAGGAGGTCCTTCTTGTCATCGGCATCGACCGCCTCGAACACGTGGTGCGTCATGTCGGCCACGGGCGACTCGGCCGAGTCGACCGAGTGCTCGACCGGATTCGAGAGGAAGCGCTTGGCGATCTTGTCGACGCCGTTGTCCAGAGTCGCCGAGAACAGCATGCGCTGGCCGTCGGCCCGCGTCTGCGACAGCAGGCGGGTCACGCCGGGCAGGAAGCCGAGGTCGGCCATGTGGTCGGCCTCGTCGAGCACCGTGATCTGCACGTTCTGCAGCGAGACGATCTTCTGGTTGATGAGGTCTTCGAGGCGGCCCGGGCAGGCGACGACGATGTCGACGCCCGCGCGGAACGCCTGCTCCTGCGGACGCTGCGAGACGCCGCCGAAGACGGTCGCCACGTTGAGCCGGGCCGTCTTCGCGAGCGCTGTGATGACCTTCGCGATCTGCGTTGCGAGCTCACGGGTCGGCGCGAGCACGAGGCCCGTCGGGCGGCCGGGCGTGCGGGGGACGCCGGTCAGGCGCGCCACGAGCGGAATCGCGAACGCGAGCGTCTTGCCGGATCCGGTCTTGCCGCGGCCGAGCACGTCGCAGCCGGCGAGCGTCGACGGCAGGGTCGCCGTCTGAATGGGGAAGGGGGTCGGCCGGTCGACGGCGATGAGCGCGTCGACGAGGTTCGAGGGAACGCCGAGGTCGGCGAAGGACTTTTCCTGCACGAGGGCAGAGGACATAGAGATATCTCTCGGTGAGGGGTGAGGCGAACGCGGCGGATGCCGAATCCGATTCGCCACGGGAGCGGCGCGAGCAGAATGCTCGAGCGAGCCGCGACGACGAACGCACGAAGCGTTCAGGGGGAGTCTACCTGCGCCAGCTGGGCATCACCCGCTGACGCGAACGCGCCGATGAGCTCCCGCTGGGGAGCCCATCGGCGCGTGTCGGTTCGGGCGTCAGGCCTCGGTGACGAGCGGGTAGACCCCGTTCTCGTCATGCACCTCGCGCCCGGTGACGGGCGGGTTGAAGACGCACACGCACTTGATCTCGGTGCGCGGGCGCACCTTGTGCTTGTCGTGGTTGTTCAGCAGGTACAGCGACCCGGGCTTCAGCTGGTGCACCTCACCGGTGGCCATGTCTTCGATCTCGCCCTCGCCGGACGTGATGAACACCGCCTCGATGTGATTGGCGTACCAGAAGAAGCTCTCAGTACCGGCGTAGAGCGTCGTCTCGTGCACGGAGAATCCGACACCCTCCTTGGCGAGGATGATGCGCTTGCTGCGCCAGTTCTCGCTCTGGATGTCGGCGTCGGTTCCTTCGATCTCGTCGAGGGTGCGTACGAGCATGCGGTCTCCTTCGTTCAGGCCGCGAGCGCGGCGGAGGTGGCGTCGGCGATGATGTCGAGCCCGCGATCGAGCTCGTCGTTCGTGATCGTGAGCGCCGGCAGCAGCTTCAGGACCTCGTCGTCGGGACCGGACGTCTCGACGAGCAGGCCGCGCTCGAAGCATCCGGCCGTGACGCGACCCGCGGTCTCGCCGTCGGCGAACTGCAGACCGCGGGCGAGGCCGCGGCCCTTGGCGACGAGCTCGGCGTTCGGGTGGGCGGCCGCCAGCGCATTGAAGCGGCTCTCGATGCGCGCACCCTTCGCGAGGGTCGAGCGCTCGAGGGCGTCGTCGGCCCAGAACGTGCGGATCGCTTCGGCAGCCGTGACGAACGCCGGCGCGATTCCGCGGAACGTGCCGTTGTGCTCGCCCGGCTCCCAGATGTCGAGGTCGGGGCGGATGAGCGTGAGGGCCATCGGCAGGCCGACGCCCGAGATCGACTTCGACAGGCACACCATGTCGGGCTTGATGCCGGCCTCTTCGAAGCTGAAGAACCCGCCCGTGCGGCCGCAGCCCATCTGCACGTCGTCGAGGATCAGCAGGATGTCGTGCTTGCGGCACAGCTCCGACAGGCCGCGCAGCCACTCGGCGCGCGCGGCGTTGATGCCGCCCTCGCCCTGCACGGTCTCGACGATCACGGCTGCGGGCTTGTTGAGGCCCGAGCCGGTGTCGGTCAGGAGGCGCTCGAAGTAGAAGAAGTCGGGGTAGTCGCGACCGAAGTAGTCGTCGAACGGCATCGGCGTGGCGTGCACGAGGGGAACGCCGGCGCCGCCGCGCTTGAGCGAGTTGCCGGTGACAGACAGTGCGCCGAGCGTCATGCCGTGGAACGCGTTCGTGAAGTTGATGACCGATTCGCGGCCGGTCACCTTGCGAGCGAGCTTCAGCGCGGCCTCAACGGCGTTCGCACCGCCGGGCCCGGGGAACACGACGCGGTAGTCGAGGTCGCGCGGGGCGAGGATCATCTCGCCGAACGTGTTGAGGAAATCCGTCCTCGCCTCAGTGAACATGTCGAGGGAGTGGATGATGCGATCGTTCGCGATGTAGTCGACCAGCGCGTCCTTCAGGACGGGGTTGTTGTGACCGTAGTTGAGGGCACCGGCTCCGGCGAAGAAGTCGAGGTACGGCTTCCCGTCGGTGTCGAACAGGGTGGATCCCTGTGCGCGATCGAACGTTGCGGGCCACGAGCGCGAGTAGCTTCGCACCTCGGACTCGCGAGCAGCGTGCGTGGTAGTGGACAGTTCTTCCGTGATGTGCATCGGGTTCTTCCTTGAGGGAATGCCCCGGCGGGGCAGCGACGCGCGACGCTGTATGGCATCGTGCGGCTGAGTCGGAATGTCTCAGACTTCCGCGGCTGCCGGTGCGACGCCCAGTGGGCCGATCACATGCACCGGTTCGGGATCGTGCGCGTCGGGGAAGTGCTCGGTGAGGAAGAGCGCCGCGACGTGCTCCTCCGCAGACCAGCGCCTCGCGAACGACGCGAACAACCGCTGTGAGGCGATGTTGTCGTCCGTGATGGTGGTCTCGAGCCACTCGATGGGAGATCCATCTGTGCGCGCGCCTGCGACGAGGTCGTCGAGCAGGCGTCCGGACAGGCCCTTGCCGCGCTGGTCCGCGTCAACCGCGACCTGCCAGACGAAGAGTCGATCCGGGTGCTCGGGCCGCCGGTAACCGAGAACGAACCCCACGACCTCGTCGCCCACAAGCGCCACACGGCACGTCGAGGCGAAGTCGCGCGCGAACAGCACATATGCGTACGACGTGTTGAGGTCGAGAGTCTCGGAATCGCGGGCGACCCGCCACATGCCTCCGCCGTCGGCCATTCGCGGAGGGCGAATCGCGACGGTCGTCTGACCGTCGGTTTCGGGACCCTGCGTGCGCTGCGAAGACATGTGTCAAGGACGATACCGGGTTAATCAGCTTCTGCAACCCACGGCGCGTATCGTGCAGGCTCTGCGCAGATTTGCTATTATGCACGCCCAGTTCCGTCGGGGTCGCGCCTTCAGGCCTTCGGCGCTGTCGGAATACCCGGCCTCCGCGCCAGGATGAGGCCCGTGAGACGCAGGGACTCCGACAGAACCGGCCTATGCCTCCGTGATCGCCGTGCCGAGCACGCGCAGCACCGCGTCTCGGGCCTCACGACCACGCTCGCCGCGGTGCGTGATCAGGGCGTCGATGAGCGACTCGACGACGAGCATCAGCGCCACGCGGGAGGTGTGCAGCAGCTCGTCCTGGAAGGAGTCGGCCGTCGACGGCACGATGAGCGATGCATCCGAGCCCTCGACGAGAGCCGAGCGGGCGAACGACGTGATCGCCAGGACCCGCGCGCCCGCCTCGCGAGCGGCGCGCATCACGGCGAGGGACGAATCGTTCGCCCCGGACCCTGAGATGACCACGCACACGTCGTCGGACGACAGCTGGCGTGCGGCGATGCGCTGCGCGAGGGAGTCCTGCAGGATCTCCGCCGGGCGGCCGGCCGCCGTGAGGCGCAGCTGCATGGCGAGGCCGAGCGGCGAGCTCAGCCCGTTGGCGACGATCAGAACTCGTCGGGCCTCATCGAGCGCCGTGACGGCCGTGCGCAGCGAATCCTCGCTGATCGCGGACACCGAGTCGCCGATCCGCGCTGCGAAGCGGTCGGCGGCGGCGCGGAGGGCACCGTGCAGCGTGCCGTCGGAGACGTCGGGGGTCGCGAGGTGCGACAGCTCCTGTGCCGCGGCGACGCGCAGCTGCGGGTATCCGTCGTAACCCAGTGTCTGCGCGGTGCGCACCACCGTCGCCCGGCCGGCGCCCGCATGATCGGCGATGTCCTGCGCGGTCGATTCGACCGCCGACGCGAGATCCGCGGCGATGAATTCGGCGACCCGCAGCTCGCCCGCGTGCAGCGACGGGGCGAGCGCGCGGATCCGCGCGGTCAGCGGGGCGTCATGGGCTCCCGACCAGGACACGGACCTTGGCTCCTTCCATGATCCGGCGTCGGATCGCGCCCGAGATGGCGTCGACGATCATGGTCGCGGCGATGACCACGATCAGCAGCATGCCGACCGTGCCCCACTCGCGGTAGTTGGTGTAGTTCGAGAGCATCGATCCGATGCCCCCGGCACCCACCAGGCCCAGCACGGCGGACATGCGGATGTTGAGCTCGAAGCGGTAGAGCGCGAACGACATGAGCGTGGGCATCGCGGCGGGCCAGAGCGCCCACCGCAGCACCGCGGTCTTGCCGCCGCCCGCTGCCGCGATCGCCTCGGACGCGTCGTCGTTCAGCGATTCGATGGTCTCGTAGACCCACTTGCCCTGCGTGCCGATGCCGGCGATGCCGAGCGCGAGCGCGCCCGTGAACGGCGTCAGCCCCGTCACCGTCAGCAGGATCAGCGCGATGATGACCTCGGGAACCGCGCGGATCACGGCGAAGAGCCCGCGGAGGGTCGTGCGCAGCCACAGGGGGCCGACCCCGTGCGCCGCGACCATGCCGAGCGGGATCGACAGCGCGACGCAGAGGATCGCCCCGAGCCAGGCCATCGAGATCGAACGCCAGGTCTCGAACAGGGCGCGCGGCAGCTTGTCCCAGTTCGGATCCGCGAACATCAGCACGCCGTACTCCCACGTCGACCGCGGGAGATCGAGCAGAGCCCGCCAGTCGACGTCGAGCAGCGCGAGGCACGCGAGGATCACGAGCCCGACGACCACCGACCAGAGCGTCGTCGCGGCCTTCGAGGGGCGCGCGGGCAGGGCGGTCATGTAATCCTCCGTCGCAGCAGGTTCGAGCACACCTCGATGAGGATGACCACGGCGAGGATCTCGAGGATGATGATCGACACGTCGTCGTACGCGTAGAAGCCGAAGCGCTCGTTGAGCAGGCGGCCGATGCCGCCGGCGCCCACGATTCCGAGGATCGCGGAGATGCGCACGTTGAGCTCGAGGGCGTACAGCCACTGGTTCCAGAACAGCGGCAGTGCCTGCGGCAGCGCGAGCGCGCGGTTGAGCTGCGACTGCGTCGCACCCGCGGCGTGCCCGGCCTCGAGATAGGCGTGCTTGTCGGAATCGATCGCCTCGGAGACGAGCTTCACGATCACGCCGATGTCGAACAGGAACAGCGTCAGCAGACCGGGAAGGGCGCCGACGCCCGTGAGGGCGACGAGGATCGTCGCGTAGACGAGGTCGGGCACCGAGCGGATCACGTTGATCACGGCGCGCACGATGCGGCGCGTGACGCCGTTGGGGTTCGTGGGGCGTGCGGCCCACAGCGTGAGCGGCACCGACACGAGGGCGGCGAACGCGCCGCCGACGAGCGCCATCTGCAGCGTCTCGAGCATCGGCATGAACGTGCGCGGCAGGAACGCGAAGTCGGGCTGCAGCAGCTGCAGCATCTTGTTCGCTCCGTTGCGCCAGTTGCGGCTGATCGCGCTGAAGTCGACGTCGACTCCGCCGATCGCCGGCAGGCATGTGAGCACCGTGAACACGACGAGCGCGGCGAGCACGAGGGCCGTCTTCGGCCAGGTGCGCGGCTTGGCGGGGACGGTCAGGCTCACGTCGTCCCCAGGCGGTCCCGCGGCTGGATCCGTCGGCCGTAGATCTGCTCGAAGTCGGCGTCGGTCGCGCTCGATGCAGGGCCGTCGTAGACGACTTCGCCGGCGCGCAGGCCGATCATGCGCGTGGTGTACTCCCGGGCGAGATCCATCAGGTGCAGGTTCACGAGCACCGTGAGCCCGCGTTCGGTGTTGAGCCGGACGAGTTCGTTCATGACGGCGTGCGCGGTGGGCGGATCCAGGCTCGCGACGGGTTCGTCGGCGAGCATGACCCGCGGATCCTGTGAGAGAGCGCGTGCGATCGCGACGCGCTGCTTCTGACCGCCCGACAGGGAACCGGCGCGCGTCCACACCTTCTCGAGCATGCCGACCGAGTCCAGAGCTTCGAGCGCGATCTGCCGGTCGGCCGCGCTCGCGATGCCGAGGAAGGAGCGCAAGGGGCTCTGGCCGGCGAAGCGGCCGACGAGCGTGTTGCGGTAGACGTCGACGCGCTCGGCGAGGTTGAACGCCTGGAAGATCATTCCGACGCTCGAACGCAGCTCGCGCATCCCGCGGCCCTTGAGCGACGAGACCTCGTGCGGGCCGACCGAGACCATGCCGGCGGTGACGGGAACGAGTCCGTTGATCGTGCGGATCAGCGTCGACTTGCCCGAGCCGCTGAGCCCGACCACCGAGACCATCTCGCCCGGTTCGATCGTGAGCGAGACCTTCTTGAGTGCGGCCGTTCCGTTCGGGTAGATGACCGATGCGTCGTCGAGACGGATCGGCCACGCCGCGGAGGCCTCGGCCCCCGCGGCGTGATCGGAATTCGTCATACTCAGCCTGCGAACTCTTCGAGGATCTCGCCGTAGCGAGTGATCTCGTCTTCGGCGGTCTCGCTCGTCCAGTCGGAGAGGCCGACGAGGTTGAACATCACATCGGCGGCCTCGTCGGACGATTCGGCGTAGTCGTCGAGCAGCGTGGTCAGCTCGTCGACGAGGTCGGCGGGCAGGGTGTTCGACGCGGCGACGCCGCCGTTCGGAATCATCTCGGTGTAGGCGAACGCGACGGCCTGATCGGCGATGTCGGGGAACTCGTCCGTCACGGTGACGCGGGCATCCCAGTAGGCGAAGCCGATCTCGGCATCGCCGTTCGCGACCGCGATGATCGCGTTGTTGTTGCCCTCGACCGGGATCTGGTCGATGTCCTTGTCGGTGTCGAGGCCCTGGTCGCGCATCGCGACGACGGGGTACTGGTAACCGGCGGGACTCGTGGCGGCCTGCAGAGCGACCTTCGCGCCCTTGGCATCGGCGAGATGCTCGATCCCGATGGGGCCGCCCTCGCCGAGCGCCGATGCATCGGCTTCCTCGAGCCCGTTGCAGTACGACAGTTCGACCGGGCCGGCCTCGTATGTGGCGGTGACGGGCTCGTCGTCGCAGTACTTGTCGGGGTCGTTCGTATACGCGACCGCTGAGTACGCCGTCGCACCGAAGCGCACGTCGCGCAGGATCAGCTCGGCGTCGTACTGCTGGATCGCGTTGTAGAGCGATCCGGCGTCGCTGATGATGACCTGCGACTGGTCGGATCCGAGCGCCTCGACCGTCGCGGCGTAGTTGTTCGCGACGACGCCGTTGACCTCGATGCCCAGCCCCTCGGAGAGGTAGCTGGTCAGCGGGTCGAGCGCCTCGGCGAGGTCTTCGCCCTCGACCGACGGCACGAGCGAGAGCGTGATCTGGTCGGGCCATTCGCCGTCGGCGGATCCGCCGTCATCGGCGGAGCAGCCGGCGAGGCCGAGGGTGACGATCGCGACGGATCCCGCCGCGAGCAGGGACTTGCGCATGGGCTTACCTTTCGGAGATGAGGTGTGCTGTGGTGTCGTGCTCAGCAGCGTGTGCCCACGCCACGATCTGGTCTGCGATCTCCGCGAGCGTCAGCGCTCGCATCGTCGCGGAAAACGTACTCGTCGCTGCGGTCGCCCCGACGAGAGCGGTGTCGGCGCCGAGTTCGGCGGCGGGGGCGAGATCGTTCTCGACGATGTCACCCACCGACAGCACGCGCCCGTGGGCGAGCTCGCGCTCGATGATGGGCGTGAGACCGTTCGGCTTGCCGGTGTCGTAGAGGAGCTCGTCGAAGTGCTCCCGCACGCCCCAGCCCTCGAGCGCGTTCTCCACGCCGGCGAGGGGAGCGTTCGTGGCGAGCACCACGCGCGTGGACTCGGGGAGGGACTCGAGGATCTCCTTCAGGCCCGGCGCGGCGGTGGCCGGTTCCGCGGATCCGAGCTGCTCGCGGCTCGCGAGGTACGCGCGCTGGCGGTCGTCGGATCCGATGCCGGCCTCGGCCGCGAGGGTGCCCACGACGTCGTAGCCGTCGCGGAAGCGATCGGTCGCGCCGCTCTCGAACGCCTCGATGGTGGCGATCGCCTCGGTGAGGAACGCGTCGTCGGCGTAGCGCGCCATCTGGCGGGCATATGCGAGAACAGGGCCATTGCCGACGACGACGGTCCCGTCGAAGTCGAAGACGATCGTTGATGCCACGCGCTCTCCCGAATACAAATGGACGATGCGTTCACGATAACCCAATGACGTGGACGCTTCGCTTACACGAAGGTGAACATTCGGTACCGAAGGCGACGATGTCCCACGTGACGTGGGAAAGGTGCGGTCGGAGCCGCACCACGTGGGACATGGTGTCAGGGGCGGGGCGTCGGGGCCGCGTTCCAGCGCAGGCGGGGCGGATCCTCGCGGAGAGAGCGCCAGAAGGCATTCGCGTCGGCGACGGGGAAGATCGTCGTCAGCCGCAGCCCGCTGCCCTCGTCCAGCCCGGAGACGAGCGCGCCGTCCACGAGAACCGCCCGCTGCTCGACGTCGCCCGTGCGCCATGATGTCGCGCGGGCGGGCGCAGGCGGATCCGAGAGGAGCGGCATCGCGGCGTGGAGCACGCGCTCGAGCGGGGTCTGATCGTCGCTGTCGCCGAGCCGGAAGTGCCCCGGATCCAGTCCGAGCGATCGAGCCAGAACACCGTCGTTCCAGCGATCGCTCTTGTAGCCGTAGGGCGTCGCAACGGTCGAGAAGAGATAGCCGTACACGTGCACGAGCCCGGCGTTGCCGATCGGAAAGGACGCGTCGAGGCCGCCGGCCTCGTGGATCCGCGCGAACACGTCGCGCTCGATGACCGCCTCGCCGACGTTCTCGTCGATCACCGTCGACCAGCTCCAGGCGGCCAGACGGCCGGCGTCGCGATCGCGGGTGATCGTGGCGAGCACGTCGTCGATCGGAGGAGGGGTGTGCACGGGATCAGTCTAAGGAACGGCCGGATCCGGATACAGCGATCGCCGGGTCGCGACGCGCGGAAGATCTCTCGCGTCGCGACCCGGCGATGACGCCGCAGCCTATCTCTTATTTCCGGCGATCTTGCGTATCGCCCAGGCGATCACCGCGATCAGGACGAGCGCGATACCGATCCACAACAGGAAGCGGACCGCTTCGACGACGCCGCCGACGACCAGCAGGACGATGGCGATGATGACAATGATCCAAAACAGGATGTTCATGTTCGCATCATATGAAGGCGCGCCACATAGCGGTAGGGGGTTGCGGATCCGGCCGAGATCGGCCATTTTCCGCGAGGGTGCGTGCGCCCTTACTCGCGATCGTCGTCCGTCAGGACCTGCACGCTGTGCACCCCGTCGATCTCCGACAGAGCCTGCACCAGGCTGCTGTCGTCCGAGGGGCCGCTGACCTCCACGGTCAGCGCAGCCATTCCCCGCGAGGCCTCCTGGGACTCGACGCGGGTCACGCTCCATCCGCCGGAGGTCAGTCGAGGCATCACCTCTCGCAGCAGCCCGTGTCCGTCTTCGTAGACGACCTCGATCTGGCGCTGGAACTCTCGGCTGCCGGGCAGCCGGCGCACGACGGCCGTGAAGCCGTAGACCACGATGAAATGCAGCACGGTGACGACGAGCGCGAGCAGCCACAGGCCCGCCGCGGCGGCCATGCCGATCGCCGCCGTCTCCCATACCGAGGCGGCCGTCGTGAGACCGCTGACGCGCCCTCTGCGGGTCAGGATCAGCCCCGCTCCGAGGAATCCGAGTCCGGAGACGATCTGCGCGGCGACGCGGGAGGGATCCAGCGTGACATGATCGCCCAGCACATTCATGAACCCGTACTTGCTGACCAGCAGGAACAGCGCGGACGCGGTGCCGACGATCGCCTGCGTGCGCAGCCCGGCGTTCTTCCCGCGAAGCTGCCGTTCCAATCCGATCAGACTGCTCAGCGCGAACGCCAGGACCAGCTGGCCGACCTGCACCCAGCCCTGACCGTCGAACATCGAGATCGAAGACACCATGACCTTCACGATCCTATGCCGGTGCGCGGCCGGCGCGAGGGGCCCGGCCGCAGCCGTTGCGGATCCGATCGATGCGGATCAGCGGCCGGGTGCGCGCGTGCCGGACCGAACGGCCAGGGTCACGGCGAGTACGACGAGCATGGCCGTGGCGGCCAGCAGCGATGCCGCCGCCCCGAATCGATGGGCGGCGGCGCCCGAGAGGGCCCCGACGGCGAGGGATCCCCAGAGCAGCAGGGGTCTGCGCCATGCTGTTCGCGACCGGCCGTTCAGCAGCGCGGCCAGCGCCAGCCCGAGGCTCACGAGCGTTCCGGTGGCGTAGGTGATGGCGACGCGCGCGCGTCCGTCTTCGAGGTAGAGCGTATTGATCGCGCCCATCGCCGCCGCGACGAGCCCGTACGACCACGCCGAGTGCATTCCGACGAGCTCGAGAACACCGACGGATCCGATCGCGATGCCCGCGACCGCCACGACGTAGGGGCGATGATCGCGGGCGTGCAGAGACAGTGTTCCCGCCGCGGCGACACCGAGCACGAACGTCAGCAGGAGGAACACCGACATCATCGCCATCGACGGCTCCCCGCCGAGGAGCTCGACTCCCGCCTGCGTGGAGTTGCCGCTCATGAACGAGACGAACAGCCCACCGGTCTCGATGAATCCGATGGCGTCGACGAAGCCTGCGGCGAACGCGAGTGCGCTCGAGAGCAGAAGCCCGCGCCAGGTGACGCGCTTCACGGCGCTCGTCTACCGGAAGTTTTGGAACTGCAGTGCCACGTCGAGGTCCTCCTGCTTGCCCTTGAGCAGCGCGATCACCGTCTGGAGGTCGTCACGGCTCTTCGAGCTCACGCGGATCTCCTCGCCCTGGATCTGGCTCTTCACGCCCTTGGGCGCTTCGTCGCGGATGATCTTGCCGATCTTCTTCGCGACGTCCTGGGCGATGCCCTCCTTCAGCGAGGTGACGATCTTCACCTGCTTGCCGCTCTCGAACGGCTCGCCGCTGTCGAGGCTCTTGAGCGAGATGCCGCGCTTGATCATCTTCGTCTGCAGCACGTCGAGCACCGCGGTCGCCCGATCCTCGGTGTTCGCGACGATGAGGATCTGCTCGCCCGACCACGACACATCGGCGTCGGTGCCGCGGAAGTCGTAGCGCTGGGACACCTCCTTGCGCGCCTGGTTGAGGGCGTTGTCCGCCTCCTGACGGTCGATCTCCGAAACCACATCAAATGAGCTGTCAGCCATGACTCGATCCTACGTATGACCGCCGATCCTGCCGAACCCGCCCGGGTACCCTGGAGAGGTGACTGACGCAGCCCGTATGAACGTCGAATCCTTCAACCTCGATCACACCAAGGTCGAGGCGCCCTACCTGCGCCTCGCCGACCGCAAGCAGCTGCCCGCCGGCGACGTGATCGTCAAGTACGACGTGCGCTTCACGCAGCCGAACGTCGACCACCTCGAGATGCCCGTGATGCACTCGCTCGAGCACACGTTCGCAGAGAAGAGCCGGAACCACTCCGATCGCGTGATCGACTTCTCGCCGATGGGGTGCCAGACCGGGTTCTACCTGATCCTGCAGGGCGACCACGACATCAGCGAGGTCGCCGACCTCGTGCAGGCGACGCTCGAAGACGTCACGACGGCGACCGAGGTGCCCGCCGCGAACGAGACGCAGTGCGGATGGGGCGCGAGCCACACTCTCGAGGGCGCCCAGCAGGCGGCGCGCACCTTCCTCGACCGGCGCGACGAGTGGCTCACCGTGTTCGCGGAGCCCGGCGCATGACCGCGATCATCATCCAGGTGGCGATGGACGAGGAAGCCCAGCCGTTCCTCGATGCCGCGCGCCAGGTGTCGGATCCGCTCACCGTCGGCCGCGCCGTGCACCGCGGGATCGTGCTCGGCGACGCGACGGTCGTGCTCGTCGTCAGCGGCATCGGCATGGTCAATGCCGCCGACGCCGCCGTCGGAGCGGTCCATCGCTACGGACCCGACGGCGTGATCCTCGTGAGCGCGGGATCCGCAGGCGGCCTCGCCGCCGACGCGCGAGTCGGCGATGTCGTCGTCGGCACGAGCGTCGTGAACGTCGACGCCGACGCGCGCGCCTTCGGCTACGCGCTCGGTCAGGTGCCGGGCATGCCCGCCGTCTACGAGACGGATGCGCAGTTGGCGACCGCGCTCGCCGCATCGGACCGCGCGGTGCATCGCGCGGCGATGGGGTCCGGGGAGAAGTTCGTCACCGCTGACCTGGCGCACGCTCTGCGCACCGACTTCTCGGCCCTGTGGTCGATCGACATGGAGACCGCCGCGATCGCGCAGGCCGCCCACAATCACGGTGCGCGCTTCGCCGCGTGCCGCGCGATCAGCGACCTCTGCGCGCCCGACTCCGCCGAGTTCGACACCCACATCGACGATGCGGCCGAGCGCTCGGCGCACGTCGTGATCGACGCCCTCGCGCGCCTCGCGGCATGACCGACCCCGCGGGCAGGCGGATCCGGCTCGACATCGCGTACGACGGATCCGACTTCAAAGGGTGGGCGGCCCAGCCCGGGCTGCGCACCGTGCAGGGCACGATCGAAGAGGCGCTCTGGCGGGTTCTGCGCAGCGACGTGCGCCTCGTCGTCGCGGGCCGCACGGACGCCGGCGTGCACGCGACCGGTCAGGTCGCCCACGCCGATCTCGACGCGGATCAGTGGGAGCGCGCGACGCGCCTCGCCCGCGGCCGTCAGGACGACGGCGATCCGGTCGCACCGCTCGCCCGCAAGCTGCGCGGCGTGCTGCGCCCCTACGCCGACGTCACCGTCGCCCGCACTGGTACGGCGCCGGAGGGATTCGACGCGCGCTTCTCCGCGGTCTGGCGGCGCTACGCCTACCGCGTCGCCGACGAGTCGGCGGGGTACAACCCCCTCACCCGACGCAATACGACCTTCGTGCGCGCGCGCCTCGACGCCGAGCGCATGAACGAGGCGGCCTCGACGCTCATCGGACTGCACGATTTCGCGGCCTACTGCAGACCGCGCGAGGGTGCGACGACGATCCGCACCCTGCTCGAGTACGACTGGCACCGCAACGAGGAGGGCGTGCTCGTCGCGAACGTCCGGGCCGATGCGTTCTGTCACTCGATGGTGCGCGCGCTCGTCGGCGCCTGCGTCGCCGTGGGGGAGGGGCGCCTCGAGACGGCGGATCTCGCACGCCTGCGCGATGAGCTCGTCAGAACCAGCGCCTTCGCGGTGCTCGACGCCCGCGGGCTCACACTGGCGGAGGTCGGTTACCCCGCTGACGACCTGCTCGCCGACCGTGCAGAGCAGACCCGCGCCCGCCGTGTGCTCGACGAGACGGCCACGCTCGATTCATAGCGGGTCGCTTTCGCGGGATCATGCGAGCGGGCTACCGTGAGAGCACCATGCGCATCCTCTCTTACAACCTCCGCAAGCACGCGGCGGCTGCCGAGCTCAGCCGACGCATCGATCTGCGAGATCCCGACGTCGTCTGCCTGCAGGAGGCGAAGGTCGAGGAACTGCCGGCGCGCATCGATGGGCTGCGCCTCGCGGCGGCGACCGATCGCAACCGGCTCGGGCTCGCGATGTACTACCGCGAGAGCTCGTACCGCTTCGTCGAGTCGGTGTCGCTGGGACTCAAGAAGTCGCTCCACGACATCCTGCTGCGCCCCGCGCACGAGCGGCTGCTCGGCATGCAGCTGTTCGACATCGACGCCAGCCGCGAGATCACGTTCGCGTCATTCCACGCCGCCCCGCTCACGGCGCTGAACTCGTTGCGGCGCGACCAGATCAGGTCGGCGCTGCAGGCCCTCGAGCGCCTCGGCCCGGGCACGCCGACGTTCATGGTGGGCGACTACAACTATCCCGTGTTCAAGGAGCGCCTGGGCGATCAGATCCGCGAGCACGGCTACGACATGACCCTGAGCGATTCGCGCACCTACGCGCGGTACCGCTTCTTCAAGGGGCACTACGACTTCGTGACCAGCCGGGGTCTCGCCATCAACGACGTCTCGACGCTGCCGCAGGGAACGAGCGACCACCTGCCGATCCTGATCGAGGCGGAGTACCGCCGCCACGCGCGCTGACGCGGTGCGGATCAGGCTGCGGTCGCCCAGCGGGCGAGGCGGCCGATCAGCGCTCGGTGCGACGCCGACTCGTACGACGCGGCATCGTGGCCCAGCAGATCGACAGCGACCCGCGCGGATCCGTATTCACGGGTCCAGACCACCGGATGCGTCAGCCCGTCGTGCTCGTGCGTCGCAACGACGTCGCGCGGGCCGAACGACTGCAGGTACGAGTAGCGCTCGTCGAGCGCCTCGAGCGGAGCGGATCCGGCCAGCGGATGTTCTGCCCAGTCGAACGTCGCAAGCGACTGGGGCGGGTGCATCGAGATGCCCGGCACCCACATGCCGCCGGTGGCGACGGGCCACTCGGGATAGTCGCGCAGCGATGAGAGCGATGTGTGCATGGCGAGCACGCCGATGCCCCGCGCCAGCGCGCGGCTGAAGCCGTCGCGGGCAGCGGCCGGAGCGCCGATGGGCGGCGGATCATGGCGCCACGGGTCTCCGGCGTTCACCGCGAGCAGGCTCGCGGCATCGAGGGTCGCGAGGGCGTCGTCGACGGGCAGGATCCGCGTGTCGAAGCCGGCCTCCCCGAGCACCGCGGCCAGGGCGGGCGTCGTCTCGTCGAAGGGGTGCCACGGATCGCGGTAGCGCCCCTCGCTCGTGGCGATGACGGCGATCATCGGGCCGGGGTGCTGTCGCGCACGATGACCTCGACCGGGAGCGGGCCCTGTTCGGTCCAATCATCGGCGATGGTGGCCTCGACCGCGGCGCGGCCGAGCTGTTCGAGCGGAGCGCGCACGGTCGTCAGCGAGGGCACGATGTCGCGCCCCGTCTCGATGTCGCCGAAGCCCGCGATCGCGATGTCGTCGCCGACCTCGCGACCCGCATCGCGCACGGCCGACATCGCGCCGAATGCCACGACGTCGGACGCGCCGAACACGACGGTTCCGGGCGCGATGCCGACCTGCAGCGCCGCCGTCATGAGGTTGTATCCCGAGTCGCGCGTGAGCGCATCGCGCAGGATCGTCGGCGCGGATCCGCCCGCCGCGGTGAAGCCCTCGCTGAACCCGGCGACGCGGTCGTCGCTGGTCAGCAGGCCCTCGGCGGCCGCGAGCACGATGGCGGTGCGATACCCGAGGGATCCGAGGCGGGCCCCGAGCTCCTTCGTGCCGCCGTGGTTGGCGATCCCCACGACGCGGCTCGCCACGCCCTCGGCGCCGTATCCGAGCGTGACGATGCGCGTGCCGTCGCTCTCGAGCACCGCCAGCGCCTGGGTGAGCGCCCGACTGTGCTGCGACGTGTGCCGCGACGCCGCGAGCACGATGCCGCGGGGCCGCTGGCCGCGCAACGAGCGGATCAGCCGTGCCTCGCGTTCGGGGGAGCGCTCGGTGATGCCGATCGTGGCGACGAGGTTGTGCTCCTCGGCCGAGTGCGCGAAGCCGGCGGCGATCTCCGAGAAGTACGAGTCGGCGATGTTCGCCACGAGCAGCGCGATCGTCGCCGACGTGCCGCGCGCCGTGGCCTGCGCCGAGAGATTCGCCGAATACCCGAGCTCTGTCGCCGCGGCCTCGACGCGCTCGCGGTACGAGTCGGCCACCTTCCGTGTCGAGCCGTTCAGCACGCGGGACGCCGTCGCGAGCGAGACGCCCGCCTTGCGGGCGACGTCGTGGAGCGTCGCCGCGCGCTGCTTCGACAATGAAGGTGTCATATCAGAAGGTTATCGAAGGCGGAAGCGATCCCGCGTCACGCCAGGTACGGCGCGACGGCCCGATCGAACCCCGCGATGGTGCGACGCACGGCCTCCGCCGGGTCGGTGTCCCAGATCGCCTGGTTGAGCAGCTCCACCTCGACATCGCCGGTGTACCCGGTGGCCTCGACGGCTCGCGTCATGGCTTCGAAGTCGATCACGCCGTCGCCGGGGTAGTGGCGCGAGAGCAGGTTGTCCGCCTCGAGGGGCGTCTTCCAATCGCACACCTGGTAGCTGGCGATGCGTCCCTCGGCACCCGCGCGCGCGATCTTCGGCAGCACCTCCGGATCCCACCACAGGTGGAACGTATCGACCGTGACGCCGACGACGGCGGGGTCGAAGTCGGCGGCGATGTCGAGCGCCTGATCGAGCGTCGACAGCACCGAGCGATCCGAGGCATACATGGGATGCAGCGGCTCGAGCGCGAGCTGCACGCCCTGATCCTCCGCGTACGGCGCGAGCGTCGCGACCGCGTCGCGCACGCGCTCGCGCGCGCCGACGAGATCGCGGGATCGCTCGGGGAGCCCGCCGACGACGATCACGAGCGCGGCGCGGGATCCGTCTGCACCGGCGGCCGCGAGGGCCGCGGTCTCGTCGATCGCACGGCGGTTGTCATCGAGGGCGGCGACGCGGGCGGGGCCCTCCTCGGCGGTGAACCATCCGCCGCGGCAGTGCGTCGAGTAGCGCAGCCCCGAGTCGGCGATCATCTTCACCGATTCGGCGAGTCCCGCCTCCTGCACCTGCTCGCGCCACAGACCGATCGACGAGACGCCCGCGCTGCGGACGACGTCGATCGCCTGCGCGACGGAGGTGTGCTTGATGGTCGCCTGGTTGATCGAGAGGCGGGGGTGCGTCATGCGGTGACTCCGTTCAGGCGCAGGTAGTCGTTCCACCGCTGCGCGGCGAGCGCGGGCTTCTCGAGCGCGCGCGCGTCGTTGGCGAGCGAGACGATCTTCGACAGGTGCGGCAGGCTGCGCGCGGAGTGCAGGCCGCCGATCATCTGGAAGGCCGACTGGTGGCCGTTCAGCCACGCGAGGAAAGCGACGCCGGTCTTGTAGTAGAAGGTCGGCGCGGCGAACACCTGGCGGCTGAGCGCTTCGGTCGGCGCCAGCAGCTCGTAGTAGCGGTCGGAATCCCCGGCGTCGAGCGCCTGGATCGCCGCCGATGCGACCGGCGTGATCGCCGCGAACGCGCCGAGGAGCGCATCCGAGTGCGTGCGGGTGGTTCCCGCCGTGCGCTCGGGCTGTTCCGCCTGCGGCACATCGGCGCCGCCGATGAGCCCCACATAGTTGTAATCGTCGCCCGTGAACATGCGCACGCCCTCGGGAAGGCGCTCGCGCACGTGCACCTCGCTCGCGGCATCGAGCAGGCTCATCTTGATGCCCGCGACCTTCGCCGCGTGCTCCTCGATGATGTCGATGACGGTGTCCGCGGCTGCTCGCCAGTCGGTGGATCCGAAGTAGCCCTCGAGCTGCGGGTCGAACGCAGTGCCGAGCCAGTGCAGCACGACCTCGCCGTTCGCCGCACTGAGCACGGCGCGGTACACCGTGCGGAAGTCGTCGGCGCTCTCCGCCGCGCGAGCGAGGTGTCGGCTGGCCATGATGACCGGAACCGCACCGTGCTCTTCGGCGTGCTCGAGCTGGTATATGTAGGCGTCGATGATCTGCTGCAGCGTGGGGGCGGCATCCTCGAGGTGGTCGGTGTTCACGCCGACGGCGACGGAGCCGCCCTCTTCGCGTGCGACCTCAGCGCTGCGCGCGATGAGCTCGCGCACGGCGGTCGGATCGATGCCCATGTTGCGCTGCGCTGTGTCCATGGCGTCGGCGACGCCCAGACCCCACGAGTAGACCGAGCGGCGGAAGGCGAGCGTCGCATCCCAGTCGATCGTCGCGGGCTGACCGGGGGTGTTGTCGGCCCAGGCGATCGGCGCAACGTGCGCGGCCGCGTAGGCCACGCGCGAGCGCAGTCCGCCCGACGGCTTCGTGAAGCCCGGCGCCTCGGCGACGGGGGCGAGCGACGTGGATCCGTCGTCGCCCAGAAGGAGGAACGAATCGGTCATGGTCAGTCCAGCGTGATCTCGTCGAGCACGACCTTGGCGCCGGTGCGGTTCGACTCGAGGCCGGCCTCGGCGAGCTGCATGCCGCGCGCGCCGGCGAGGAGGTCGTAGGGGTAGTCGGTTCCGGTGACGTAGCTCGTCAGGAACTCCTGCCACTGCTGGCGGAAGCCGTTGAGGAACACATCGTTGGTCGGAACCTGCTGCCACGTCGCGTCGTAGTCGATCGTGTCTTCGAGGTCGGGGTTCCACACCGGCTTCGGGGTCGCGTTGCGCTGCTGGATCTTCGCGCCGAAGAGCCCGACCACCGCGGATCCGTGGGTGCCGTCGACGTGGAACTCGACGAGCTCGTCGCGGTTCACGCGCGTGGTCCACGACGAGTTGATCTGAGCGACCGCGCCGCCCTCGAGCTCGAACACGCCGTACGCCGCGTCCTCTGCGGTCGTGTCGTAGTGCTCGCCGTTCTCGTCCCAGCGATCGGGGAGGTGGATCGACGCCTGCGTGTACACGGTGTTGACCTTGCCGAACAGGTTCTCGAGCACGTAGTTCCAGTGCGGGAACATGTCGACGATGATGCCGCCGCCGTCTTCGACGCGGTAGTTCCAGCTGGGGCGCTGCGCGGGCTGCCAGTCGCCTTCGAAGACCCAGTAGCCGAACTCGCCGCGCACCGAGAGGATGCGGCCGAAGAAGCCCGAGTCGATGAGGCGCTTGAGCTTCTGCAGCCCGGGCAGGTAGAGCTTGTCGTGCACGACACCGGCCTTGACGCCCGCCTGCTTGGCGAGGTTCGCGAGCTCGATCGACTCCTCGAGCGACTCGGCGGTGGGCTTCTCGGTGTAGATCGTCTTGCCCGCGGCGATAGCCTTGCGCAGTGCGGTGGCGCGCGCCTTCGTCACGAGGAAGTCGGCGTAGATCTCCCACTTCGGGTCGGCGAGCGCGGCGTCGAGGTCGGTCGTGTAGTCCTCGATGCCGTGGCGGGCCGCGAGATCCGCGAGCTTCGCCTCGCTGCGGCCGACGAGCAGCGGGCGCACCGTGACCTTGGTGCCGTCGGCGAGCTCGAAGCCGCCCTCGTCGCGGATCGCGAGGATCGAGCGCACGAGGTGCTGGCGGTAGCCCATGCGCCCCGAGGCGCCGTTCATGATGATGCCGATCTCGCGGACGGCGGGGGAAGTGTCGGTCACAGTGCATCCTTGCTCTTGTCAGACGGTAAACGCTTTCCGCGTTGCATCGAGTGTGCCATATGTCTGCTGCTCGGGGCAAGGCCTGCGGCAGCGCCGGAGGGCGCGCGACCCGCTCGTCACGGGATCGCGCGCCCTCCGGCGTGCTGGTGTCAGAAGTCGAAGTCGCCGATGTTGTCGGCGTCGAAGACGAACGGGTCGCCCAGCAGTACGACGCCGTCGGCGCCGACCGTGAACTCGCCGAGGCCGCCGGCCGAGAACGTGTCGCCCTCCGCGCCGTCGATGTCGCCCGACACGAGGGCACCGGCGGCGTACGCCGCGAGCGTGCCCAGGTCCTCCGGGTTCCACAGCGCGAACGCGGTGACCGTGCCGTCTTCGATGAACTCGCGCATCTGGTTCGGCGTGCCGAGACCGGTCAGCGCGACCTCGCCCTTCGCGTTCGAATCCGACAGGTACCGCGCAGCCGCGGCGAGCCCGACGGTCGTGGGCGAGACGATGCCCTTGAGATCGGGGTTCGACTGCAGGAGCGAAGCCGTCTGGTCGAACGACTTCTGGTCTTCGTCGTCTCCGTAGACCGTGTCGATGACCTCGATGTCGGGATAGGTCTCGTTCACGTACTGAATGAACGCCTCATTCCAGGCGTTCTGGTTGGTGGCGTTGGCCGTGGCCGACAGGATCGCGACCTCGCCCTCCTCGCCGATCTGCTCGGCGATCAGATCGCCCTGCACCTTGGCGATGCCCTCGGCGTCGGCCTGGTTGATGAACAGGTCGCGGCAATCGGCGCTGGTGTCCGAGTCGAACGTGACGACCTTGGTGCCCGCGTCGCGCGCCTCGTTCAGCGCGTCGCAGATCGCGTTCGGGTCGTTCGCCGCGACGAGCAGCGCCGAGCGGCCCTGCTGCGCGGCCGTGTTGATGTAGCTGACCTGGCCGTCGGGCGTCGCTTCGGTCGGGCCGACCTGCTCGAACTCGGCGCCGAGGTCCTCGGCAGCGTCAGAGGCGCCGACCTCGGATGCATCGAAGTACGGGTTGCCGAGGTTCTTCGGCAGCAGCGTGATCGACAGGTCGCCCGAAGCGGCAGCGCCTCCGCCGTCGTCGGATCCGGAACCGCCATCGCCCGACCCGGTGTCTGCGCAACCGGCGAGCGTCATCGCTGCGACCGTGGTCACGGCCACGCCGGCCGCCACGCGCTTGAGTGAGAACTTCATCGTCTTACCTTTCATGGATGGCGCCGCGGGCGATCGCCCGCGACAGGGCCTCAGGGTGCTGAGGAAGCCGCCTCGCGGGCGGGGGACACGGCAGAGCGCCGCTTCTTCGCCCAGGCGAAGATGCTGGCTCCCACCACCGAGATGATCAGCAGACCACCGGTGATGATGTTGATGATGTCGCTCGTGACGCCCGACAGCCGCAGCGCGCTCGACAGGGCGCCGATCAGCAGCACGGCCGCGATCACACCGTGGATCTTCCCGCGACCGCCGAACACCGACACGCCCCCGAGCACGACGGCCGCGATGACCTGCAGCTCGAGGCCCGTGGCGTTGTCGCCGCGGGCGCTGCCGTAGCGCAGCGTGTAGAAGATGCCGGCCAGCGCGGCGACGGCGCCTGCGAGCACGAACACGATGAACTTCGTGCGCTTGACGTCGACGCCCGAGAACTTCGCGGCGTCCGCCGACATTCCGACGGCGAAGATGCCGCGGCCGAACGGCGTGAAGTGGTACAGCACCACGAAGATCGCGAGCAGCACGAGGAACGGCACGACGACCCAGGGGATGGAGGTGCCCGAGAGCTTCGCCTTCGCGAGCGCCGTCCAGAACTCGGGGAACTCCGTGACAGCGGTCGTGCCGAGCACGCCCACGGCGATGCCGCGGAACAGCGCGAGGGTACCGATCGTCACGGCGAGCGACGGGAGGCCGACGACCGTGACGAGGTATCCGTTGAACGCGCCGCCGACGACGCCGACGACGAGCGCGACGATCGCCGCGGTCTCGAACGGCGCTCCGGCCTGCACGAGGGCGCCCGTCGTGACGCTCGCGAGGCCGGCCATCGATCCCACCGACAGGTCGATCTCGCCCGTGGTCATCACGAGCGTCATGGGCAGAGCGATGAAGAGGATCGGCGCGACGTCGAGCAGTAGGTAGTTGTACGTCAGCGGCTGTGCGAAGCCGTCGACGACGAACGACGCGACGACGACGACGAGGATGAGGAGTCCGATGATCGCGAACTCCCGTGTCGCGAGGATCCTGCGCCACAGCGGGCGGTCGAAGTCGAACTGCACGATGCTGGTCGTGGTGGCGGTGCTGGTGGTCATGAGTCGTCCCTCGCCTCGATGAGACGTCGTTTCTGCCGGCGGGCGAGCACGCGGTCGAGCACGATGGCGCCGATGATGAGAACGCCGACGACCGCCTGCTGCCAGAAGTCGGCGATGCCGAGGATCGGCAGGGCGCGGTTGATGGTGATCAGCAGAACGGCGCCGATCGCGGCGCCCCACACGGTGCCCACGCCGCCGACGATGGCGACACCGCCGATGACGGCCGCCCCGATCGCGCTGAACTCCCAGCCGGTCGCGGCCTGCGAGTCGATCGTGCCGTACCTCGCGGCGTAGAAGACGCCCGCGAGCCCCGAGAGCGTGCCCGAGAGGATGAATGCCGTGAGCACGCGGCGCGTGGTCTTCAGCCCGTACAGGTTCGCGGCCTCGGGGTCGGAGCCGATCGCGTACAGCTCCCGTCCGGAGCGCATGTTCTTCAGATACCACGCCGCGACGAGCAGCACGACGATCGCGACGATCGTGAGCAGCGGGATCGTGAGGAACTGCGCCGTGCCGAAGCGCAGGAACGGCTTCGGCAGATCCGACGGGTTGATGCGGTTGCTGCCCGTCCAGAGCACGTTGATGCCGCGGAACGCGTAGAGGGTTCCGAGCGTGATCACCATCGCGGGCACCTTCGCGAATGCCACGAGAGCGCCGTTGACGAGCCCGAGGAATGCGCCGAACAGCACTGCCGTGACGACGACGAGCGCGATCGGGATCCCGGGGAAGGTCGCGAAAAGCCATCCGGTCATGTAGGCGGTGAGCCCGACGATCGACCCGACCGAGATGTCGACGTTGCGCGTGATGATCACGAACGCCTGCCCGATCGTCACGAGCAGCAGCGGCGCCGGGGTGAGCAGCAGGTCGCGCCAGCCGTCGCCGGAGAACAGGAAGTTGGAGTTCTTCGCCGTGGCCGCGAGGATCACGAGGATCAGCGCGAGCAGAATTCCCAGCTCGCGCATGCGGCCGCCCGAGAAGAACGTCCGGACGCGCCCCGCGTCGGGGGCCGTGACCGCGGTCGTGCTCATGAGTGGTGCTCCAGTGCGTGCGTGGCCGCGTGCATGACGTTCTCGCTCGTCGCGTCGGCGCGGTCGATCTCGGCGGTGATCCGGCCCTCGTGCATGACGAGCACGCGATCGGCCATTCCGAGCACCTCGGGCAGCTCCGACGAGATCATGATGATGCCGAGCCCCTCGGCGGCCAGATCCGAGAGCAGCGCGTGCACGGAGGCCTTGGTGCCGACGTCGATGCCGCGGGTGGGCTCATCGACGATCAGCACCTTCGGGCCGGTGGCGAGCCACTTCGCCAGCACGACCTTCTGCTGGTTGCCGCCCGAGAGCGTGCCGACGATCGTGTCGAGCGCGTGGCTCTTGACCTCGAGCTTCGCGTCCCACGGGCGGGCCGCCCGGTGCTCGATGCCGGTCGTGATGAGGCCGAACCGCGCGATCTTCCGCCACATCGCCATGGCGGTGTTGCCGCCCACGGTGGCGTCGGTGACGAGACCCTGCTTGCGGCGGTCTTCGGGAACGAGGGCGAGGCCCGCGTTCATGGCGGCCGTCGGCCGGCCGGCGGGGATCCGCTTGCCGCGCATCGAGACCGAACCGGAGGCGTAGCGGTCGACGCCGAACACGGCCCGGACCACTTCGCTGCGTCCGGCACCGACGAGGCCGGCGAGCGCGACGATCTCGCCGGAGTGCACGCTGAAGGAGATGTCGTGGAACACGCCGGGGTTCGTGAGGCCCTCCACGCGGAGCAGCTCGTCGCCGACCGTTGCGTGCTTCTTCGGGAAGAGATCGGCGACGTCGCGACCGACCATCTGGCGCACGAGGTCGTCTTCGGTCGTGTCGGCGATCGCATGGGTGGCGATGTAGGCCCCGTCGCGCATGACCGTCACCGTGTCGCAGAGCGCGAAGACCTCGTCGAAGCGGTGCGAGATGAACATGATCGCCCGGCCCTCGTCGCGCAGGCTGCGGGCCACCTGGAACAGGCGGTCGACCTCGATGCCCGACAGGGCGGCGGTCGGCTCGTCCATGATGAGCACGCTCGCGTCGAGCGAGATGGCCTTCGCGATCTCGATGATCTGCTGGTCGGCGATCGAGAGGCCCTCGGTGATGCGATCGGGATCGAGGCTGACGCCCAGGCGTGCGAAGATCTGCGTCACCTCGGCGTGCATCGCCTTGCGGTCGATGCGCCCCGCGCGTCCGACGGGCTGGCGCCCCATGAAGATGTTCTCGGTGATCGACAGGTCGGGGAACAGGGTCGGTTCCTGGTAGATCACGGCGATGCCGGAGCTCTTCGACTGCGCCGTGCTCGTGAAATCGACGCTCTCGCCATGGAAGCGGAACTCGCCGGCGTCGCGCCGGTACAGGCCGGCCATGATCTTCACGAGCGTCGACTTGCCGGCGCCGTTCTCACCGATGAGGGCGTGAATCGAGTGCGCGCGCAGTGTGAGACTGCCCGAGCGCAGCGCGACGACGGGTCCGAAGGACTTGACGACGCGCTCCAGCTCCAGGGCGGGCGCATCGCCCTCGCGGACGGGATCTTCGGTGACCACGTGTGGGTCCTCTCCATCGAGGTGGGTAAACTGCACATGAATCGAGCCTGAATCGATTCATGCTGACTTCAGGCTAGTGTAAGCACAATTCGGGTGACCACCGCAACGCGGCGACGGTGATCAGAATGTGATGTGCCCCAGGAGAAGGAGAACGGGTGGTCGTCAGGATCCGAGACGTCGCGCAGCGCGCGGGCGTCTCTGTCGGCACGGTGTCGAACGTTCTGAATCGTCCGGCCGAGGTGTCGCCCGAGTCGGTCGAACGCGTGTCCCGGGCGATCGAAGAACTCGGCTACGTGCGCAACGACGCGGCGCGTCAGCTGCGGGCGGGCATCAGCACGACCGTCGGTTTCGTGGTGCTCAACAGTCAGAATCCCTTCTATAACGACGTCGTGCGCGGAGCGCAGGACGAGGCGGCCGGGCAGGGGATCGCGATCCTCTACGGCGATGCTGACGAAGACGTCGCCCGGCAGAAGCTCTACCTGGACCTGTTCCAACAGCAGCAGGTGCGCGGCGTGCTGCTCGCCCCCTACGGCGACGTGCTCGCGGACCTGCGGCGCCTGAGGAGATCCGGCATCGCCACCGTTCTCGTCGACCGCTTCAGCGCCGACAGCGAGTTCTCATCGGTCTCGCTCGACAGCGTGGCAGGCGGACGGCTCGCGATGAACCACCTGATCGAGACGGGCCGGAAGCGGGTCGCCTTCGTCGGCGGCCCGTTCCAGCTGCGTCAGGTCTCCGACCGGCTCGCCGGCGCGCGCGCCGCGGCGGAGGACGTCGACGTGCCGATCGGCCTCGAGGTCGTGCCGACCGAGGGGATGCTGCTCGAGGACGGGCTGGCCGCAGGGGCCAGGATCCTCGAGCGCCCGCGCCGCCAACGGCCCGATGCGCTGATCGCGGCGAACGACCTCATCGCGATCGGGCTCATGCAGGCGCTGATCGCCGACGGCCGACTGCTCGTGCCGCACGAGATGGCGCTCATCGGCTTCGACGACATCCCGTTCGCCGCCGCCGCGGCGGTGCCGCTCACCTCGATCCGCCAGCCGGGCCGCCAGATCGGCCGCACGGCGCTGCGCACCGTGCTCGAAGAGGTCGAAGACCCGACGAGCCTCCCGCGTCAGACGGTGTTCCCCCCGGAGCTCGTGGTGCGGCGTTCTACCGCGGGCTAGGGCCGTTCCCGAGGGGAGCCGACCATGACTTCTGACACGAAGCGCAATGAGCGTGGGGATATGGATTTCACGCCGTGGTTGATATACTTCCGAGAGAATCCACCGCTCCAGGACGCCATCGAGGGGTGAGAGATGCTGTCTGATCGAGATGATTTCTGGCCCGCGCTCGTGGGTGCCGCCGTCGCGACGGCGTCGGAGATACGCGCGACCGATGGCGGCATTACGCAGAGCGATGACACGCTGACGGTGGTGTTCGAGGGCGATCCGTCGTTCCGCCCCGGTGTGTTCGGGACGACGTTCCGTGTGCCGATATCGCCGGATGATCCGTTGTGGAACAAGTTCGGGCCGCCCCCTGATTATGACGCGCCTCGTTGGGCGCATCTGTCGGTCATCGTCGAAGTCGAAGAGCGCTACTACGCGATAGAGGACGAGAAGATCCCTGGTCCTGACGAGGACGGGATCCGCTGGCTCCCCGAGATCTGACGGCGTGCCGGCTCAGCGCTCGGCGATCCGCTCAACGACCTCGGGAGCGATGTCGAGGTATCCGATGAGCACCGGGTCGAGCACCTGTTCGGTCGCGGTGCCGTCGCGCTCGACGATGAGGTGCGGCGTGAACGTGTAGAAATCGGCCGAGCCGTCGCACTCGAGCTCGGCCGAGATGCGGATCGCATCGCCATCGCGCTGCGATTCGACGTCGACGATCGCCAGGCCAGGCGCGTCCGTCGTAACGTCAACGACGTCGATCTCCTCATCGGAGGGCGCCTCGAGCGTCGCACTGAAGTCGGTGCAGGACGTCATGCTGGCGGGATAGTCGTTGACGGGAAGCAACTCGGACTTCGAATCGATGCGCGAGAGTCGCCACGTTCCCGCGTCGTACGCGATCGGTTCGCGCCCGTCGAGCGTGAGCGTGACGTCGCCGAGAGAGAACGCAGCCACGTCATGATCGATATCGATGCTCAGCGAGCCCGTCTGGATCCCGCCGCGCGCGGTTCCCGCCGTAAGACCGACGTCCTTCCCTGCAGAGACGACGGCGCTCCCGTCCTCCTCGTTCACCACCGAGACCTCGCGGAGCTCCGTCCAGACAGGATCGTTCTGCGGGGCGACGACGACGAGGTTGACGGTCGCATCATCCGTGGCGCCCGTCATGACGTCTCCGGAGACGATGCCGAAGGACACCTCCGTCTCGGCGTGCGGCGCGGGCGCGCAGCCGGACACGATGATCAGCGCCGCCGGCGCGGTGGCACAGAGCGTCGCGAGTCGCCGCGCAACTCCCGCGCGTGCCATCACGCGCGCTCCGGGATCTCCGCGATGACGGTGTCGAGCTTGTCGGCCGTGTCCTCCCAGCCGTCGACGGCGATGCACGAGACGCCCATCGCGAGCACGGGGTAGTCGTTGCCGTCCTCGTCGAGGCGGTCGCCGTAGAAGACCATGTCGTCGAGC
>DXAM01000012.1 GCA_019117025.1 Candidatus Microbacterium stercoravium | reverse complement strand
ATGACGAAGAAGACGTCGACGCCGACGAAGCCGCCGCCGGGTGTGCGGAACACATGCGCGGCGATGACCGCGAGCACGGCGAGCGCGCGCAGCCCCTGGATATCGCGCCGCTGGCGCGTGGGAACGCTCATGCGAGCGCCTTCGCGACGCGCTGCACGGAGACGGTCTCGGCGGTGCCGAGGCGCTGCGCGAACAGGCCCACGCGCAGCTCCTCGAGCAGCCAGCGCGCGCGCACGAGGCGCTCGTCGGCGTGCTCGGGGAGGGGGATCTCGCCGCCGGCTTCGCTGAACTGCGCGGCGGCGCGCTCGAACTCCGACATCCGGGCGCGGTCGCGGCCGGCGCCGTCGGCGAGCTGCTCGAGGCGGATCGAGGCGGCCTGCAGATAGCGCGGCAGATGGCGCAGCCGCTCGATGCCCGTCAGTCGCACGAACCCCGGGTGGACGAGTCCCGCGAGCTGCCCCTTGACGTCGTTCAGCGCGCCGAGCAGCGACATCGAGTTCGCCTTCTTCATCGCGCGCTCGACGTCGCGCCACGCGACGAGGATCTGCGCCACGAGCGAGACGCCCGCGAACACGTCGTCGACGGATCCGGCCGTCACCTGGAGCTTGATCTCGTCGAACGCCTCGCGGCTGCGCACCTCGCCGCGGCGCGCGATGGCCTGGTCGATCACGGCGGCGCGCACATCGTCGATCACGGCCTTCGGCGACGAGTACGGGGCGGCCGCGAGCGCCAGCTTCTCCTGCGACGACAGGTGCTCCTGCACGTACGAGACGGGCGAGGGAACCGTCAGGAGCAGCAGGCGTCGCAGCCCGGCGCGGGTGCTCCGCGCGGCGTCCTCAGCGGTCGCCTCGACGCGGATCGACACGCTCGCGCCGTCGTCGACGATGGCGGGGTAACCCCGCACGACGCCGCCGGCGACGGGCGTATCCACCTCCGCAGCGAGATCGCCGAACGTCCAATCGGTCAGTCCCGACCGCTCGATGCTCGGCGCGGCGGGAGCTTGCGGGCGCGATCCCTTCCCCGGCCGCGGCGGCGCGGTCAGCTGGCGCGCGACGGAATCCCGCGCGCGAGCGGAGAGCCGCTTCTGCAGCTCGGCGAGGTCGCGCGAGGTTCCCACGGTGCGCCCCCGGTGGTCGACCGCGCGGAACGACACGGTGAGGTGCGCGGGAATGCGCTCCATGTCGACATCCGATGCGCTCACGGGCTGGTTCGCCCGGCGCTGCACGAGGCGCGCGAGGGCGGCGGCGAGGGTCGATCCGGGGCGGCCGGCGGTGTGCTCCGGGCCCGCGTCGCTGAGCTCTTCAGCGAAGGTCGTCGCCCAGTCGGCCGCGGGTACCACGTGCCGCCGGATCGATTTCGGCAGCGCCCGGATCATCGCCGTGATCAGCTCGTCGCGCAGCCCCGGCACCTGCCAGTCGAACCCGTCCGGGCGGATCGACGCGAGCAGCGCGAGCGGGATCACGGCCGTGACGCCGTCGTCGGCCGCGCCGGGCTCGAAGCGGTAGGCGAGGTTCAGCGTCTGATCGCCCTGCGTCCAGGTCGCCGGGAAGTCGCGCGCGTCGGAGTTCGCCTCGCCGTCGAGCAGATCCTGCTCCCGCATCGTGAGCAGATCGGGGGTCGTCACGAGGGCGTCGCGCCACCACCGCTCGAAGCTGCGCACGTCGAAGACGTCGGCCGGGATCCGCGCGTCGTAGAACGCGAAGACCGCCTCGTCGCCGGCCAGGATGTCGCGTCGCCGCTCGCGCTCCTCGAGCTTCTCGAGACGCCGGCGCAGCTCCGCGTTCTGGCGCAGGAACCGGGCGACGGGCTTCGCCAGGTGCGACGGATCCCATTCGCCCTCCGTGAGTGCGTGACGCACGAACATCTCGCGAGCTGAGGCGCGGTCGACGCGGGCGAACGGGATCGGTCGGCGCGAGACGATCTCCACGCCGAACAGCGTGACCTTCTCGTGCGCGAGCGCGGCTCCGGCATCCTTCGACCAGTGCGGTTCCGAGACCTGGCGCTTCACGAGATCGCCGGCGAGGTCCTCGGCCCAGGCCACGTCGATCGCGGCGACGGTGCGCGCGAAAAGGCGCGAGGTCTCGACGAGCTCGGCGGCCATCACGGCCTTCGGCCGCGCCTTCTTGAGCCCCGAACCGGGGAAGATCGAGAACGACACGCCTCGCGCGCCGCGGTACACGGCGGGTCCGGGACGCTTCGAGCCGCGGTTCTTCGCGGCCTCTCGCTCGTCGAGCACGCCGATCTGGCTGAGCAGGCCCGCAAGCATCGCCCTGTGGATCGCGTCGCCGCGCGGATGCCCGCTCTCGGGAGCGGAAGCGGAGGGCGCGGACCGTGCGGTATTCCGGGGGGCGTCGCTCCCCGCGTCCCGCGAGAGCGAGCGCAGCTGGCGGTGCACGTCGAACCATTCCCGCACCCGCACGTAGTTGAGGAAATCCGCGCGCACCTCGCGGCGGAACGCGCTCGAGCCGAGCTCCTTCTGGCGCTCGCGCAGATGGTTCCAGAGGTTCAGCATGCTGAGGAAGTCGCTCGACGGATCCCGGAACCGGGCGTGCGCTGCGTCGGCCTTCTCGCGCTGCTCCTCGGGCCGCTCGCGCACGTCCTGGATCGACATGCCCGACACGATCGCGAGCACGTCGTCGGTCACGCCGGTGCGCTGCGCCTCGATCAGCATGCGGGCGAAGCGCGGATCGATCGGCAGCCGCGCGATCCGCCGGCCGATCTTCGTGAGCGTCGGCTCGCCGCGCGTGAGGGTGATCGCGCCGAGTTCGACGAGCAGGTCGAAGGCCGCCTTCACCCCGCGGGAATCGGGCGGGGTGACGAAGGGGAAGGCCTGGATGTCGCCGAAGCCGAGCGAGAGCATCTGCAGCACGACCGAGGCGAGCGACGTGCGCAGCACCTCCGGGTCGGTGAACTCCGGGCGCCTGACGAAGTCATCGTGCCCGTAGAGGCGGATCGCGATGCCCGAGCTCGTGCGCCCGGCGCGTCCCGAGCGCTGCTGCGCCGAGGCCTGCGAGACGGGCTCGATCGGCAGGCGCTGCACCTTCGCGCGGCTCGCGTAGCGTGAGATGCGCGCCGTTCCTGCATCGACCACGTACTTGATCCCGGGCACGGTCAGCGACGTCTCGGCCACGTTGGTCGCGAGCACGATCCGGCGGGCGAGCCCCGCGACCTTCGACGTCTCGAACACGCGGTGCTGCTCGGCGGCGCTCAGCCGCCCGTACAGGGGGAGAACTTCGACGGGGCGAGCCGCGCCGCCGAACGCCCCGCGCACGGCGTCCGCCGCATCGCGGATCTCGGCCTCGCCGGGCAGGAACACGAGCACGTCGCCCGCGGGCTCGCGGTCGAGCTCGCGGAGCGCCTCGACGATCGCCGACACCTCGTCGTCGGCGTCGTATGCGCGCTCGTCGATCTCGGGGTCGGCGCTGTCGCCCGGCTCCGCGAAGGGGCGGTACCGGATCTCGACGGGGAAGGTGCGTCCCGAGACCTCGATGACGGGCGCCGGATCCCCGTTCGCATCGGCGAAGTGCCGTGCGAACGATTCGGGATCGATCGTCGCCGAGGTGATGATCACCTTGAGGTCGGGGCGCTCGGGCAGCAGCCGCTTCAGGTAGCCGAGCAGGAAATCGACGTTGAGCGAGCGCTCGTGGGCCTCGTCGATGATGATCGTGTCGTAGCGGCTCAGGCGACGGTCGCGATGGATCTCGTTGAGCAGGATCCCATCGGTCATCAGTGCGATCTTCGTGTCCTTCGACACCTGATCGGTGAAGCGCACCTTGTAGCCGACCGTGCTGCCGAGCTCGACCTGCATCTCCTCCGCGACGCGCTCGGCGATCGTGCGCGCCGCGAGGCGGCGCGGCTGCGTGTGCGCGATCGACTCGCGCCCGAGCTCGAGCGCGATCTTGGGAAGCTGCGTGGTCTTGCCCGAGCCCGTCGCTCCCGCGACGACGACGACCTGGTTGTCGCGGATCGCATCGGCGATCTCGTCACGCGCCCGGCTGACCGGGAGCTCTGCGGGATAGGAGATGACGGGCATGGCGTTTCAGTCTATGACGGGCCGGGCACGCGCCCTCTCAGCGTGCCTAAGGTGGGTCTATGACTGTTCCCACTGTGAAGCTCAACTCCGGCTATGAGATCCCCCAGCTCGGCTTCGGAGTGTTCCTGGTTCCGCCGCACGAGGCGGAGAAGGCCGTCACCGAGGCGCTCGAGGTCGGTTACCGCCACATCGACACCGCCGCGATCTACAAGAACGAGGAGGGCGTGGGCGCTGCGATCGCGAAGAGCGGCATCGCGCGCGACGAGCTCTTCATCACGACGAAGCTCTGGAACGACCGTCAGGCGGGCGAGGAGCCGCACTCGGCGATCCGCGAGAGCCTCGACAAGCTGCAGCTCGACTATGTCGACCTGTACCTGACGCACTGGCCCACGCCCGAGAAGGACACCTACTCGAACGCGTGGCAGAAGCTCATCGAGATCCGCGACGCCGGTCTGTCGAGGTCGATCGGCGTCTCGAACCACCTGCCCGAGCACCTCGACCGCCTCGTCGCCGACACGGGCGTCGTGCCGGCGGTCGACCAGATCGAGCTGCACCCCGCCTACCAGCAGCAGAACGTGATCGACTGGGGCCGCGCCACCGGCATGCGCATCGAGTCGTGGGGCCCCCTCGGCCAGGGCAAGTACCCGCTGTTCGAGAACCCGGCCGTCGCAGCGGCGGCCGAGGCCCACGGCGTCTCGCCCGCGCAGGCCGTGCTGCGCTGGCACCTCCAGCGCGGCATCATCGTGTTCCCGAAGTCGGTGAACCGCTCGCGCATCGAGGAGAACTTCGACGTGTTCGGCTTCGAGCTCACCGCCGCAGAGGTCGATGCCATCACGGCGATCGATCCGCAGGACGGCTCGGGCCGTGTGGGGTCGCACCCGCTCGAGTTCAACTGAGCCGAGAGCGATGGAGCGCCGCCCCTGGGGCGGCGCTCCATCGCTTTACAGGTACCAGCTCGGCAGCCAGAGGTGGGCCTTGTAGAGCCACTCGGGCTCGACCCAACCGGTTCCGAACGGCAGGAAGAACAGCCCGACGAGCAGGATGGCGATGAGCGCCGTGCTCGTCGCCGCGCGGGCGACCGCCGCGCGCTCGGGATCGTCCCTCGCCCGCAGCCGGGCGGCGAGCACCACGACGGCGAGGATCGCGAACGGCAGCACCGTGATCGCGTAGAAGGTGAACATCGTGCGGCTCGGCAGCAGCAGCCACGGCGCGTAGGTGGCACAGATCCCCGCGAGGAGGAATCCATCCGTGCCGGAGATCGGGCGCTTGTTCGCGAGGGCGATGAAGATGCGCACGGCGACCCACACCACGGCGACGACGGCCGCCCACCACAGCACCGGGTTCGGCAGAGCGGCCATGAGCCCGACCCCGCCGTCGTCCTCGGTCGTGCGCTGCATGAGCGTCGGGTTGAGCATGGGGATCCACTCGGCCGCGGGACTCGCGTAGGTGTGGCCGGAGGTGACGGTCTCGTGGAACGACAGCACCGTGCGGTGGTAGTTCCAGAGCGCCGTGAAGGGATTCGACGACGAGTCGCGGTCGTACCCGCCGTCGGTTGCGAACCACCCGGTCCACGCCGCGAGGTAGACCGCGAGCGCCGGTGGCACGAGCAGCACGAACGAGACGGGGCCCTGGCGGCCGATCGCGGCCTCGACCCAGCGGCCGACGCCCGCACGACGCCGGTCGATCGCGTCCATGACGACGATCGCGATGCCGAGGACCGCCAGGGCGTACAGGCCCGACCACTTCACCGCCGAGGCGAGACCGAGGGCCGCGCCGGCCGCCAGGATCCAGGGGCGGCGCCAGATCGTCGGGCCCGCGATCGCGTCGGTGCTCGCGCGGATCCGTGCCACGGTGCCGGTGCGGTCGAGCAGCACGAACCAGAACGCGAGCAGCACGAACAGCGCGAGCGATGAATCGAGCAGCGCGATGCGGCTCATCGCCACGGCGAGCGGGTCGATCGCGATGAGCGCCCCGGCGACGGTCGCGAGCCACAGGGATCCGGTCAGCCGCTTCGCGACGACGTACAGCAGCGGAACGAGGAGCGTGCCGACCAGCGCGGTCGCGATGCGCCATCCGAACGGCCCGGTGCCGAAGAGCGCCATGCCGACGCCGATGATCCACTTGCCGAGCGGCGGGTGCGCGACGAACGACCCGGTGTCCGTGTACCCGTTCACGTCGCCCGCCTCGAACGCGGCATTCGGGTCGTCGCCCCACGTGCCCTCGTAGCCGAGGTTCCAGAGCGTCCACGCGTCTTTGACGTAGTAGGTCTCGTCGAACAGCAGGGTCGCGGGGCCGCCGACGCCGACGATGCGCAGAAGGGCCGCGATGATCGTGAGGCCGAGGGGAAGGGCCCAGGACAGGATGCGCGCGGCGCGCGGAGCCATCGAGCGTTCGGTCACGTCGCCACTCTATTCTGAGTCGCATGATCATCCTCGCGGGAACACCGATCGGCAATCTCGGCGATGCGTCCCGCAGACTCATCGAGGTGCTCGAGACAGCGACGGTGATCGCGGCCGAGGACACCCGCACGACCCAGCGCCTGCTCAAGGCCCTCGACATCCCGAACCGCCCCCGCCTCATCCCCCTGCACGATCACAACGAGAAGCGCGTGTCGGCCGATCTCGTCGACCTCGCGCGCAGTGAGGATCTCGTCGTGCTGTCCGATGCCGGCATGCCGACGGTGAGCGATCCGGGGTACGGTCTGGTCGCCGCCGCCGTCGACGCGGGCGTCGAGGTCACCGCGATCCCCGGGCCGAGCGCGGTGCTGACGGCGCTCGCCGTCTCGGGGCTGCCGACCGACCGGTTCGCGTTCGAGGGGTTCGCGGCGCGCAAGCCGGGGGAGCGCCGGCGCGCGTTCGAGGCCGTCGCCGAGGATCCGCGCACGCTCGTGTTCTTCGAGGCGCCGACCCGCACCGAGCAGACGCTGCGCGATATGGTGCAGGTGTTCGGCCCCGAGCGCCGCGGCGCCGTCTGCCGCGAGCTCACGAAGATGTACGAGCAGGTCGTGCGCGGCACGCTGCCCGAGCTCGCCGATTGGGCCGCCGGCGGGGTGCGCGGCGAGGTCGTGCTCGTCGTCGAGGGCGCGCCGTCCGTCTCATGGACGCCCGAGGCGGCGCTCGCCGACGTGCAGGCGCGCGTCGCGGCCGGTGCGCGCCTCAAGGACGCGACCCGGGAGGTCGCCGCGTCGTCCGGCCTTCCTGCTCGCGATCTCTACGACGCGGCGCTCGCCGCGCGCTGACCGGTCCTACCCGAGCGACCCGTCGGCGCGGATCTCCGCCCGCACGGCGCGCATGTGCTCGCGCGAGCGGCGCTCGGCGGCATCGCCGTCGCCCGCCGCGATGGCCTCCGCCACCGCCTCGTGCTCTTCGACCGTGCCGGCCGCGGGCGTCTCCGGTGTCATGCCGAGGCGCGATCTTCCGGTGAGCACCTCGCGCACGGGGCCGCAGAGGGCTTCGAGCTGAGGATTTCCGGACGCGCGCAGCAGCAGCGCGTGGAACTCGACGTCGGCCTGCAGGAACTCGTCGGAGGCGCCGCGGCCCGCCGCGCTGAGGGCGCGCAGGCGGTCGGCGAGGCGGCGCAGTTCGGCGCGCTGCGCGTGCGTGGCGCGCGAGGCGGCGAGCATCGCGGCGGTCGGCTCGACCGCGACGCGCAGTTCCATGAGCGCCTCGAGCTGCTGCTGCCGGAACGGGCCCTGCAGGTTCCACTCGATCAGCTGAGGAGAGTTCGCCTCCCACTGCTCGCGCGGCTGCACCGTGATGCCGACACGCCGCCTGCTGGCGACGACGCCGATGCTCTCGAGCACGCGCACCGCCTCGCGCACGACCGTGCGGGACGCGTCGTACTCGCGTTCGAGCTGCGCGAGCGTGAGCACGGATCCGGGCGCGATCTCGCCGGCCGCGATGCGGGCGCCGAGCGCCGAGGTCACATCGCCGTGAATGCCGCTCGCCACGGTGCTCTCCCTTCGATGGGTTTCCTGCCGACCTCAATGGTGTTACCTTATCTGTCGATAAGTACTACTTTTGTCGTGCGCGGGCATCGCCGTCCCGCACCACCGCGTTCAACGGAGAATTCCATGACTGAAGAGTGGACACAGACACTCGGCGCCGGGCCCCTGCTCGGCATCGCCGCCGCAGCCGTCGTCCTCATCCTGTTCCTCGTGATCAAGGTGCGCCTGCACGCCTTCCTCACGCTCGTGCTCGTCTCGCTGCTCACGGCGCTCGCCACGGGCCTCCCGTTCGGCTCGATCGTCGACACGCTCGTGGGCGACTTCGGCAGTACCCTCGGATCCGTCGCGCTCCTGATCGGGCTCGGCGCCATCCTCGGAAAGCTCATCGAGTCGTCCGGCGGTGCGAAGGCGATCGCCGACCTCATGGTGCGCACCTTCGGCGAGAAGCACGCGGCTCTCGCCCTCGGCGTGACCTCGCTGCTGCTCGGCTTCCCGATCTTCTTCGACGCCGGGCTGGTCGTCATGCTGCCGATCATCTTCGCGGTCGCGCGCCGCCTCGGCGGCAACAACCTGCTGATCTTCGGCATCAGCGGCGCCGCGGCGTTCTCGGTCATGCACGTGTTCGTACCGCCGCACCCGGGCCCCGTCGCCGCGACCGAGCTGTACGGCGCCAACCTCGGCATCGTGATGCTGCTCGGCATCGTCGTCGCGGTCCCGGCCTGGTACGTGTCGGGTCACCTCTGGGGCTCGTTCATCAACAAGCGGATCCCGCTCGCGGTGCCGTCGCTGTTCGGCTCGGTCGATGAGGACCAGCCCAAGAAAGCGCCGAACACCGGCGTCGTCATCGTGATCCTGCTCATCCCGATCCTGCTGATCCTGCTCAACACGGGGCTCGACGCGCTGCGGTCGATCGGCGTCGTCGACGCATCCGCCGCCTGGGTGCAGGCGCTCGCCCTCATCGGCACCGCTCCGGTCGCGCTCCTCATCTCGGTGATCATCGCGCTGATCGTGCTCGGCAAGGCGCGCGGCGAGAACGGTTCGGCGCTCGAGAAGCTCGTCGACGGCACGTTCGGCACGGTCGCCTCGGTCATCCTGATCACCGGCGCCGGCGGGATGTTCGGCGGCGTGCTGCGCGCCTCGGGCATCGGCGACGCCCTCGCCGACACGCTCTCCGACCTCGGCCTGCCGATCATCGTCGCGGCGTACGTCGTCGCCGTGCTGCTGCGCCTGGCCCAGGGATCCGCGACCGTCGCGCTCGTCACGACGGCGGGCCTCATGGCGCCGGCGGTCACGGCCGGTGACTTCGGAGCCATCGACATCGCGGCGATCACGCTCGCCACGGCGGCCGGTTCGGTGTTCGGCAGCCACGTGAACGACTCGGGCTTCTGGCTCGTGGGCCGACTGATGAACATGGACGTCAAGACGACGCTGAAGGTCTGGACCGTGCAGCAGGCGATCGAATCGGTCGTCGGCTTCGCGATCGTCCTCGTCATCTACGCCATCTTCTGACCATAAGGGGCACGCACACATGACATCCCACGACGTCGTCATCGGCATCGACCTCGGGACGACGGCCACGAAGGTGGTCGCCTACCGGGTCGACGGCACCTCGGTCGCCGAGGCCTCGAACGGCTACCCGCTCGATGAGCCCGTTCCCGGCCACGCCGAACAGGACCCGCAGCTCATCCTCGACGCGATCTGCACCGGTCTGCGCGAGGTCGTCGCCGAAGTCGGCGCCGAGCACGTGCGCGGGGTGAGCTTCTCGAGCGCGATGCACTCGATCATGGCGCTCGGGTCGGACGGCGAGCCGCTCACGCCCGCGCTGACGTGGGCCGACACGCGCGCCTCGGCGCTGGCGGAGAAGGTGCGCGGCGGCGAGGGAGGCCTCGCGCTCCATCGCCGCACCGGAACCCCGGTGCACCCGATGTCGCCGCTGATGAAGATCGCCTGGTTCCGCGCCCATGAGCCCGACCTGTTCGACCGGGCGGAGATGTGGGTCGGCGTCAAGGACTGGGTGCTCCTGCGCATGACGGGCGAGCTCGTGACGGATCACTCGCTCGCCTCGGCGACGGGGCTGATGGACATCCACCGGCTCGCGTGGGACGGCGAGGCGCTCGGGATCGCGGGCATCGGAGCCGACCAGCTTCCGGCTCTCGTGCCGACGACGCACGTCATCCCGCATCTCCTGCCCGAGGTCGCGGCGCGCACCGGCGTCGGCACGGACACCCCCGTCGTCGTCGGTGCGGGCGACGGTCCGCTCGCGAACCTCGGCGTCGGGGCCGTGCGCCCCGGCGTCGCGGCGTGCTCCGTGGGAACGAGCGGCGCCCTGCGCATCGCGGTCGACAGGCCCGCCGTCGACGAGCGCGGCGGCGTGTTCTGCTACGCGCTGACGGAGGACCGCTGGGTCATCGGCGGGGCGATCAACAACGGCGGCGTCGTGCTCGACTGGGTGCGCAGCGAGCTGGCCGCGGG
>DXAM01000002.1 GCA_019117025.1 Candidatus Microbacterium stercoravium | reverse complement strand
CGCCCTCGTGCAGACATCGTTCGGGTTCGAGACGCAGGGCATGACGCCCTTCGAGGCCGCCCAGGTCGGCGTGCCGTCGATCATCAGCGACCCCGACATCGCCGAGGAGATGGGCGGGGGAGTCTGGCGGGTGCCGGAGGCGCACACGGAGGCCGGGAGGATCGCGGCGCTCGCCGATCAGCTGCGGCGTGTCGAGCACGACCTGGCCGCGGGCACGATCCCCGCGCCGTCGGAGCGCGTGCGCCGCGATTTCCTGCAGTCGTCTCGCACGGACGCGATGATCGCGCTCTATGAGCGGGTGCTCGCGGGCTGAGGGCTGTTACGGCAGGAGCAGGGGCGTGAGCAGGCTGACGAACTGCGCGATCAGGTGCGCCGCGGAGACGCCGATCGCAATGCCCGTGAGCACGGGACGCCCGCTGCGCAGCGAGAAGATGCCGAGCATGAGGGCGGCGACCGCAAGCAGGGCGATGCCGACCGAGGCGACTCCGACGTAGGCGGTCGCCACCGACGGGGACACGTCGAACCGCGCGATCGCAAGCAGCTGCACGAGGTACATCACGTGCGACAGCACGACCACGCCAACGGCGAGCGCGAACGCCGTGATGGCGGGGCCGGCGCTGCGCGGGCGCAGCGGTGGTGCGTATGGGCCTGCCGGGTAGGGCGGATGCGCGTCGGGTGGCTGCGGCGAGGACATGCCCTCACCATACGGCGGCCGGGCCGCGTCCGTGGATCCTTTTCCTCGCGGAGCGGGCTCAGCTCGCGAGCGCGTGCGCGATCCGCGGATACTCCGCGTCGACCCACTCGCCGATGATCCGGGCCCGGTCGTCGACCTCGGCCGCCGGGAACGCGATCCCGCGCGTCGGAACGCTCGCGCCGAGCTCGACGAGCAGCGGGCGCAGCGTGGTGTCAACGGCGAGGGTGTGCGCGGGGGATCCGATCGTCAGGATCGGAACGGCGGTCGTGCCGGCGAGGCCGCCTGCGCCGTAGCGGTCGAGGAACGCCTTGAGCAGGCCCGTGTACGCGGCCTTGTACGTGGGGCTCGCGATCACGACCACGTCGGCGCTCGCGACGCGGTCGTTGAGCGCATCGATCTCGGCGTCGGGGAACGCGAAGATGCGGTCGGCGATGCCCGCGAGCTCGATCGTCGGCAGCACCTCGGCGTCGGAGCGGGCCGCGAGCTGAGAGGCGACCTCTTCGGCGACGAGCGCCGTGCGCGAGGAGGGCTGCGGGTTGCCGACGACCACGGCGATGGTGCTCATGGATCCATTGAACAGGCGCGCTCGCCGCGGTCGCAACAGATTCGACACACGCCGTCACGCCCGGGGTGCTAAACTTGAGTCGACCCCACTCAAGTTGAATCACCGGGAGGAAGACGTGGCGGAGAATCAAGACGACCAGAAGAGCGCTCTCGAGCAGTTCGGCATCAACCTCACCGAGCGCGCCCGCAGCGGCAAGCTCGATCCGGTGATCGGCCGCGACAGCGAGATCCGCCGCGTGAGCCAGGTGCTGACCCGTCGCACGAAGAACAACCCGGTGCTGATCGGCGAGCCGGGCGTCGGCAAGACCGCCGTTGTCGAGGGCCTCGCGCAGCGGATCGTCGCCGGCGACGTCGCCGAGTCGCTGCGCGGCCGCGAGCTCATCGCCCTCGACATCTCCGCCCTCGTCGCGGGGGCGATGTACCGCGGCCAGTTCGAGGAGCGCCTGAAGAAGGTGCTGCAGGAGATCACCGAGTCGGAGGGCCGCGTGGTCACCTTCATCGACGAGCTCCACGTGCTCATGGGCGCTGGCGGCGGAGAGGGATCCGTCGCGGCGGCGAACATGCTCAAGCCCATGCTCGCGCGGGGCGAACTGCGCATGATCGGCGCGACCACGCTGAACGAGTACCGCGAGTTCATCGAGAAGGACGCCGCGCTCGAGCGCCGGTTCCAGCTGGTGTACGTGGGCGACCCCACGGTGGAAGACACGATCGCGATCCTTCGCGGGCTCAAGCAGCGCTACGAGGCGCACCACAAGGTGTCGATCTCGGACAGCGCGCTCGTCGCCGCGTCGTCGCTCTCGCACCGGTACATCCCCAGCCGTCAGCTGCCCGACAAGGCGATCGACCTGATCGACGAGGCCGCGAGCCGGCTGCGCATGGAGATCGACTCGGCCCCGCTCGAGATCGATGAGCTGCGGCGCCATGTCGACCGGCTGAAGCTCGAAGAGCTCGCGCTGAAGAAGGAGAAGGACGACGCGGCGAAGGAGCGCCTCGCCGACCTGCGCGCGAACATGGCCGAGCAGCAGGAGAAGCTCGACGAGCTGCAGGCGCGGTGGGAGAGCGAGCGCGCCTCGCTGAACCGCGTCGGCGACCTGAAGACGCGCCTCGACGACGCGCGCATCAAGGCCGAGCGCGCACAGCGCGAGGGCAACCTCGAGAGCGCCTCGCGCCTGCTCTACGGCGAGATCCCCGGCCTCGAGCGCGAGCTCGCCGACGCCGAGCAGGCCGAGCAGCAGGGCGAGCGCATGGTCGGCGACCAGGTCACCGACGAAGACATCGCCGCGGTGATCGCCGCGTGGACGGGCATTCCGGTCGGGCGCCTGCTGCAGGGCGAGTCCGAGAAGCTGCTGCACCTCGAGAGCGAGCTCGGCCGGCGCCTCATCGGTCAGCGCGAGGCGGTCTCGGCCGTCTCCGACGCGGTGCGCCGCTCGCGCGCGGGCCTGTCCGACCCCGACCGGCCCACCGGATCGTTCCTGTTCCTCGGGCCGACGGGCGTCGGAAAGACCGAGCTCGCGAAGGCGCTCGCCGCGTTCCTCTTCGACGACGAGCAGGCGATGATCCGCATCGACATGTCGGAGTACGGCGAGAAGCACTCGGTCTCGCGGCTCGTCGGCGCCCCTCCGGGATACGTCGGCTATGACCAGGGCGGTCAGCTCACCGAGGCCGTGCGGCGCCGTCCGTACTCGGTCGTGCTGCTCGACGAGGTCGAGAAGGCGCACCCCGAGGTGTTCGACGTGCTGCTGCAGGTGATGGACGACGGGCGCCTGACTGACGGTCAGGGCCGCACGGTCGACTTCAAGAACGTCATCCTGATCCTCACGAGCAACATCGGGTCCCCGATCCTCATCGATCCGACGATCGCTCCCGAGACCAAGCGCGAGCAGGTGCTGCAGCTCGTGCAGGCCTCGTTCAAGCCCGAGTTCATCAACCGCCTCGACGACATCGTCGTGTTCAGCGCGCTGGGGGAGGACGAGCTCGCGCAGATCGTCGAGCTGCAGGTCGACCTGCTGCAGAAGCGCCTCGCGGATCGCCGGCTCACGCTCGCGGTCACGCCGGATGCGCGCGCGTGGCTGGCCGAGCGCGGCTACGACCCGGCCTTCGGAGCGCGCCCGCTGCGCCGCCTGATCCAGAAGCAGATCCAGGACCTGCTGGCGAGGGGCATCCTCGCGGGCCGAATCCACGACGGCGACACGGTAAAGGTCGACGTCGCCGCGGACGGCGACGCGCTGACGCTGACGTCGGCCTAACCCCGCTCCAAACCTTCATTTCTGGCACATCTCTTGTGCGCACAGCGCAAGAGATGTGCCAGAAATGAAGGGATCAGGGGGTGCGGAGGATGCCCCGATCCCTCGAGGAGACACGTCTCCGACTGTTCCGTCGTGTCCGGTGGAATCGTCGGACATATGTCGATCTGAGTACCCGTGCACCCCCCGGTGACCTCGCGCAAACAGTCTTCGCAGGCTCTTCACAGGTGTGATAGACAAGAGACTCCGAAGCGGAATCAGGGGGGCCGACGGATGGATTTGCGTGCGACCGTACGCACACCTCGCGGGGTGACAGCCATCCTGAGTCCGTTCGTGCGAGGGCACCTGTGGCCGTTGATAGCCATCGTGGTTTTGCAGACTGCAGCGGCCGCCGCGGTGCTGGCTCTTCCGACTCTGAACGCTCGAGTCATCGACGACGGACTCTTGCACGCCGACCTCGGAGCGACCGCTCAGTTGGCGATCGTGATGCTCGTCGTGACGATCGTGCACCTCCTCGTGTCCGCCCTGAGCAGTCTGGTCAGCTCCCGGACGGCGGCGGAGTTCTCCGCGGGGCTGCGCGAGAAGGTCGTGGACAGCGTCGCCACCGCGACGACGGGGGAGCTCGCCCGGTTCACACCCGGCACGATCCTGACGCGCGCCACCGGCGACGTACAGCAGTTGCAGACGATGCTGCAGATGTCGCTCACGACGATCATCACGGCGCCCATCATGCTCGTCGGCGCCGTCGTGATCTCGGTGACCCAGCACTCCCGGCTCGCGTGGCTCATCGCCGCGACCGCCTGTGCGCTCGTGATCGTCGTCTTCCTGTTCGCGGCGGCGACTGTGCCCGAGTCCCGACGGATGCAGCGTCGCACTGACCGCGTGACGTCGATACTCCGGGAGCAGGTGTCGGGTTTCCGCCCGATCCGGATGTTCCTGCGCGAAGACCATGAGTCTTCGCGCTTCCGTAGCGCGAACGAGGCTCTCGTCGATTCTTCGTGGCGGGTGAGCCGCTACATGGTGGGCCTTCCGCCCATACTGGCGCTCATCACCAACGGTGCGACGCTGCTCGTGCTCTGGCTCAGCGCCGACGATGTCGTCGACGGCGCGTTGAGTATCGGAGGTCTGCTCGCCTTCATCGCTTACCTGACCTACGTGCTCTCGACCGCGTCCTCGGCGATTCTGCTCGTCATGGTCGTGCCGCCCGCGCAGGTGTCGGCCCGGCGAATTATCGAGGTCCTGGACGCGACGGGACGCTGCGCGTCGCGACCCGGTGAGCCGGCACCGACCCGCGTGGACCAATTGCGGATCGCGGATGTCAGCTGCGGCTTCTCCGATGCTGCGGTGATCAGCGGCGTCAGTTTTGAGGTGGCGCGAGGGGAGCTCGTCGCGGTCGTCGGTTCGACTGGCGCGGGCAAGAGCACGCTGATGCGCATGCTCGCCGGGCTGCTCGAGCCCGACGCCGGCACAATCGTCGGCGAACCCTCCGGACTGCAGCTCACCGCCGCTGCACGGAGGGACAGCGTTTCGTTTGTGCCCCAGACGCCGTACCTCACGGAGGGGACCCTGCGCGAGGCGATCACGCTCGACGCACCCGACCGCGATGACGACGCGGCACTCCGCGCGATCGATGTCGCACAGGCGGGCGACGTCGTCACGGACGCCGGAGGCTTGGACGCTGCCGTCGCACCTGGCGGTGCGAACTTCTCGGGCGGCCAACGTCAACGGCTTTCCCTCGCCCGCGCTCTCGCCACGGGCCGGCCATTCGTCATCATCGACGACGCGCTCGCGGCCGTCGACGGAGATACGGAACGCGAGATCCTCGACACATTGCGTGAGGAGACTGGACGGGGCGCCGTTATCGTCACGCAGCGCATGTCGGTGGCTGCCAGGGCGGATCGTATCGTTGTGCTCGAGCGCGGTGCGCTTGTGGGATATGGGACCTTCGACGACCTCTTGCGCACCTGCACCGAGTTCCAGCAGTTGTTCATGTCGCAGAGAGCGATGAGCGAATGATGGCTGGACCGACCACAGGGCGCGGCACGGTCCGTCGGCTGTTCCGCGAGATCCGGCTCTCGCCGTCGCAGGTGGGTGGACTCATCCTCTGCGCCCTCTGCGGCGTGGCCGCGAGTGCTGTCGCGCCCCTTCTCGTCGGGCGCGCTGTCGACGCCCTTGTCGCAGGCGCGATCGCCCGTGGACTGCCCGCAGGGCTCACGCCGGACGAGGCACTCCGAAATCTCCGGGAACAGGGGCGCGATGGTCAGGCCGAGGTGCTGTCATCGCTTGATTTCGTGCCTGGTTCCGGTGTCGACGTCGCGGCGTTCGCCGGCATCCTGCTCACGGCGCTCGCGCTGTTCGGAGCGGCAGCTCTCCTGAACTGGGGCCAGGGCGCCATTCTCAACACCGCGGTGCACCGAGGGATCCGCGCACTTAGGCAGAGGATCGACGACGCCGTGGTTAGGACGCCGCTGCACCACTTCGACGGACAGCGTCGCGGGGACATCGTTTCGCGTGCCACGAACGACGTCGACGTCGTGACGAATGCACTTTCGCAGGTACTGGGGCAGCTTCTGTCGACGGTGCTGTCGGTCGTGGTGCTCTTCGGGATCATGTTCTGGCTCGCACCAGACCTCGCCCTCATCACGCTGATCCTGCTCCCTCTTGCGGCGTACCTCACGTCGATCATCATCAAGAAGAACCGGTCGCGGTTCATCACGCAGATGCGCGCCACGGGCGCCGTGACGACCCGCGTGGACGAGATGATCTCGGGCCACGAGGAGCTGGTGAGTCTCGGCGGGATGGATGCTTCGCGTCGTCGGTTCCGTGACGCGAACGCGACCCTGGCGGACTCGTCGTGGAAGGCACAGTTCGTCGCCGGGCTGACGGGGCCGGTGGCGAGTCTCCTATCGAACCTGTCATTCGTCGCCATCTGCCTGATCGGTGTGCTGCGCGTGCTCTCCGGAACACTCACGCTCGGTGAGATCCAGGTGTTCGTGCAGTACAACCGGCAGCTCAACCAACCGGTCAGCCAGGCGGCTCAGGTCATCGGCATGCTGCAGGCCGGCGTGGCGTCGGCGGACCGAATCTTCGAGATCCTCGATTGGCCGCTCGACCGCGATAGCGACGAGGGCGCGGTTGCGGACGGTGGCGGGGTCCTGGAGTTCGACGACGTCCGCTTCGCATACGAACCCGAACAGAAGGTTCTCGACGGCGTGTCGTTCGTCGCCCCGGACGGAGAGGCCGTGGCGCTCGTCGGCCGCACGGGGGCGGGAAAGTCCACTCTCATCGATCTCGTCTGTGGCTTTCGACACACAGATGGCGGAGAGGTGCGACTGGGCGGGCTCGATGTCAGACTGTGGAACGTGCGCGCCCTCCGCGAGCGCGTCGGCGTGGTGTCGCAGGACACGTGGATCTTCCACGGCACGATCCGTGAGAACATCGCGTACGGCACCCCGGACGGATCCGCGGACGACGTGGAGGCCGCCGCTGACGTCGCGCGCGTCACCGCGTTCGCGCGGGCGCTTCCAGACGGACTGGACACCGTCCTTGATGACGGGGGAACGACCCTGTCGCACGGCGAGCGGCAGCTCGTCTGCATCGCGCGCGTGTTCGCCAAGGATCCGGAGGTCATCATCCTCGACGAGGCGACCACCTCGGTGGATACCCGCACGGAGATGCTCATCCAGCA
>DXAM01000011.1 GCA_019117025.1 Candidatus Microbacterium stercoravium | reverse complement strand
GCGAACGGCGTCGACGTGCGCGTCGATGCGCACGACGCGTGGGTACCGACCCCGGCGCTGAGCCACGCGATCCTCACGCACAACGCCGGCAAGGACGCCGACTCGCCGTCGCGCGCCGACGGCATCGTCGCCACCCCGAGCCACAACCCGCCTTCCGACGGTGGCTTCAAGTACAACCCGCCGCACGGCGGCCCGGCCGACACCGACGCCACCGCCTGGATCGCCGCACGCGCAAACGAGCTCATCGCGGCAGGCCTCGAGGGGGTGCAGCGCGTGCGCTTCGCCGACATCGACGCCGAGTCGGTCGCGACGCACGACTTCCGTGCGGCGTACGTCGCCGACCTCGTGAACGTCATCGATCTGGACGCGATCCGCGCCGCCGGTGTGCGCATCGGCGCGGATCCCCTGGGCGGCGCCTCCGTCGCATACTGGCAGCTGATCGCCGAGCACTACGGCCTCGACCTGACGGTCGTCAATCCGGACGTCGACCCGACGTGGCGGTTCATGACGCTCGACTGGGACGAGAAGATCCGCATGGATCCGTCGTCGCCGTCGGCCATGGCGACGCTCGTCGCACGCCGGGACGAGTTCGACGTGCTGACGGGCAACGACGCCGACGCGGATCGTCACGGCATCGTCACCCCCGACGCGGGGCTGATGAATCCGAACCACTTCCTCGCGGTCGCGATCGACTACCTCTACTCGCACCGCCCCGGCTGGGGCGCGGATGCGGCCGTCGGCAAGACACTCGTGTCGTCGATGATGATCGACCGCGTCGTCTCCGCACTCGGACGCCGGCTCGTGGAGGTCCCCGTCGGCTTCAAGTGGTTCGTGCCGGGCCTGCTCGACGGATCCGTCGCCTTCGGGGGCGAGGAGTCCGCGGGCGCATCGTTCCTGCGTCGCGACGGCGGCGTGTGGACGACCGACAAGGACGGCATCATCCTCTGCCTGCTCGCCGCCGAGATCATCGCTGTCACGGGGAAGACGCCGTCGCAGCGCTACGCCGAGCTCGAGGCAGAGTACGGCGCGAGCGCGTACGAGCGCGTCGACGCCCCGGCGACGCCCGAGCAGAAGGCCGCGCTGAAGGCCCTCTCGCCGAGCGACGTCACGGCCGACGCGCTCGCCGGCGATCCGATCACCGCGAAGCTCTCGGAGGCGCCCGGCAACGGCGCCGCGATCGGCGGCCTCAAGGTGCAGACGGAGAGCGCGTGGTTCGCCGCGCGCCCGAGCGGCACGGAGGACGTCTACAAGCTCTACGCCGAGAGCCTGCGCGGCCCGGAGCACCTCGCGCAGGTGCAGGAAGAGGCCCGCGCGATCATCGCGAGCGTGCTCGGCGCCTAGCCCCACACGTGGGTCGCCAGAGATTGCGGGCGAGAGCGCCGTATCTCTGCATTCTTTGGCGACCCACGACGGTGGGGGTCAGCCCCGGCCCGTGAGTCGCCAGAGGTTGCAGCGTAGAGGGCCCGAGGTGTGCAAACTCTGGCGACCCAACGGCTGGGCGGCTGTCCTGCCTAGGTGGCGGGGGCTTCCTTCTTCCGTGCCCACTTCGCGGGGAGGCTGTCGCCTTCCCACACCTGGACGATGCCCCATGCGACCGCGGTGAGTGGCACCGCGAGGATCGCGCCGAGGATCCCCGCCGTCACGGTGCCGATGGTCAGTGCGACCAAGATGACGAGGCTGTGGAGCTTCAGCGCCCGCCCCATCAGCACCGGCTGGAGGAAGTTGCCCTCGAGCTGGTTGACGAGCACGACGACCCCGACGACGATGACCGCCGCGAGGAGGCCGTTCTCCATGAAGCCGCCGTCGACGAGGGCGACCAGAGCCGCGAGAATCCCCGCCAGCGTCGCTCCGACGATCGGGATGAACGCGAGGATGAACACGAGCAGCGTCAGCGGCAGAGCGAGCGGGATCCCGAGGATGAACAGGCCGATTCCGATGCCGACCGCGTCGGCCGCGGCAACGCCGGCCGTTCCGCGTACGTACGCTCCGAGGGTGTCGATCGTCTTGGATCCGACGCGCTTCATCCGTCCGTCCCACTCGTCGTGGAAGGGCCGCAGCACGAAGTTCCAGATGATCGGGCCGTCCTTGAGGAAGAAGAACAGGATGACGACCATCAGCACGAGCCCCGTGAGGAAGCTCGCGACAGCACCGACGCCGGCAACAGCGCCGGATCCGATGGTCGCGCCGACACCGGAGCTCGACAGGAAGCCCTGCACCGTCGACCAGATCTCGTCGAACGGCACCTCGAACGCGGCACTCGCGGGGTCGTCGCCGAGCCACTGTTGGGCGAGCGGAAGATCGTTGATCCACGCGACGATCTGATTCACACCGTCGGTGGCGCTCTGGTAGAGGTCGGGCCACTGCGCGACCACGGCGCGCACGATCGCCCACCCGACGCCGCCGATCACGACGACGATACCGAGCAGGACGATGATCGTCGCGAGCACCGAGGGCATCCGCGCGCGCAGCCAGCGCATCAGCGGCTCGAACGCCGCGGCGAACACGAGCGCGAGGATCACGGGGATCACGACGACGGTCAGCTGACGCAGTCCGAAGACGATGGCCACAAGCAGCAGCGCGACGGCGATGATCTGGATCGAGCGCGTCGCGAGCAACCCCATCGCATCGCGCCACGGACCCTTCGCCTGTGGCGTGCGTGCCAGCGCGGCAGGGACGGTGGGCGCGGACCGGCGGCGACCGAACATGTGACTCCCCCTTCGACGGCGTGATCCTATCCTGCCTGAAAACTCCCGGCGCGCGCCCGCAAGTCTCCTGCACGTCCATGCCGCGCCTCGCATTCCGCGGTCTCGCTGTCCCCGATACGTACGGAGCGAAGCGAGCGTGCTGCCGACGCCGCTGGCATCGGGACTGGCGGTGGGCCCACGCCGCGCGTTCGGGGTCCCCGGCCGCCGCACTAGCGGCGGCCGGGGCGCGCAGCGGGGAGGATCCGCCCCGCGGATCCGGGGGACTGCGGCGTCAATGGCATGCCCGTGCAGCGGAGCAGTCCCCTACTTCACCGCACCAGCGGTCAGCCCCCCGACGATGTACTTCTGCAGGAAGAGGAACAGCGCGACGACGGGCAGAGCGGCCATCACGGCGCCGGCGGAGAACGCACTCCAGTCGGCGTACCGCGGGTTCGACACGAGCTTCGTGAGGCCCACGGCGAGCGTCTGCACGTCGGAGTCGATGAGCACGACCGACGCCACGACGAACTCGTTCACCGACGCGATGAAGCTCAGCAGTGCGACAACCGCGAGGATCGGCGTGACGAGCGGCAGCACGATGGTGAAGAACACGCGCGCGTGGCCCGCCCCATCGATCCGCGCCGCCTCGTCGATCGACTGCGGGATCGTGTTGAAGAATCCGTACATCAGGTACGTGTTCACGCCGAGCGCACCGCCGAGGTACACGAGGATCAGCCCGATGCGGCTGTTCAGCCCGATCGCGGGGAACCAGTCGCCGAGTGCACTGAGCAGCAGGAAGATCGCGACGACGGCGAGCAGCTGCGGGAACATCTGCACGATGACGATCGCGATCAGGCCGAAGCGACGCCCCGTGAACCGCATCCGCGAGAAGGCGTACGCCGCGAGCGCACCGAGGAACACCGTGAGGATCGCGGTGATCCCGGAGATGATGAGCGTGTTGCCGAACCACGCGACGAACGGCACCTGCGGGTTCGTGAGGATCCGCTCGAAGCTGTCGAAGCCGACTTTCGAGAAGAGCGCGTTGGATCCCGTGAGCGTCCCGTTGGGGTTCAGCGCGCTCGAGAGCACGAACACGATCGGGAGCATCGCGACGATCAGCACGATCACGCCGGCGACGTGTCGCCAGCCGGTGTCGAGGAACCACTTCTTCGCGTTCATCCGTTCAGCTCCTCCAGGGACTTCGTGCGGCGGAACGCGAGGGCGGCGATCACGGCGACGATGATGAAGATGATGATCGTGTAGGCGCTCGCGAGCCCGTAGTCGCGCGTCTGCCCGGTGAAGGCGACCTTGTAGACCATCGAGATCAGGATGTCGGTGTGCCCGACGGGGATCGGCGCGGCGGAGTCGCGCGGCCCGCCGTTCGTGAGCATGTAGACGACGTTGAAGTTGTTGAAGTTGAAGGCGAACGACGAGATCAGCAGCGGCGCGATCGATACGAGCAGCAGCGGCAGCTTGATGAGGCGGAACACCTGCCAGGGGCGGGCGCCGTCGACCGTCGCGGCTTCCTGCAGCTCATCGGGGATCGACTGCAGAGCGCCCGTGCACACGAGGAACATGTACGGGAAGCCGAGCCAGATGTTCACGATAAGCACCGACAGCTTCGCCATCCATGGATCCGTGAGCCAGGGGATGGCGGCGCCGCCGAAGATCACCTGGTTGAGGAATCCGAAGCTCTCGTTCATCATTCCGGCCCACACGAGCGCCGAGAGGAACGAGGGGATCGCGTACGGCAGGATCAGCAGCGATCGGTAGACCCGGCGGCCGCGCATGCGCTTGTGGTTGAACGTGATCGCGAGGAACAGGCCGATCGCGAACGTCGCGGCCACCGTGATGGCGGCGAACGCGAAGGTCCACAGGGTGACGTAGATGAGCGGCCCCGCCAGGCGGGAGTCGGAGACGGCGCGCACGAAGTTGTCGAAGCCGACCGCGACCTTCCAGCCCGGCATCAGCTCTTCGCCGTCGGCGGCGGTGAACGCGCCGGTGCCGACGTCTTCGTACACCGTGCCCGTCGCCGTGTCGGTGATCGCCTCGCCGTCGTACTCGAGCGTCGACGTGTAGCGGTAGGCGCTCGATCCGTCGGGCGTGCTGATGCGGCCGTCGTTCGGGTCGTCGCTGAAGGCCACCGACAGCTCGGTGACCTCGGCCTGGCGCTCGAGCACGTCGGCGAACTGCAGCGATGTCCAGCCCTCGACCGCGACGGCGCGATCGCCGTCGAATGTCGCGTCGACCGCGGCGAGCGGATCCTCCTGGGTTCCGAGCAGCGCGTTGCCGGCCGGCGAGGTGACGAGCAGGCCGAGCTCACCGCCTTCTTCGACCACCGTGACGGGATACGTGGGCGAATCGGGAACCCGCTCGAGCGCCGACGCCATGAGCGCGTTCACGGCCTGATCCTTGGATCCGTTGTGTCCCGTGCCGTAGTTCGTGAACCCGACGTAGCCGGTGTACAGCAGCACGAACACCTGGAACACGGCGAGGAAGAACACACCGGGCGCGAGGTACTTCGCCGGCAGCGCGCGGCGCGAGAAGTAGATCCAGTTGATGAGGATCGCGACCGCGACGACGATCGCGAGCACGCCCCACTCGCCGAAGGTCGCGAGCACGAGCACCGCGTACAGCGCGATCGCGTCGACGATGCCGACGGCGATGAGCTTGACGATCATGCCGCGCAGGCTTCCGCCCGCTTGATCCGCGATGCCGCGCGCACGATCCTGCCGGCGGCGACGCCGCGGATCCGTCGTGAGTCGCTCGGTTTCGGTACTCACAGCGCCCCTCTCGAGCTCAGGAGGGTCGCCGGAGGATGCTGAAGCCGCTTCCTCCGGCGCCCCATGGTGATGGTCGGTCAGCCGATGGCGGCTTCGATGTCGGAGGTGAGCTTCTGCCAGCGCGCGACCGGCTCGGATCCCCCGATGATCTCGGCCTCGGCGATGCCCCAGTATTCGAACACGGCGCCCATGGCGGGCACGGCCGGCATCGGCACGGCGTTCTCACCGACGACCGCGAAGCCCGCGATGATCGGGTCGTCCGACGCCGTCTCGGCCGCGGCGCTCAGCGCGGGAAGGATGTTGCCCGCCTCGAACAGGGCGAGCTGGGCCTCCTCGGTGCCGAGGTAGTTGACGAGGAAGTCGGTGGCGGCGACCTTGTTCTCCGACTCGGAGGAGAGGAAGAAGCCCTTGACGCCGGCGAAGGGAGCCGCCACGTCGTCGGTGGGGCTCGGAACGGGATCGATCGCGACGTCGATGCCCGCGTCGATCGCGGCGCCGACGTTCCACGGACCGGTCAGCCAGAAGGCCGCCGTGCCGTCGAGGAACGCCTGCTTGGCGATGTCGCCGTCGACGTCGGTGTTGAACTCGCCCGATCCGTTCTTGCCGTGCTCGCCGAGCCACGTGGCGAACTGCTCGCCGCCCTCGCCCCCGATCTGCAGATCCGTCGCGTCGTACCCGCCCTCGTCGGTGCCGAACACCGCGGCGCCGAAGGCCATCTGGAACGGGTACAGGTGATACGGGTCGCCCTCGGCGCCCTGCTCCACGATGAAGGGGTGGTCGAGTCCGGCGTCTTCGCCGCTCGCGATCATCTCGTCGAAGCTCGTCGGTTGCTCGGGCACGAGCTCCTGGTTGCGCAGCACGGCGATGTTCTCGACCGCGTACGGGAGCATGTAGACCGTGCCGTCGTAGGTCGCGGCATCGATCGCCACATCGAGGTAGTCGCCCGCGGTGTCGCCGAGCTCGAGCGGCGCGACGACGCCGTTCGTCGTGAGCTCGCCGAGCCAGTCGTGAGCGCCCATCGCGATATCGGGGCCCTCGCCGGTCGGCACCTGCTGGATGAAGTCGTCCTTGATGTCGCCGGTGTCCTTGCCGACGATCTCGACCGCGACCCCGGTCTTCTCCTCGTAGGCGTCGGCGGCGCCCTGCAGCGAGTCGACGCGCTCGGAATCGACCCAGACCGTCAGCGTCGTCGACGCGTCCTGTGCGGGCTGGTCGCCGGATGCCTCGTCGGCGGGCGCGTCGCCCGATCCGCTCGAGCACCCGGCGAGACCGAGCGCCATCACCAGGGAGAGCGCCGCGAGTGCGCGGGTCGGCTGTGTCACCGTCATCGGTGTGCCCTTTCGTCTGTCCGGCGTCGGCGCCGGGATTGTAAGCGATTGCAGTTTCAGTGCGCCATCAAAGCGAGTCGAGTGAATGACACGCGATTCCAGCGGCGGATCCCAGCATGCATCAGCCGCCGCCAGATTGCAAGCGCTTCCAATTTGTGAGCGGTTCCCCTACACTTCTGAGCATGACCAACGAATGGTGGCGCTCCGCCGTGATCTATCAGGTGTATCCGCGCTCCTTCGCGGACGCGTCGGGCGACGGCGTCGGCGACCTCGCGGGAATCGCCTCCCGACTCGAGCACGTGCGATCCCTCGGCGCCGACGTCGTGTGGCTCTCGCCGTTCATGACGTCGCCGCAGAAGGACGCGGGATACGACGTATCCGACTACCGCGACGTGGATCCGCTGTTCGGCACGCTCGGCGACTTCGACGCGCTCGTGGCGCGCGCGCACGAGCTCGGGCTGCGCGTAATCGTCGACCTCGTGCCGAATCACTCCTCCGACCAGCACCCCTGGTTCCAGGAGGCCCTCGCCGCGGATCCCGGCTCGGCCGCCCGCGACCGGTACATCTTCCGCGAGGGGCACGGCGACCGGCCGCCCAACAACTGGCAGTCGGTGTTCGGCGGCCCCGCGTGGACGCGCGTCGCCGATGGGCAGTGGTACCTGCACCTGTTCGACGCGTCGCAGCCCGACTTCGACTGGTCGAACGACGAGGTGCGGCAGGACTTCCGCGACACGCTGCGGTTCTGGCTCGATCGCGGCGCCGACGGGTTCCGCGTCGACGTCGCCCACGGACTCGTGAAGGCCGACGGCCTGCCCGATTACACGCCGCCGGAGAACGCCGACTCGATGGGCGGCGCCGAGCCCGTGCCGTACTGGGGCCAGGACGGCGTGCACGATGTGTACCGCGACTGGCACGCCGTGCTCGCCGAGTACGAGGGCGATCGCGTGCTCTGCGCCGAGGCGTGGATGCCGACCGTCGAAGAGATCGCGAAGTGGGTGCGCCCCGATGAGATGCACCAGGCCTTCAACTTCGCGTATCTCACGAGCGACTGGAACGCCGCGGAGCTGCGCGGCATCATCGATGACTCGCTCGCAGCGTTCGGCCGCGTCGGCGCACCGTCGACCTGGGTGCTGTCGAACCACGACGTGATCCGCCACGCCACGCGCCTCGCGCTCGGCGACGAATCGCCGCAGGGGCACGGCATCGGCCCCGGATCGAAGGGGATCCCCGACACGGCGTTCGCGCTGCGACGCGGTCGCGCCGCCACGGCCCTGATGCTGGCGCTCCCGGGATCCGCCTATCTCTATCAGGGCGAGGAGCTCGGCCTGCCCGAGGCCGTCGACATCCCCGACGACGCACGCCAGGATCCGACGTGGTTCCGCACCGGCGGCGAGCGGTACGGCCGCGACGGCTGCCGCGTTCCCCTGCCGTGGGAGGCAGACGCCCCGGCCTACGGCTTCAGCACAACCGGCCGCACGTGGCTGCCGCAGCCGGAGTCGTGGGGGTCGTACGCGCGCGATGCTCAGGCCGGTGTCGCGGGCTCGACGCTCGAGCTGTACCGCACGCTGCTGCGGCTGCGCCGCGAGCGCGCGCTCGGCACCGGATCGCTGGAATGGCTCGACTCCCCCGCCGGCACCCTGGCGTTCCGGAACGGAGACGTGACGGTGATGGCGAACCTGGCAGACGCCCCGGTGCCGCTGCCGGAGGGCGAGATCCTGGCCGCATCGGCCGAGGTGACCGGCCGCGAGCTGCCCGCCGACACCGCCGTCTGGCTGGCCGCCCGAGCATAACTACGGCAGCCCGCCCCGTCGGCCGATGCAGGAGTACGGCACATCGGCCGACCGCAGGCAGGATTGCCGCGGGTTCCGCGGAATCCGGCCCGATCTGCCGTAGTTCTGCGTCGGGGACCCGCGCGGGCTGCCGTACTCGTGCGCCCCGGGCCGGGGCGGGATCAGTGAGAGGATGGACGGGTGAACATCGCCGAGGTCGCCGACGCCGCGGGCGTGTCGAGCGCGACCGTCTCCCGGGCCCTGTCGGGGCGCGGATCCGTGTCGCCCCGCACGCGCGAGCGCGTGCTCGCGGCGGCGCAGGAGCTCGGCTATGTCGTCTCGCAGGCGGCCTCCACACTCGCGACCGGACGCAACCGCAACGTCGGCATCGTGCTGCCGTTCCTCGACCGCTGGTTCTTCACGCAGGTGCTCGCCGGCGCGCAGCAGCGGCTGATGGGATCCGGCTATGACGTCACCCTCTACAACCTCGAGGGTGACGGCACCGAGCGCCGCGACGTGTTCGAGACGTTCCTGCTGCGGCAGCGCGTCGACGCCGTGATCGCGGTGTCGCTCGAGCTCGACGAGACCGAGGTCTCGCGCCTGCATGCGCTCGGAAAGCCGATCGTCGGCGTGGGCGGCCCGATCCCGGGGATCCGCACCCTGCAGATCGACGACTATGCGGCCGCGCGCCTCGCCACCGAGCACCTGCTCGCGCTCGGCCACACCTCGATCGCGCACATCGGCGGCAATGAGGCGAGCGACGCCGATTTCCATATGCCGGTCAAACGACGGCGCGGATTCGTCTCGGCGACCGAGGCCGCCGGCATCGAGGCCGCGCGGTTCATCGGCGCCGATTTCACGATGGAAGGCGCCTACCGGGCGGCTAAGCAGCTGCTCGGGGCGCCCGACCGGCCCACCGCGATCTTCGCGGCGAGCGACGAGATGGCGTTCGGCGCGATCCTCGCCGCCCGCGACCTCGGGCTCGAGGTGCCGCACGATGTGTCGATCATCGGGCTCGACGGCCACGACGCGGCCGAGTTCTTCGACCTGACGACGATCGCTCAGCACCCGCGCAGCCAGGGCGCGCTCGCCGTCGATCTGCTGATGGCCGAGCTCGAGGACGCGCCGCTGCCCGCGAGCACGAACCTCCCGTTCGAGCTCGTCGTGCGCGGATCCACGGCGCGCCCGCGCCTCTAGGCGCTCCCCTACACGAACGTCTGCGTCGACGCGGCCGTCACCACCGCTGAGCGGATCTCGAGCACGGGCTCGTCCGCTTCGGGCCGAATGCGCGCGTCGACGTAGACCTCGGTGTCGGGCGCCCAGGCGAATGCGCGAAGCGTCAGCGGCACGTCAGCAAGAGCTTCGCGGTGCGGCTCGAGGTCGATCTCGAGGCTGCGGCCGTACCAGAACTGATCGGCGATCAGCTCGTCGCCGATGAAGGCGCGGACGACATCCCCGCGCCAGTCGAGCGACAGGATCGCCGATTCCGCGCCGAACGCGCGCGACGGAACGACGAGATCGATCGCGGCCGCGCGCGCGAAGTCGGCATCGGTCGGGGCCGACAGCCGACCCGCGGATCCGCCGCGCCGGGGCGGAAGCGTCGGGGCGGCGCCGATCGGCGGAACCTTGAGCGGGACCGCCTCGGCACCGGCCGGAACGGCGTATCGCGAGAACACGGTTCCGGGGCCGTCGACCGTGGATCCCTCGCCCAGCGGCGGCCAGACATCGATCGACGACGCGCGGTCTTCGAGCACGGCGCGGAACCCGTGCTCGAACCACCCGCTACCGTGCCAGATCACGACGGAATCGCGTCCGTCGATGTCTCCGCGCCACACGGATTCCGCGGTGTCCCGATCCAGGATCACCAGCGTGGTGCCCGCGATCACGACCTCGCAGCCGAGCCCCGGGTCCGCGTCGGGCCGCAGCACGAGCACGTCGTCCTGCGCGCGGACGGACGCGCCTGAGACGGCGGAGGCGCCGACGCCCTCGACCTGGATCTCGACGCCGATGCCGGGCGTCGCGGCCAGAAGCACCACCGGTCCACGATCGCCGTCGAACTGCGTGATGAGCTGAGCGGTCGCGGTCACCGATGTCAGCGTGCCGATGCGTTGGCGGAGCGGCCAGACGACGTACGCGCCCGAGGGCAGAGTGACGGGTTCCGACGGAACGCTCACCCGCGCGTCGTCGAATTCGACGGCGAACTGCACGTCGTCGAGCGCCGGCAGCGCCGCGACCGCCGGCTGGTGGTTGTTCGCGAAGAGGAAGCCCCGTTCGCCGTCGGATCGCACCGCCCACCGCGGGCCGCCCTCGCGCTGCTCGGGGATCGTCGCCGCCGTCTGCGCCAGCGCCGTGCCGAACGCGTCGAGCATCAGGTGCTGCTGGCGCAGCTTGTGGAAGTGGGGGCGCTCGCTCCCGACCGCGCCGAGCGGCGCGAAGAAGTCGTAGTCGCGCACGGGCACGTCGTTCGGGTATCCCGTCTCGTGCGACTCCTGCAGAGTCGACGTGCGGCCGCTCACCTGCGTGCCGCCGTGGTACATGTAGTAGCCCTGCCAGGCCGACCCGCTGCCGATCTTCGTCAGCGCGAGGGCCGCGACGTCGTCGGGGTCGACGAGCGGTCGCCGGTGGTATGCCACGGCCATTCCGCCGCCCAGTTCGCAGGTGACGTACGGCCACGGATCATCCGCCCCGAGCGCCGCGTCGGCGGAGGCGACCGCGTCGTCGTGCCGCAGGTCGGCACCGACGGTGAGGTCATCGCGCACGGTGCTGTAGGTGAAGTGCATGACGCCGAACGCGGGCCATCCGGTCGTCTCCTCTTCCCAGAACCCATCCGAGTAGCCGGCGTACACCGGCAACACACGGCCCTCGGGCAGCTCTGCGCCGCCCCAGCCCGTTGCCGTCCACAGGCTCGCGCGCATCCCCACCGACTCGGCGAGGTCGCGCAGGGTCGCGAGATGCGGCCCGCTGTCGTACAGCTCGTTGTCGACCTGGATGCCGATGATCGGGCCCGCCGGGTTCTCCGGCGTATGGAACAGTCCGCGCGTCTGCTCTGCGATCGCGCGGTACCAGCGCTCGGTGAGCTCGAGATACGCCGGATCGTTCGAGCGATGCGCGATCGGAAGCGCCTGCAGCCAGTCGGGGAACCCGCCGTTGCGGGATTCGCCGTGCGCCCACGGCCCGATCCGCAGCATCACCTTCAGGCCGATGGCGTCTGCCAGCTCGATGAAGCGCCGCACGTCGCGGTGCCCGTCCCACCGCACCTCGCCCTCCACGTCTTCGTGAATGTTCCAGAGCACGTACGTGGCGAGCACGCTGATCCCGCCGGCCTTCATCTTGCGCAGCTCCCGCGCCCAGCGATCGGGCACGTCGCGGCTGAAGTGGTATTCGCCCATCACGGGGATCCACGGGCGGCCGTCCGCCGTCACGAACCGGCTCGTGAGCTGAATGCGCTGCGCGGCATCGTCAGGATCACCCATCTCGAGCGGCGTTCCGGTGACGGGCGAGGGCGCGCTCACTCGGACGGCGTTCGGGGAGGGTGCGGTCTTCTGCGGCTGTGCACCGCCGGACGAAAGGCTCACGCACCGAACCTACCGGCCCACTCGAACATCACGACTCCGCAACGGTCGCGGCACGCCATCTTGTGAAACGTTTTAAGAACGCCGTATCATTTTCTGGAAAGCGTTCTCCCAATGGCTCCGGTCGTTCCGAGCGGGGCCGAACAACGTTGTTCTGAGAGGAATTCCATGCGGAAGAGCACATACATCTCGGTCGGCATCCTGGCCGTGGCATCAGTCGCCCTCGCGGGCTGCGCAGGCGGCAGCGGAGGCGGCGACTACGAGCCGGGCGACGAGGTCGAGCTGACGTTCACCTGGTGGGGCAACGACGATCGTGCGCAGCGCTACGACGAGCTCATCGCCGCGTTCAACGAGGAGTACCCGAACATCACGATCAAGGGCTCGTTCACCGACTTCCCCGCGTACTGGGAGAAGCGCCAGACCGAGGCCGCCGGCGGCGGCCTGCCCGATGTGTGGCAGTTCTCCGACACCTACCTGCGCCAGTACGCCGAGAACGGACTGCTCGCCGACCTCAGCGAGTACAGCGAGTACGTCTCGACCGATGCGATCGACGACGGGCTCGTCGGCACGGGCGAGCTCGACGGCGTGCAGTACTCCCTGCCGATCGGCTACAGCACGTGGGCCGTGTTCCTGAACGACGACATCCTCGACGAGTACGGCATCGAGCCGTACGAGGGCGGCACGAGCTACGAGGACTACTCGGAGTGGATGGCGGAGGTGACCGAGGCCACGGACGGCGAGATCTACGGCGGCACCGACCTCACGCAGCGCATCCAGAACTTCGAGAACGTGCTGCGCGCCGAGGGCGGGAACCTCTACACCGACGACGGCGAGCTCGGGTTCACGAAGGAGCAGCTCGCTGAGTTCTGGGAGTCAGGTGCCGCCGACCGCGACGGCGTCGTCGTTCCCCAGCAGAGCCTCGAGGAGATCAACCCCGTCTCGGGCTTCGGCGGCAACCTCACGGCGAGCGAGGCGAGCTGGAGCAACTTCATCGCGTCGTACCTCGGTGATTCCGGCGCATCGAGCATCTCGATCGCCGCACCGCCCCTCGATGTCGAGGGCGGTCAGGATCTGTACCGCCAGGCCGGCCTGCAGATGGCGGTGTCGTCGTCGAGCGAGCACCCCGAAGCCGCGGCGATCTTCCTCGACTACGTCATCAACAGCCCCGAGGCCGGCGAGATCTTCGGCACCTCACTCGGGTTCCCCGCGTCCGACACGAAGCTCGAAGGGGCGAGCCTCGAAGGGCCCGACCAGCTCGTCGCCGACTACATCGACTCGGTCCAGGACCGCATCGGCGACGCCCCGCCCGTGCCCGTGGCGGGCTACGGATCCCTCGAGCAGAAGTTCTGGGACATCGGCAAGGAGCTCGGCCTCGGCACCATCACGGTCGACGCCGCCGTCGACCAGTTCTTCAGCGAGGCAGAGGTGATCCTCGCGGGCTGACCCGACACCGCACAACGACGGCAGATCCGTTCCTGTTCCGCTCCGCGCCGCGCGGGTCACGGGGAATTGGACGGATCTGCCGTCGTTCTGCATCAGGAGGGCGCGCCGGAGGCGGCGTCAGAGCTCGCGAAGGCGTGCGATGACCTCCGAATCCTGCTCCGTCGCGATCGCGTCGGCGAGCGCCTGGCGCCGCACCCCCTCGATGTCGACGCGCTCGCCCGTGTCCGCCGCACGCGTCGCCGAGAACACCATGGCGAGACTGTGGATGTTCGCCAGCGCCGTGCTCTCGGGGCTCTGCCCGCTGCGCAGCGCCGCGACGAACTCCTTCAGGGATCCGGAGATCTGCTCGGGAACCCCGCCCGGCACCTCGATGCGCTCGGGCGCATCGCGCACGCCGGCTCGGACGAGCGTCACCGCGTCCTCGCCGTCCCACCGGATCGTGCCGCCCTCCCCGTCGATGCGCCACTCGCCGTTCCACGACGTCTGCTCGCCGACGGCCACCCAGCTGCCGGTGAAGACGTACCGGGCGCCGTCCGCGAAGCGGAAGACCGCGTGCGCGTCCGCCGCCCCGTCGAACCAGCTCCAGGAGGGGTTGTGCTCGTCGCAGACGACCGAGACCGGCTCGGCCGGGACGAGCGCCCGCGCCACGTCGAACTGGTGGATCGCCATGTCGATGAGCAGCGGATGCGCCATCTCCTCGCGGAACCCGGGGAAGTGCGCCTCCCGGAGGAACCGCGTCGACACGCTCGAGACCGCGCCGATGGTCGGCAGCAGGGCCCGCACGGCATCGAGCGCGGCGAAGTAGCGCCGCGACTGGCTGATCATGAGCAGCTCGCCGTGCGCCTCGGACGCGGCGGCCTGGCGGAACGCGTCGGCGATCATGGGGGCGGCCGGCTTCTCGCACAGAACGGGGAGCCCCGCGGCGAGCGCCTCCCGGTTCACCGGCAGGTGGGCCTCGGGGATCGTGACGTTCACGACCGCGTCGGCGCCCGCCTCCGCAGCGACCGCGGAAACGCGGGTGCCGAGCGCGATGTCACCCCGGATCCCCGCCTCGGCCAGCGCCCCGCGCGCGGCGTCGAGGTCCAGATCGACGAGCCCGACGAGCTCGACGTCCGGATCCTCGGCGATGGTGCGCAGCCAGGCGCGCCCCATCCCGCCGGCCCCGACCTGCACGAGCCGAATCGGTCCGCCGTGATCGACGGTGCGGAACGCGCTCAATTCTCCATCGCCCCCTGGTAGCCCCGGCCGTTGTAGAAGTCCTCGCGGTCGTAGCGCAGCAGCACCGGATCAGTGCGCTCCGGCCGCACGGTCTTCGCCCATTCGACGCCGTTCGCGAGCACCCGTCGCACCTCCTTCTGGTGGTAGACGGGGTAGTCCTGGTCGCCGGGGCTGAAGAAGAAGATCCTGCCGAAGCCGCGCCGATACGTCATGCCGCTGCGGAAGACCTCGCCTCCGGAGAACGACGAGAGGAACACGAGCTCATCCGGTGCGGGCACGTCGAAGAACTCGCCGTACATCTCCTGCGCCGGGATGATGAACGGATGCGGGATCCCGCGGGCGATCGGGTGGGTCGGGTCGACCGTCCACACGATCTCGCGGTCGTCCTTCGAGCGCCAGCGGAGCGTGCAGCTGGTGCCCATGAGCTTGCCGAAGATCTTCGACCAGTGCCCCGAGTGCAGCACCAGCAGCCCCATCCCCGCGAGCACGTGGCGGTGGATCCGGTCGACGACGTCGTCGCGCACGTCGGCATGGGCGGCGTGCCCCCACCAGACGAGCACATCGGTGTTCGCGAGCACCTCCTCCGTGAGGCCGTGCTCCGGATCCTGCAGGGTCGCGGTGGTGACCGAGACGGCCTCGCCGAGGTTCTCCTCGATCCCCTCCTTGATGGTGGTGTGCATGCCGTCCGGGTAGATGTCGCGCACCTCCTGCTGCTCCTGCTCGTGGACGTTCTCGCCCCACACGACGACGCGGATGGGTGTGACGGCACCGGACATGGGTGCTCCTTTCGTTCGGGATTCTCGGGTGTTCACTTGACGGATCCGCCCATCGCCCCGGCGGCGATGTAGCGCTGGGCGATCAGCAGCAGGATGATCGCGGGCAGCGACGACAGCACGGCGGTGGCCATGACGGCGCTCCAGTTCGACACCTGCGTGCCCAGGTACTGATAGATGCCGAGCGTCACGGGACGGATCTCGCTGGTCGTCGTGAGGGTCAGCGCGAAGAGGAAGTCGCTCCACGCGAACAGGAACGCGAACAGGCCCGCGGTGATGAGCGCGTTCTTCGATACGGGCAGCGCGATCGACCAGAAGGTGCGGAACTGGCGCGCACCGTCGACGCGAGCGGCTTCGAGGATCGACGGATGGATGTTCTGCATGAAGGCGCGCATGACGATGATCGCGAACGGCACCGAGTGCGAGGCATCCGCGAGGATGAGCCCCGCATACGTGTTCAGCAGCCCGAGATCGTTGTATGCGGCGTAGAGCGCGTTCGCGATCACGATGCCCGGGATCATCTGGGCGATGAGGATCGCGAGCAGCGCGGCGGTGATCCAGCGGTAGCGGAACTGCGCGAGCGCGTAGGCCGCCGGGGCGGCGATGCCGAGGCTCACCACGACGGCGCCGGCCGAGACGATCAGGCTCGTGACGAGGTTCATGCCCTGGTCGCTGATGGCCTTCTCGTACCCCGCCCAGCTGGGATCCGTCGGGAAGAGCCCGCCGGAGAGCGTGTTGCCGGACGGCTGCAGCGAGGCATTGATCATCCAGTACACGGGGAACAGCATCACGACGAGCAGCACGACGCCGATCACGACGTGCACCAGCTGCGAGCCGCTGGCCCCGCGCAGGCCGCGGGCGCGGCCGCGGCCGCCGCCGACGGTGATGAGAGCGGTGGTGGTCATGGAACGGACTCCTTACTCGTCCACGGGCGTGCGGGTGCTGCGCAGGTAGACGATCGCGAACACCAGCGAGATGAGGATGAGGATGTTGCTGAAGGCGGCGCCGACGCCGAACTCGAAGTCGATGAACGAGGTCTGGTACGAACGGATGGCGATCGTCTGCGTCGCGTTCGCCGGGCCGCCGCCCGTGAGGCCGAGGATCACGTCGAGCACCTTGAGCGTGTAGACGACCCCGAGCACGAGCGTCACACCGATGACCGCGCGCAGGTTCGGCAGCGTGATGTGCCAGAACGCCTTCCACCCCGTCGCTCCGTCGAGCGACGCAGCCTCGTAGAGCTCCTCCGGGATGTCCTGCAGTCCGCCGTAGAGCAGCGTGACGTTGAACGGGATCCCCACCCAGATATTGACGATGATCACGGCGATCAGCGCGTGGTCGGGGCTCGACAGCCACGGCACCGGATCGACGCCGAAGACGCCGAGGAAGCGGTTGAGAATGCCGCTGTCCTGGTCGAGGATCGACCGCCAGGTCGCGCTCGCGACGATGAGCGGCAGCAGCCACGGCAGCAGCAGCAGGGCGCGCATGATGGTCGACAGCGGGAACTTCTTCTGGAAGAACAGCGCCAGTCCGAGACCGATCGCGAACTGCCCCACGAGGGATCCGATCGTGAACAGCGCGGTGTTGACCAGCGCGGGCCCGAACAGGTTGCTCGTGATCGCGGTGATGTAGTTGTCGAGGCCGACCCACGGGGCGTCGCCGGTGAAGAACGTCTTCGTCGTGTAGTCCTGGAAGCTCATCATCAGGTTCTTGACGATGGGGTATCCGAAGAACAGGAGGATGTAGACGGCCGCCGGCACGACGAAGAGGAGCCTCGCGACGTCGTCGCGATGGATCCTCCTGCGCGCGGGGCGCCGGATCGTCTCTGAGGTCATGGTGCTCCCTTGCACCGCGGTCCGGCGCTGCCGCCGGGCCGCGAATCGCGTCAGCCCTGAGCGGCCTTCGCGAACGCCTCGTCGGCGCTCGCCTCGCCGGTGACCGCGAGCTGCACGGCGTTGTAGATCACCGTCGCGGCCTCCGGCCATTCCTCGCCGAGCTCGGCCGTGCGGGCGCGCGCCGTCTTGATCTGCTCACCGAACGCCGCCATCTCGGGCTCCTCCGAGACGTAGCCGTCGATCAGATCGGTGCGGGTGGGCACCAGGTAGCGGCTCTCAGCGATCGACAGCGAGATCTCCTCGCTCGACATGCACTCGACGAACTCGGCCGCCTTCGCCTGCACGTCGGGCTTGCCGGTCTCGGGCACCGTCCACAGCTCGCCGCCGAGCGGGGCGACGGGATCCGTGCCCTCCTCGTTGACGGGGAGGAGCACCGAGTCCCATTCGAAATCGGTGTCGGCCATGGCGGGGATCTGCCACGGGCCGTTGACCATCATGGCCGCCTTGCCCGCCACGAACTGGTCCTTCACGTCGCCCTGGCTCCAGTTGACGGTTCCGGCCGACGCCGACCCGGCCTCGATGAGGTCGACCCACAGCTGCAGCGCCTCGGCGTTCTCGGGCGAATCGAGATCGGTCTCCTCGCCGCCGTTGGTCCACATGAACGGCAGGAACTGCCACGCGCCCTCATAGTCGGCGATCGCCGAGAACGCGACGCCGTACTGGTCGCCCTCGGTCAGCGCGGCCGCCGACTCCTTCAGCTCGTCCCACGTGGTGGGCGGCTCGATGCCTGCCTCCTCGAGCACGTCGACGTTGTAGAACAGGCCGAGCGTGTTCACGGCGGGGCCGAGGCCGTACACCTCGCCCTCGTAGGTGGCGGCGTCGAGGATCGACTGCGTGAACGGCGACGTGTCGATGTCGAAGGTCGACAGCGGCGTGAGCCCGCCGGTCGCGGCGATCTCCTGCACGTCGGGGTTGTCGAGCATCAGGACATCGGGCATCGTCTTCGACTGCGCCCGCTGCAGCACGGTCTGGATGAGGTCGGGGCCCGGCACCGTCTCGCGCTCGATGGTGACGCCGACGGTCTCGGCACAGGCGTCGAGCGCCTCCTGCACGAGCGTCGAATCGGGCTCGTTGTCGTAGTAGTCGAGGATCGACAGGCTGCTCGCGTCACCGCCGCCCTCGTCTCCTCCGCCACCGCCGCATCCCGCGAGCGCGAGCGCCGCAGCGGCCGCCGCGCCGGTCACGAGGATCCTGTTCTTGCGCATGATGTACTCCCTTGTCGCCATGCCGGATGCCAACCATCTGTGGTTAAGCGCTTAAACTCACCGCCACGATGACACATAATGAGAAAGCGTGTCAACGCCTTCGGCGAGAACGTGATGCGGAATATGGGAGGGGCGCACATGGCGACCATGCAGGACGTGGCGACACGGGCGCAGGTGTCGATCGCGACGGTGTCGTTCGTCGTGAACGGCACGAAGCACGTCACCGACGCGACGAAGCAGCGCGTCGAACAGGCGATGCGCGAGCTCGGGTTCCGCCGCAACTCCGTCGGTGCGGCGCTCGCGCGCGGCCGCACGCGCATTCTGGCGCTGCTGTTCCCGGTGCTCGAGCGCTCGCTGTCGCACACGTCGGTCGCGTTCTTCTCGAGCGCCTCGCGGCGCGCCCGCGAGCGCGGCTACGACCTCGTGATGTGGCCGATCGGCACCGACATCGAGCAGATCGACGTGCTCGCGCGCGGCGGGCTCGTCGACGGCGTGATCCTCATGGAGGTGCAGCTCGAGGATCCGCGCGTCAAGGCGCTCGCCGACAACAACGTGCCCTTCGCGATGATCGGCCGCACCGAGGATCCGTCGGCGCTGCCCTACGTCGACATCGACATGGTCACCTCGACCCGCGAGGCCGTCGAACGGCTCGTCGCGCTCGGCCACCGCGACATCGCGTTCGTGTACAGCACGCACCCCGAGTACAACCACGGCGCCGTCTCACGGGCGCGCAGCACCTATCTGGCGGTGACCGAGGAGCACGGCGTCGCCTCGACGCTGCTCGCCTGCGACGAGCAGCCGGCCGACGGGCGGGCGCTCGGCGAGAGGTTCGCCGACGAGCACCCGGCCACGACCGCCGTGATCGTCATGAACGAGCACGCGGCGCCCGGCTTCGTGCGGGGGCTCACCCGCACGGGAACGCGCGTGCCCGAGCAGGTCAGCGTGCTCTCGCTCGGGTCGTCGGCGTACATGGCCGAGATGACGGATCCGACTCTCACGTATCTGCGCACGCCCGCTTCCGAGCTCGGCGAGCTCGGCGTGGATGCGCTCGAACGGCGCCTCGCGGATCCGTCCGCGTCGCCCCTGCAGACGCTGCTGCCGTGCACGTTCGTGCCGAACGCGACGCTCGCGAGAGCGCGCGGCTGAGTCAGCCGCGCGGCGGGCGATAGACCACGATGTCGGTCTGGCGCCGCACGCGCGTGGTGCCGGTGAGCGTGATCGCCCCGCCGTCGACGCCGGTGGCGAAGACGCGGGCGCCCGGACGGTTCTGGCGCTCGCGCCGCAGATCGGCGGCGAGCATGCGCACCTCGTCGCGCAGATCGCGCACCTCGTTCTCGAGGTCGAGCATGCGCTGGATCACCGCGAGCGGAACGCCCTCGGCCGACAGCCGCGCGACCTCCTGCAGCTGCACGATGTTGCGCGCGGAGTAGCGACGGGATCCGCCGCGCGTGCGGCCCGGCACCACGAGCCCCGTGCGGTCGTACTGGCGCAGGGTCTGCGGGTGCAGGCCCGACAGCTCGCTGGCTGCGGCGATCGGGAAGATCGGATCCTGATCGCTCACTCCCTCGGGCAACTGCATCTCACACCTCCGTACCTCAACTCCAGCATGTCCCACTCGGGGCGGGAATTCCGGCTTCTTCCCCGCCCGACGTGGGACACGGTCATCACAGGAACAGTGCCGAGCGCGGGTTCTCGTTCGGTTCGATCGCCCGGTAGGCCTCGAGAGCCGCCTTCTGCTCGTCGGTCAGGCGCTCGGGAACCGCCACCTCGACCTCGGCGAGCAGGTCGCCGGTGCCCTTCGAGGTCTGGATCCCCCGCCCCTTGACCCGCAGCACGCGGCCCGACGGGGTGCCGGGCGCCACGCGCAGCTTGACGGTCGTGCCCTCGAGGGTGGGCACCTCGATCGTCGTGCCGAGCACCGCCTCGGTGAACGTCACCGGCACGGTGAGCCGCAGGTTCTTGCCGTCGCGGGAGAACACCCGGTGCGGGCGCACCGCGACCTCGACCACGATGTCGCCCGGGGCACCGCCGTTCGGCGAGGGCCGCCCGCGACCGCGCAGTCGGATCTTCTGGCCGTCGGCGACGCCCGCAGGGATCTTCACCTTGAACGGCTTGCCGTCCTCGCCCTTGAGCGAGATGGTCTCGCCCTTCGCGGCGTCGAGGAAGTCGATCGTCGTGCGCGCACGCACGTCGGCGCCCTTCTGGGGTCCGCCGAACCCGCCGAACCCGCCGCGGCGGCCGCCCTGACTGTTGAACATCGAGAAGATGTCGTCGAAGTCGGGCGACCCGCCGCCGCCGCGCGAGAATCGGCTGAAGACGTCTTCGAACCCCTCGGATCCGGATCCGCCCGCGGTGAAGCGCGCGCCCGAACCCATCGCCCGGAGTTCGTCGTACTCCCGGCGCTGCTCGGGATCCGAGAGGACCGAGTAGGCCTCGCTGATCTCTTTGAACTTCGCCTCGGCCGCCGCATCGCCCGGATTGGAATCGGGGTGATACGTGCGGGCGAGCTTGCGGTAGACCTTCTTCAGCTCGGACGCGTCGGCGTCCTTCGAGACGCCGAGCACGCGGTAGAAGTCCTTATCGAACCAGTCCTGACTGGCCATCGATCGCCTTCTTTCCGTTATTCAGCAGGAACGGCCACGACCACCTTGGCCGGGCGCAGCTCGACATCGCCGAGGCGGTATCCGACCTCGACGACCTCGAGGATCGTCGTCTCGGTGGCGCCGGGGGTCGGCGCCTGGAAGACGGCTTCGTGCTGCTGCGGGTCGAACACCTCGCCCGGCTCGCCGTAGGCGACGAGGCCGGAGTCGGTTGCGACACCGCGCATCTTGTCGGCAACGAGAGCGAACGCGGATCCCTCTTCCAGGTCGCCGTGCTTGGCCGCGCGGTCGAGGTCGTCGAGCACGGGCAGCATGCGCTTGGCGACCACGCCCTTGGCGCGGTCGATCTCGAGCTGCCGCTGCTCGTCGGTGCGACGGCGGTAGTTCGCATACTCGGCCTGGATGCGCTTGAGGTCGTGCAGAAGCTGCGTCTCGTAGTCGCTCTTGTCCTGCTCGACGGCCTCGTCGGTCTGCTCGGCGTCGAGGATCTCGTCGATCGTCAGGTCATCGGATTCGGTCTCAGCGGATGCGCCGGAGGCGGGGGCGTTCTCGGCCCCCGCCTCGGCGTCCGGCTGGACCTGGTCTTCGCCGTCGTTCGGCGAGGTCGGGTCCTGGTCGGTCATTACTTCTTCTCGTCCTCTTCGTCGTCGACGACCTCGGCGTCCACCACGTCTTCGTCATCCGACGCGGGCTCGTCGGCCGGGGCCTCCTGAGCTTCCTGCTGCGACTGCGCGTAGATCGCCTCGCCGAGCTTGGTCTGCGACTCGTTGAGCTTGTCGAGCGCCGACTTCACGGCGTCGTCGTCTTCGCCGGCGAGCGCTGCCTTGAGGGCATCGACATCGGCCTTGACGGTCTCCTTGACATCGACGGGAAGCTTCTCGTCGTTGTCGGTGAGCAGCTTGTCGACCGAGTACGCGAGCGTCTCGGCCTGGTTGCGCGTGTCGGCGGCCTCGCGGCGCTTCTTGTCGGCCTCGGCGTTCTCCTCGGCCTCGCGCACCATGCGGTCGATGTCTTCCTTGTCGAGCGACGAGCCGCCCGTGATGGTCATCGACTGCTCCTTGCCGGTGCCCTTGTCCTTCGCCGACACGTGGACGATGCCGTTCGCGTCGATGTCGAAGGTGACCTCGACCTGCGGCATGCCGCGGGGCGCGGGGGCGATTCCGGTGAGCTCGAACGTGCCGAGCGGCTTGTTGTCGCTCGTGAACTCGCGCTCGCCCTGGAAGACCTGGATCGCGACGGAGGGCTGGTTGTCCTCGGCCGTGGTGAAGGTCTCGCTGCGCTTGGTCGGAATGGCGGTGTTGCGCTCGATGAGCTTCGTCATCACGCCGCCCTTGGTCTCGATGCCGAGCGACAGCGGGGTCACGTCGATGAGCAGAACGTCCTTGCGCTCGCCCTTCAGCACGCCCGCCTGCAGGGCGGCGCCGACGGCCACGACCTCGTCGGGGTTGACGCCCTTGTTCGGGTCCTTGCCGGTCTCCTTCTTCACGAGCTCGCTGATCGCGGGCATGCGCGTGGATCCACCGACGAGCACGACGTGCGCGATGTCGCTGAGCTTCACGCCCGCCTCGCGGATGACGTCCTCGAACGGCTTCTTCGTGCGCTCCACGAGGTCCTTGGTCAGGTCCTCGAACTTCGCGCGCGAGAGCTGCTCCTGCAGCGAGGCCGGGCCCTCGGCGGTGAGCGAGAGGTACGGCAGGCTCACGGTCGTGGTCGCCGAGCTCGAGAGCTCGCGCTTGGCCTGCTCCGCGGCCTCCTTGAGGCGCTGCAGCGCGATCTTGTCACCCGAGACGTCGACGCCGGTGGTGTCCTTGAACTGCTTCATGAGGTACTCGACGACGCGGTCGTCCCAGTCGTCGCCGCCGAGGCGGTTGTCACCGGCGGTCGCCCGCACCTGGATCGTCGAGAAGTCGTCATCCTTGCCCACTTCGAGCAGCGAGACGTCGAACGTGCCGCCACC
>DXAM01000010.1 GCA_019117025.1 Candidatus Microbacterium stercoravium | reverse complement strand
GCCGCCGCCGAGGTCGAAGACGAGGATCAGCTCGTCCTCCTGGCCCTTGTCGAGGCCGTACGCGAGCGCGGCTGCGGTGGGCTCGTTGACGATGCGCAGCACGTTGAGGCCCGCGATCTCGCCGGCCTCCTTCGTGGCCTGGCGCTCGGCGTCGTTGAAGTACGCGGGAACGGTGATGACGGCGTCGGTCACCGTGTCACCGAGGTACTGCTCGGCGTCGTGCTTCAGCTTCTGCAGAATGCGCGCCGAGATCTCCTGGGGCGTGTACTTCTTGCCCTCGGTCTCGAACGTCCAGTCGGTGCCCATGTGGCGTTTCACCGATGCGATCGTGTTGTCGACGTTGGTGACGGCCTGGCGCTTCGCGGTCTCGCCGACCAGCACCTCGCCGTCCTTCGCGAATGCGACGACCGAGGGGGTCGTGCGCATGCCTTCGGCGTTGGCGATGACCTTCGGTTCGCCGCCCTCGAGGACAGAGACGACCGAGTTCGTCGTTCCGAGGTCGATACCCACAGCACGTGCCATATTCAGCTCCGTTTCATTGAGACAAGTTCACTCGCGAGACTTGAGTCGCGATGGCTCAAGTGTACGTCGGCCATCGGCATCCGTCAAATAAGTTGAGTCGATCCGACTCAGGTTTACGGAGGGCTACTCCGTCGGCGCGATCCACGGTTCGCCGAGCGGGGTCGTCGTGACGTCGCCGCCGAGCGGCGAGGCCGGATCCGGCTCCCCCGCCGCGAACAGGTGCGCGTACTGCTCGGAGTCGTCCTGCGGCACGCAGCCGATGCGGCGCACGCCCTCGCCGGAGAGCCACCCGCGCGTGTTCGCCGACACGCCCCACACGTACGTGAACCGGTCGAGATCGTTCTCGAGCGCCGCATCGACGAAGCGGCGCGCGTCGGCCGGCGACAGCCACACGGGCAGGCGCTCGCGCGCGTGCGGCCGCTCGAAGCAGTGGCCGATGCGCCAGGCGACGCCGATCATGCCGAACCGCTCGCAGAACAGTCGCACCATGGCCTCGCCCGAGGCCTTGCTCCAGCCGTAATAGGTGTCGGGGCGCGGCTCGGCGTCATCCGGGAGGCCTCCGCCGGGCGCATCATCCTGCCGCGCGAAGCCGACCGCGTGGTGGCTCGAGGCGAACACGAAACGGCCGACGCCGGCGTCGCGGGCCTCCTCCAGCACCACGCGGGTGCCCTCGATGTTCACCTCGACGATGCGCTCGAACAGGTTCTCCTGGCCGATCGCCGCGAGGTGGATCACGTCGGTGACGCCGCGCATCGCCTCGCGCACGGCGCCGCGGTCCGTGATGCTCCCGACCACCGTGCGCAGATCCTCGCGCGCGGGCACGGACCCGACGGCGCGGTCGAGGATCACGTAGCGCCAGCCGTCGCGCGGGGCACGATCGGTGAGCATGCTCCCGATCCCGCCCGCGCCTCCCGTGATGAGGACCGTCCGCGTCATGTCGCTGCTCCTGAAGGTCGAGGTCGACCCTACGGCGACATGAGCCGCCGCGGAACCACCGTTACGCAGAGAATGCGGGCACGGCGTCGATCAGCATGCGCGTGTACTCCTGCTGCGGGTTCGTGAACAGCTCTCCGGTCTCGTCGCACTCGACCAGCGCCCCGTTCTTGAGCACCGCCACGCGGTCGGCGCTCTCGGCCACGACACCGAGGTCGTGCGTGATGAACATGTAGGTCAGCTCGCGCTCCCGTTGCAGTTCGTCGAGCAGCCGCAGCACCTGTGCCTGCACCGAGACGTCGAGCGCCGAGACGGCCTCGTCGAGCACGATGAAATCGGGATCGAGCGCGAGCGCCCGCGCGATCGCGACGCGCTGCCGCTGGCCGCCCGACAGCTCGTCGGGATAGCGGTCGAGCATGCCGCCGGGCAGCGCCGTCTGATCGGCGAGATCGCGGGCGCGAGCCGACCGCGAGGCGCGATCGCCCTCGCCGAACGACAGCAGCGGCTCGGTGATCAGTTGTTCGATCGTCATGCGCGGGTTCAGCGAGTCGAACGGGCTCTGGTAGACCATCTGGAATCGGCGGCGCAGCTGCCGCAGCCGCTCGCCCTTCAGCGACGTGATGTCGTCGCCCTCGAAGCGGATGGATCCCGAGGTCGGGTCGTCGAGGCGCAGCACGAGGCGCGCGAGCGTGCTCTTGCCGGATCCCGACTCGCCGACGACGGCCAGCGTCTCGCCGCGTCGGATCTCGAGCGTCACGTCGTCGACCGCGGTGAGCGTCTTCTTTCCGCCCTCGCCCTTCGGCAGCGGGAAGACCTTCGTCAGGTTCTGGATCTGCACGATCGGCTCGCCGCCGAACGCGATGCGCTGCGAGGTGGCGGCCGCGCGCCGCTCGTGGGCCGACAAGCGCGGCGCGGCATCGATGAGCGCGCGCGTGTACTCATGGCTCGGATTCGTCATGATCGCGCCCGCGGGTCCGGCGTCGACAACCTCGCCCTTGCGCATCACGACGACGGTGTCGGCGCGCTCCGCGGCCATGCCGAGGTCGTGCGTGATCAGCAGCACGGCTGTGCCGAGCTCGGACGACAGCTTCTCGAGGTGGTCGAGGATCTGCTTCTGCACCGTCACATCGAGCGCGCTGGTGGGCTCGTCGGCGATGAGCAGCTCCGGATCCGCGGCGAGGCCGCCCGCGATGAGCGCGCGCTGCTTCATGCCGCCGGAGAACTGGTGCGGATACTGCTTCGCCCGTTCGGCCGGGTAGGTGATCCCCGCCATCTCGAGCAGCTCGACGGCGCGGCCGTCGGCCTCGCGCTTGTGTGCGAGGCCGTGCACGATGAGCGGCTCGGCGACCTGCGCGCCGACCCGGCGCACCGGGTTGAGGCTCAGCGACGGATCCTGCGGCACGAGGCCCATCGCGCGGCCGCGGATCTCGCGCCATCGCGCATCGCTGAGACCGCGCAGGCTGTGCCCGTCGAACAGGATGTCCCCGCCCGTGACCTCGGCGTTCGGGGCGAGCAGGTTCATGATCGCCTGAGCGACCGTGCTCTTGCCCGAACCGGATTCGCCGACGATCGCCACGACCTCGCCGCGCTTCACGGTGAGGTCGACGCCTCGGACCGCCTCGACCGACCGGTCGCCGATCCGATAGCTGACCTTCAATCCCTCGACGCGGAGAATCGCATCCGACCGTTCCTCGACCATCGGGCAGTCCTCCTCATTGAGTGCGCAGGCGATGATCTCTCACGCTATGCCGGGCGATCCTTCCGATCAACAGCTAGTTGCGCATGGCGCTATGCACCGATTGAATCAATCGCGTCGTCGTCGCTCACCTCGTCGATGAGCGCGAGGATCGCGGGGACGAGCGGATTCTGCGTCTCCCTGCTCCACACGATGTCGAGCTCAACGCGGTTGACGCGATCCGAGGGATCCTTCTCGTTCACGGGCAGCAGCACGACGGCATCGGAGCAGATGCGCGAGGCCGACTCGGGCACGAGGGCGACGCCGAGCCCGGCGCTCACGAGCGCGAGGAGCGTCGGGATCTGCCCCGCGTACTGCGAGATGCGCGGATGCACACCGCTCGCCACGAACATCGACAGCAGCAGATCGTGGAAATAGCGCGCGACGCCCGGCGAGTACATGAGCAGTCGCTCGTCGATGAGGTCGATGAGCCGCACCGGCACGCCCCTCTCCGCGAGCGGCGAATCGGCCGGTACCGCGACCACGAGCTTCTCGCGGTACACCGGTCGGCTCTCGATCTGCGGGCGCGAGAGCAGGGGGCGCACCAGACCGACGTCGACGGTGCCCCTCTCGATCGCGTCGACCTGATCGAGCGTCACGCTCTCGCGCAGCAGGAGCGACACGTTCGGAAGCGCCGTCGCGGCACGCCGCATGAGCTGCGGGATCACCGCCTGCCCCGCCATCGCCGTATACGCGATCGTGAGCGTTCCGGCGGCGCCCTTGCCCACCGACTTCACGTCGGCGACGGCCTTCGCCGCCAGGTCGATCAGCCGCCGCGCGCTCGGCAGCAGCGCCCGGCCCGCCTGCGTCAGCTCGACGCGTCGGCTGGTGCGCGAGAACAGCTGTGTCTCGAGCTCCCGCTCGAGCTGCTGGATCTGGCGGCTCAACGGCGGCTGCGTCATCTTCAGCCGAGCCGCGGCCGCACCGAAATGCAGCTCCTCGGCGACCGCGATGAAGCACTCGAGCTGTACCAGGGAAATCATCGATTCACTCCCGACATTGATCTGTGCGCAATTTGGTTTGACACCGCATCAACGACAACCATACGTTCGGGATCAAGCGCACGATGAGGTGGAGGCTCGATGTCTGACGAAATCGTAGTGTCAGTACCCGGCGGGACCGCGCTCGCGGAGCACGCGATCCGTGAGGTGAGGATCACCCCGGTCGCGTTCCACGACACACCCCTGCTCAACACGGTCGGCGTGCACGAGCCGTTCGCGCTGCGCGCCGTCGTGCGCATCCGCACCGCCTCCGGCGTGACCGGACTCGGCGAGACCTACGGCGACGCGGCGCACCTCACCCGCCTCGCGCGGGCAGCCGAGCGTGTGCTCGGCTGCGACGTGTTCGCCGGCAACGAGCTCCGCGCCCGGGTCACGGCGAGCATTGCGACCGATCGCACGTCCGGCGGTCACGGCATGTCGGGTATGGTGACCGGCACGAGCACCGCCGACCGCGCGCTCAGTCCGTTCGATGTCGCCTCCTACGACGCACGCGGCAAGATCCTCGGCGTTCCCGTCAGCGAGCTGCTCGGCGGTCGGGTGCGCGATACCGTGCCGTACAGCGGGTACCTCTTCTACAAGTGGGCGGGGCATCCCGGCGATGAGCCCGACGGCTGGGGCGAGGCCCTCACCCCACAGGGCATCGTTGCGCAGGCGCGCCGCATCGTCGATGAGTACGGCTTCGGAGCCCTGAAGCTCAAGGGCGGCGTGTTCGAGCCCGACCACGAGATCGCGGCCGTGCTCGCGCTCCGCGAGGAGTTCCCCGACCTGCCGCTGCGCATCGACCCGAACGGCGCGTGGTCGGTGGAGACGTCGATTCGGGTCGCCGATGCTCTGGGCGACGTGCTCGAGTACCTCGAGGATCCGACCGGCAGCCTCGAGGCCATGGCCGAGGTGCGCCGGCACACCGATCTGCCGCTCGCGACGAACATGTGGGTCGTCGCCTTCGACCACATCGCGGAGGCGGTGCGCCTCGGTGCCATCGATATCGTGCTGAGCGACCACCACTTCTGGGGCGGCTTCGAGCGCTCGAAGCTTCTCGCCGGCATCTCCGAGACGCTCGGCTGGGGGCTGTCGATGCACTCGAACTCGCACCTCGGCATCAGCCTCGCCGCCATGACGCACCTCGCCGGCGCGACGCCCGTGCTCGACTACGCCTGTGACACGCACTGGCCGTGGAAGCGACCGGACGAGGACGTCATCGCCCCCGGCGCCCTCGAGTTCTCGAACGGTGCGCTCGCCGTGCCGACCGCGCCCGGCCTCGGCGTCGAGCTCGACGAGGATCTGCTCGCGAAGCTCCACCGGCAGTACGTCGACTGCGGCATCCGTGAGCGCGACGACACCGGTTACATGCAGCGGTTCGATCCGTCGTTCGTCAACGCGTCGCCGCGATGGTGACGGGGATGCGCATCGCCGTCACCGACCCGATCATCACGGGCTTCGCCGATCACCTCGCACGCACTCGGCGTGCTCACGAGTGGCGCTTCGCCGCCGACTCGTCACCGCGAGAGGCGCTCGACGGCGCCGAGGTCGTCATCTGCTCGGCGCTCGCGGCGAATGATATGCCGTCGCCGCCGACGGCGCGTCTGATCCATGCGACGGGGGCGGGCATCGACCGGATCGCGGCCGATGCCATCCCGGCGGACGCCGCCGTGTGCAATACCGGCCACCACGGTGCGGCGATCGCCGAGCACGTCATCATGGTCGCCATGATGCTGCGGCGCCGCGCCCTCGAGGCCGACCGGCAGATGCGCGAGGGCTCCTGGCGCACGGTCGCGACCGCGCCGGGCACGCCGTTCCACCGTGCGCTCCGCGGCACGACCATCGGGATCCTCGGCTTCGGCGAGATCGGACAGGCCCTCGCGCGGCTGGCGGCCGGCATGGGCATGCGCGTCGTGGCGACCCGGCGCCGGCCCGACGCGCCGCTGCCGCCGGATGTGAGCGCCGATCGCATCTACGCCGACGCCGAGCTCGGCGCGCTTCTCGCCGAGAGCGACATCGTCGCCGTCACGGTTCCGCTGACCGACGCCACGCGCGGGCTCATCGGTGCCGACGCGCTGCGCACGATGCGTCCGGACGCCCTCCTCATCAACGTGGCGCGCGGACCGGTGGTCGACGAGGATGCGCTCTTCGACGCGCTGGCTGACGGGGTCATCGGGGGCGCCGGAATCGACGTCTGGTGGGGCGCGCCGGAGGGCACGTCCGCGCCGCCCGCGGTCGCCCGGTTCGCCGGCTTCGCGAACACGGTGCTCACGCCGCACTTCTCGGGCCACGCCCGCGAGGTGTTCGAGCAGCGCGCGGCGGACATCGTGCGCAACATCGACCTGCTCGATCAGGGCCGTCCCCTCGAACGCAGGGTGCGCTGAGCTACGACGCGACGAGCTCGACGACCTGCGTCACGATGAGCGCGCCCGCGCCGAGAGCCGACGCTGTCAGCGCGACCACGCGCGTCCGCGCGCGGTTGAGATACCTGTTGATGGAGCGCGAGAACACGATGCCCGCGAGCGCCGGGATCAGCATCCACGCGGCGAACCCGAGCGCGCGCTCGGGGATCGCGCCGAACGCCAGCAGCGTGCCGAGGGAGAGCACGGAACCCGCGAGGAAGAACGCGGCCATCGTGCCGCGCAGCTTCGGTCCCTCGGACGACTGCCAGATGATCGACATCGCCGCGCCCCCGACCGAGGTCGTGGTTCCCATGATTCCCGAGACCCCGCCCGCGATCGCCTGCGTCGTGCGCGTGACCTTCGGCTCCCAGCCCCGCATCGACACGAGGATGCCGCCGAGCACCGTGACGGCGACCAGCCACGAGAGCACGGCGGGCGACATGATCACGACGAGCCCCGCACCGATGATGTTGCCCGGCACGCGACCGACGAGCGCCCAACTGGCTCCGCGGAAGTCGAGCCCGCCGCGATCGAGGATCAGCACGGTTCCGCTCACGACGATCGCGAGCATGATGACCGTCGACGGCAGCAGCCCCGGGTCGGCGATCGCGATGAACGGCGCCGACGCCATGCCCATGCCGAACCCGATCGACCCCTGCAGCGTCGCGGCGACGAAGATCGGGAGGGCGAGCAGAACGACGACCGTGGGCTCCATTCGTCAGGACACGGTGGCGATCATCGGACGGCGGCGCTTCTTCTGCTGCAGCCGCCAGCGCTGACCCGGATCCGTCGCGAGGCGCAGCCAGGCGGCGAGCACGTTCGCGCTCACGGTCGTGATGACGATCGCGACACCGGGCAGGACCGACTGCCACCACGCGTCTGCGAGGTACTGGCGCCCCTGCGCCACCATGAGGCCCCAGCTCACGTCGGGCGGCTGGATGCCGATGCCGAGGAAGCTCAGCGACGACTCGGCCAGCATCACATAGCAGAGCTCGAGCGTCGCGAGCGTGACGAGCGTCGGCAGCACGTTCGGGACGATGTGGCGGAACACGATCGTCGACTGCTTCGTGCCGAAGTTGCGCGCCGCGTCGACGAACATCCGCGAGCGCAGCTCGGCCGCGTCGGCGCGCGCGGTGCGCAGATAGATCGGGATGCGCGTGATCGCGAGCACGAGCACGATGTTCGCGGCACTCGGGTTGAACACGTACAGGATGACGACCGCGAGCAGCAGAGAGGGGAAGCTCATGATCACGTCGGCGATGCGCATCGAGACGTTCTCGCGCCACCCGCGGTGGAAGCCCGCCCACATGCCCCAGACGGAGCCGACGATGCCGGAGACGACGACCGCCGAGACGGCGACGCCGAGCGTCGTGCCGGTCGCCGCGACGATGCGGGCGAACATGCTGCGGCCGAGCGAATCGCTGCCGAGCACGTATTCCCAGCCCGCGCCGAAGCTGAAGGGCGGGAGGTTGCGGGCGCCGAGGTCCTGCTGCTGCGCGATGTCGCCGAGCAGAAGCGGTCCGAGCACGGCGCCCAGCACCACGATGACGAGCACCACGGCCGCGGCGGCGGCGACGCCGTCGCGCAGCAGCAGCCGGAACAGGCTCGGGCGGTCGCTCTGCCCGCGCGCCCTGCGGGTGAGAACGGTGACGGTGGGGGTGACGTCAGACATGGGTTGCCGCCTCCTGCTTCTCGTTCGTGGCCTTCGGGCCGCGGCGGGCCTGCGAGGCGGGGCGCACCCTCGGGTCGAGGGCCGCGTAGCCGAGATCGATCACGATGTTCAGCGCGAAGATCGCGAGCGCCGTGAGCAGCACGGCGGCCTGCAGCACCGCGAAGTCGCGCTGCAGGATCGAATCGATCATGAGCTTTCCGATTCCGGGCCATCCGAAGATCGATTCGACGATCACCGCTCCGTTGACCATGCTCACGGTGAGGTCTCCCGCGACGGTGAGCGCCGGCGCCGCCGCGTTGCGCAGCGCGTGGTGGGTCACGATGCGCATCTGCCCCGCGCCGCGGCTGCGCGCCACGTTCACGTAGGGCTGGCCGAGCACCGTGACCATGGATCCGCGCACGATCTGCGCGAGCACGCCCACGGGGCGCAGCAGCAGCGTGGCGATCGGCAGCACCCACACGCTCACGCCGCCGTCGGTGCCCGATGTGGGCAGCCAGCCGAGGGTGATCGCGAAGATCCAGATGCCGAGGATCGCGAGCCAGAAGTCGGGCACGGCGGCGGCGACCATGGCGAAGAAGCTCACGATGCGGTCGGCGATGCCGTTGGGCTTGATGGCCGCCCAGCTGCCGACCACGATCGCGACCACGATCGCGATGACCATCGTCGTGCCCGCGAGCTGCAGCGTTGCGGGGAACGCCCGCAGCACCATGGTCGCCGCGCTCTCGCCCGTGCGCAGCGACTCTCCGAAGTCGAACTGCAGCACGCCGAGGAAGTAGTCGCCCATCTGCTCCCAGATCGGCTTGTCGAATCCGTTGCGCGCCGCGAAGTCGGCACGCATCTGATCCGTCGCGTTCAGCGGCAGGTACAGCTTCGACGGATCACCGGTGAGGCGAGCGAGCACGAACACGCCCAAGACCACGGCCACCAGTGGCAATGCGCTCTGGAGGATCCGTTTCCTCAAATACGTCCACATGCTCGCTCGCCTCCCTCACTCTCGCTCGCGGTCAGCCCGCGAGCGAGACCTCCTTGATGCGCAGCTCGTCGCCCGTCGACGAGTTCGGCTCGTAGGTGACGCGATCCGACAGGGCCAGCATCACCGTCTGGTGCGCGATCGGCGCCAATGCGACGACGTTGTCGTGCTCGTACTGGAATACCTCTTCGTACGCGGCCTGCCGTTCGTCGCCCGTGAGCTTCGCGGCCTCCTTGATCAGCTTGTCGAGCTCGGGGTCGCCGAACTCGGCCTGCGCCGCCCCCGTGAGCATGTACTGCTCGACCGAGAACTGCGCGTCGCCCGCCTGGTTGCCGTGCTGGATGAGCATCGCGATGGGGCCCTCGTCCGTCACGAACGGCTTCGTCTGATACTGCAGGTGCTGAGTCGTGTCGACCATGCGCAGTTCGATGTTGAGGCCGGCCTGCGAGATCTGTTCGCGCAGCACCTCGCCGAGCTCGCTCACCTTCGGGAACTGGGCCGTGCGCACCGGCATGAGGATCGTCTCGTCGACCGGCGTGCCGTCGGCCTTCGCCTCCTCGACGAGCGCCTTCGCCTTGTCGAGGTCGAACGGCCAGGGCTCGAGCGAGTCGTTGTACCCGACGATGCCCTCGGGGATCAGCTCGGCCGCGACCGTGTCGCCGTCGGGGTACAGCGACGAGACGATCGTGTCCTTGTCGATCGCGTAGTTGATCGCCTGGCGAATGCGGATGTCGTCGAGCGGCGCCGTCTGGCCCGAGAACCGCAGCGCGATGGTCTCGTTGTTCGGGTAGCTGACGCCGAGGTCGCCTGCGCCGTCTTCGGGGCTCAGCCCGAGCGCGATGTCGGCCTCGCCGCTCGTGACCATCGCGGCGCGCACCGTGCCCTCCGATCGCCACTGGTACTCGACGTGCGCGAACTCCGGCGCGGCGTCCCAGTAATCCTCGTTCCGGTCGAGCGTGATGCTCGTGCCGGCCTGCCATTCGGCGATCGCGTAGGGGCCGGTTCCGACGGGCTCACGGTCCATCTCGTCGGCGGGCGTGTCCGCCGAGACGATCTCGATGAATGAGAGCTTGAGCGGAAGGATCGGGTCCGGCGCCGGCGTGGTGACCGTCAGCGTCGTCTCATCGACGGCCTCGACCTCGAGATCGTCGTCGCCGAAGATGTAGCCCTCGACGTCGCAGCCGAGGTCGCCGTTGACGGCGCGGTCGATCGAGTGCGCCGCGGCCGCCGCGTCGAACGGCGTGCCGTCCTGGAACGTCACGCCCTCGCGCATCGTGAAGGTCCACTCGGTGTCGCCGGTCTGCTCCCATTCGGTGGCGAGCAGCGGCTCGAGATCGCCCGTCGTGGGGTTGCGCTCGACGAGCGGCTCGGTCACGGTGCTGCGCACGACCACTCCCGTCGAGGTGAGGTTCGCGTCGCACGCCTCGAGCGTCGGCGGCTCCTGCGTCAGCACGACGGTGAGCGTGTCGTCCGCGCCGCCGCCGTCACCGCCGCCCGCGTCGGGTTCGGAGTTGGCGACCGAGCACGACGCGAGCATCGCGAAGGATGCGACCGCGGCGATGCTCATGCTGATGCGCTTCGCCCTGTGCTGTGGGGAAGAAATCTTCATTGGTTCCTCCTGGTGGGGATCGTCGGCGCTCGTCATCGGGCACCGATTGCTAATGAATGTCGCATCGGCCGCGGGCGGGGTCAAGGCATCGGCCGCGCTTCCTCCCCCGTCATCACGCGGATCCCGGCGGTTTCGTTCGTCGCGGCCCATCGCCGATCCGCGGGATTACGCACCAGAGCGGGGATGGATACGCTCGGCGCATTGATTCATGCGACTTTTCTCATGGACGCGCATCGGTCTCCGGACATAGCCTCCCGCCATGGCGCACGTTCAGGTGCCCCGCGTGCGGTCGGTCCCCGCCCGGCGGATGCGGATGGCCCTCCGCCCGCAGACGCGTGTTCGTCAATACCCGTAGGGCATTGATCCATACGAAAATCGGCTTGCTCGCGCATTGATTACGGCTTAGCGTGAACAGCATCCCCTCCCCACGACAGGAGAAACCGTGACCAACTTCACCCCCGCCGAGCTCGCCGCCCACCTGAAGGACGGACTGCTCTCGTTCCCCGCGACCGCCTTCGACGACGAGCTCGAGTTCGATGAGGAGGCGTACCGCGAGCACGTCGCCTGGCAGGCGAGCTACGACGTCGGCGGCCTCTTCGCCGCGGGCGGCACCGGCGAGGGCTTCAGCCTCACGGTCGAGGAGAACGCCCGCGTCGTGCGCGCCGCCGTCGAGGCGTCGCGCGATGAGGTGCCGGTGCTCGGTTCGGCCGGCGGCTGGACGAAGAACGCCGTCGCCAACGCCCAGGCCGCGGAGGAGGCGGGCGCCGAGGGTCTGCTCGTGCTGCCGCCGTACCTGACCGAGTGCACGCAGGAGGGCCTCGTCGCCCACGTGTCGGCGATCGCCGAGGCGACGAAGCTGCCGCTGATCGTGTACAACCGTGCGAACGCCGTCTACTCGGCCGAGACGGTCGGCACGCTCGCCGACCGCCACGAGAACTTCATCGGCTTCAAGGATGCGAACGGCGACATCGAGCACCTCGCGAAGGTGACGGCGCGCAACGGCGACCGCCTGTTCTACCTCGGCGGCCTGCCGACAGCCGAGACGTACGCGCTTCCGCTGCTGCAGATGGGCATGAGCACCTACTCGTCGGCCATGTTCAACTTCGTGCCCGAGTTCGCTCTCGAGTTCTACGCCGACGTGCGCCGACAGGATCGCGCGGCCGTCACCGAGAAGCTCACGCGCTTCGTGCTGCCCTACCTCGACATCCGCGACCGGGGCCAGGGATTCGGGGTCTCGATCGTCAAGGCCGGCATCCGCGCCATCGGCCGCTCGGTCGGATCCGTGCGCCCGCCGCTGAAGAACCTCAGCGAGCAGGACCTCGCCGACCTGACGGCCCTCATCGACGCCGCCGGCGTGCGCCCGCGGGCCTGAATGTACGAGAGGATGACACTATGACTGCGCTAGAACTGACTGGACATTCCCTCATCGCGGGCCGCACCGTCGCGGGCACCGGCGCCAGCTTCCACGCGATCGCGCCCGCCACCGGCGACGAGCTCGAGCCGAGCTACTCGCAGATCGACGTCGATCAGCTGCGCGAGGCGACCGCGGCGGCCGACGAGGCCTTCCCCTCCTTCTCCGCGCTCGCCCCCGAGGCGCACGCGGCGTTCCTCGACTCCGTCGCCGACGAGATCGAGAAGATCCGCGACGCGATCGTCGAGCGAGCCATGCAGGAGACCGGCCTGCCGAACGCCCGCCTGAACGGCGAGGTCGGTCGCACCGCCGGACAGCTGCGCATGTTCGCCGGCGTCGTGCGCTCCGGACTCTTCCGCGGCGTGCGCATCGATCCGGCGATCCCCGACCGTGCGCCCGCTCCCCGCGTCGACATCCGTCAGCGCAAGCTGCCCGTCGGGCCGGTCGCGGTCTTCGGCGCGTCGAACTTCCCGCTCGCCTTCTCGACCGCCGGCGGCGACACCGCCTCGGCGCTGGCCGCGGGCTGCCCGGTCATCTTCAAGGCCCACAGCTCGCACCCCGGCACGAGCGAGCTCGTCGCGAACGCCATCGCGCGGGCCGTCGCCTCGCACGACCTGCACCCGGGCGTCTTCTCGGCGATCTTCGGCCCCGGCCGCACGGTCGGGCAGGCGCTCGTGACCGATCCCGTCATCCAGGCCGTCGGCTTCACCGGTTCGCGCTCGGGCGGCCTCTCGCTCGTGCAGGCGGCGCAGTCGCGCGCCGTGCCGATCCCCGTCTACGCAGAGATGAGCTCGGTCAACCCGGTCTTCATCCTGCCCGGCGCCCTCGACGACGGCATCGAGGATCTCGCGACCGCGTACGTCACGAGCGCTGTCGGATCCAGCGGCCAGCTCTGCACCCAGCCCGGCACCGTGTTCGTGCCCGAGGGCGAGAAGGGCGACGCGTTCGTCGCCGCCGTGTCGACCGCGATCGCCGCGTCGACCGGCCAGACGATGCTGTCGCCGTCGATCGCCAGCGCGTGGCGCGACGGCACGGCGACCCGCGACGACCACGCAGAGGTCACGGCGCGCGGATCCGACGGGTCGGGACCCCACGCCCCCGCCCCCGTGATCCACTCCGCCAGCCTCGAGCAGTTCATGTCGAACGAGGTGCTGCACGAAGAGATCTTCGGCGCCGCCAGCCTCATCGTGCGCTACCGCGACGTCGCCGAGCTGCCCGCCGCCGCGGAGCACCTCGAGGGCCAGCTCACCGCCACGCTGCACCTGACCGACGCCGACGCCGCAGACGCCGCGGCGCTCCTGCCCGTGCTCGAGCGCAAGGCGGGCCGGATCCTCGCGAACGGCTGGCCCACGGGCGTCGAGGTCGGTCACGCGATGGTGCACGGCGGACCGTTCCCGGCCACGAGCGACCCGCGCACGACGAGCGTCGGCTCGCTGGCGATCGAGCGCTTCCTGCGCCCCGTCGCCTACCAGAACCTCCCCGACGCGCTCCTGCCCGAGCCGCTCAAGGACGCCAACCCGTGGGGCGTTCCGCGCCTCATCGACGGAGCGCTCGAAGGCTGACCATGTCGTCGCCCACGATCGCCCGCGTCGAGGCCGTTCCGGTCGCCGGGCACGACTCGATGCTGCTGAACCTCTCCGGCGCGCACGGACCGCACTTCACCCGGAACATCGCGATCGTCACCGACTCCGACGGCCGTGAGGGCGCCGGAGAGGTGCCGGGCGGCGAGCCGATCCGGCGCACGATCGCCGATGCCGCCGAGCTGCTCGTGGGGCAGCCCGTCGCGCGGTTCCGTTCGCTGCTGCGCGACGTCCAGCACGCGTACGCCGATCGCGACGCGGGCGGCCGCGGGCTGCAGACGTTCGACCTGCGCACGACGATCCACGCGGTGACGGGTCTCGAGTCGGCGCTGCTCGACCTGCACGGGCAGCACCTCGGCGTGCCCGTCGCCGAGCTCCTCGGAGACGGCCAGCAGCGCGAGACGGTGCCCATGCTCGGGTACCTGTTCTTCGTCGGCGATCCGGATCGCACCGACCTTTCGTACCTGCGCGAGCCGAACGGCGCCGACGCCTGGGAGCGCATCCGGCGCGAGGAGGCCATGGATGCGGCGGGCATCGTGCGCCTCGCCGAAGCCGCGCAGGAGCGCTACGGCTTCTCCGACTTCAAGCTCAAGGGCGGCGTGCTCTCGGGCGACGAAGAGGCCGACGTCGTCACGGCGCTCGCCGAGCGGTTCCCCGACGCGCGCGTCACCCTCGATCCGAACGGCGGCTGGCTGCTCGACGACGCCGTGCGCATCGGCAGACGCCTGCGCGGTGTGCTCGCGTACGCCGAGGATCCGTGCGGCGCGGAGGGGAAGTTCTCCGGCCGCGAGGTGATGAGCGAGTTCCGCCGCCGCACGGGCCTGGCCACCGCGACGAACATGATCGCGACCGACTGGCGCGAGATGGCGCACGCCGTGCGCACCAACGCGGTCGACATCCCGCTCGCCGACCCGCACTTCTGGACCATGGCCGGATCCGTGCGCGTCGCGCAGCTCTGCAATGATTTCGATCTCACGTGGGGATCGCACTCGAACAACCACTTCGACATCTCATTGGCGATGTTCACGCACGTCGGCGCGGCCGCGCCCGGCGAGATCACGGCGCTCGACACGCACTGGATCTGGCAGGACGGCCAGCAGCTCACGTCGAACGCCCCGGAGATCTCGGGCGGCGCGATCCAGGTGCCGACCGCGCCGGGGCTCGGTGTCACCCTCGACCGCGACCGGGTCGCCGAAGCGCACGAGCTGTACATCGAGCACGGCCTCGGCCAGCGCGACGACGCCGCCGCGATGCAGTACCTCGTCGAGGGGTGGAGCTTCGACCCGAAGCGCCCCTGCCTCGTCAGATGAGCGGCCCCGCCCCCGCGCGCAGGTGAGCCGTCATCGCGGACGGATCGGTTGATCCGCCGCGATGACGACTCGTCCGCGTCAGGCCCGCTCTCGGCCCCTACCGCTCGATCACGTTCTTCAGCGGCGTGCCGTCGAGATACGCCGCGAGGTTCTCGTGGATCAGCTGCGCACCGAGGTCGGCGCGCCCGCCCGCGGCATGCGGGGTGAGGATCAGGTTCTTCGCGTCCCACAGCGGCGAATCGGCCGGGAGCGGCTCGACAGCCGTGACGTCGAGGCCCGCGCCGGCGATCGATCCGGATTCGAGCGCGTCGACGAGCGCGGCCTCGTCGATCGTCGTGCCGCGGCCGACGTTGACGACGTAGGCGTGGTCGGGCAGCAGCGCAAGACGCTCGGCACCGAGGGCGTTCCGCGTCGACTCGACGCCCGGCAGGATCATGATCAGCACGTCGGTCTCGGGGAGCACCTCGTTGATGCGCTGCTCGGCGATCACCGGGAACCCCGAGCGCTCGCCCTCGCTGCGGGCCACGCCCCGCACCTCGGCGCCGAGCGCGTCGAGCACGCGCGCGAGGTTCTGGCCGATGTTGCCGAAGCCCCAGATCAGAACGCGCGCACGCACGAGGCTCGTCACGGCGCCCTCGGGGCGCATCAGGTGCACGCCGCCCAGCTCGCGCGACCACACGTGCTCCCGCTGCGCGCGCGCCGAGGCCGGCAGGCGCCGCACCAGCGCGAGCGCGAGCGTGACGGCGTGCTCGGTGACCGTGCGGTCGTGCACGCCGGAGCCGTTCGCGATCACCACGTCGTCGGCGAAGCCCGCTCCCGTGATCTTCTCGGCCCCGGCGCTCAGCGCCTGCACGAATCTCAGCTCGGGCAGCTGCGCGGCGCTCGCGAGGTTCTCCGAGCTGTTGCCCCAGGCGACGAAGACCTCGGCGTCTCGGTGCTCGACGGGGATCGGCTGCGTCGGGTCGTACAGCACGACATCGGCACGCGGATCGACATCGTCGAGGAACTCGACGATGTCGGGAACAAGGATCTTCATCGGCTCGTCCTTTCTACGGACTCCAGACTACGGCCCCTTCCGCACCGCCCGCGGCATCACGACGGACAGCGCGAGCACGAGCAGGCCCCCGCACAGCGAGATCGTGAGACC
>DXAM01000080.1 GCA_019117025.1 Candidatus Microbacterium stercoravium | reverse complement strand
GGCTTCCAGGCGATCGCGGATGACACGAGCCTCGACTTCTCGCAGGGCGGTGACTCGGGCGGATCGGTGATCCGTGACGACGGTGCGGCTCTCGGTATGGTCAGCGGCAGCCCTGGACCGGGCCAGCCCGGCCAGGAGACATCATGGTTCGCCGACCTGCCCCACGCTCTCGACGTGGTGCGCGAGAACGCGGGCGACTACCAGGTGATGCTCGACATCGCCGAGCCGACGATCACCAAGGACTCCACGGCGGTCAGCACGACGTTCGAGGGCACCGCGCCCGCGAACTCCGACGTGACGATCGAGGGCGACATCGAGGCGACCGCCACGGCCGACGCCGACGGCGCCTTCACGTTCGACGCGCCGGCCGAGGTCGGATCGTTCGACATCGAGCTCACGGCCGAGCAGGGCTTCAACGTGTCTGACACGGTGAGCGCGACCGTCACGACGACGGACAAGCCGAAGCCGACCCCGACGCCGACCCCCACGGAGACGCCGAAGCCCACGCCGACGCCCACCGAGACCCCGGAGCCGACGGTTCCGGACGCCCCGGGCATCACGAGCCCCGAGAACGAGTCGGTCACGACCGAGGCCGTGACGGCGATCACCGGAACCGGTGAGCCCGGTGCCGAGATCACGCTCTCCGGCGACGCCGAAGGCACGACCACGGTCGGCGATGACGGCACCTGGTCGGTCTCGACCGAGCTCGGCTTCGGCGAGTACACCGTCGGCGCCGTGCAGGCGGTCGAGGGCACGGCGTCCGAGGCCCGCTGGGTGTCGTTCGTGGTCGCTCCCGGGAGCCCGAGCATCGTGACACCCGAGGACGGCGCCAGCTACACCGAGGGCGAGCTGCCCGCGGTCGTCGGCGAATCGCCCATCAACGGCGCTTCCGTGAAGGTCGTGCTCGAGGGCACGGCCGACGCATCGTCGACGCTCGGAACCGCGACCGTCGACGGCGGCACGTGGACGGTCGACCTGCCGAGCGACCTCGCTCCCGGCGAGTACACCGTGAAGGCGAACCAGACGGCCGGCGGCGTGACCAGCGGATCCGTGTCGACCACCTTCGAGGTCGTCGCCTCGGGTGCGGGCGGCGGCGAGCAGCCGACGCCCGAGCCCACCGAGCCGGGCCTGGCACCGACGGGCGCCGACACGGCGTCCGCCGTGGCCCCCGTCGCCGGAGGCGCCGCGGTCGTCATGCTGGCGGGAATCACGCTCCTCGTGATCCGTCGCATGAAGCGCGCATAACTCGATAACGGCGCTGGGGCGGGGTGATCCGAAAGGTCGCCCCGCCCCAGCGCTTTTTCCTCGAATTTAACTTGCACATGACTGTGCAAGTTCATACACTGAAGCGATGACCACATCGGTGCGGCGTCGCGACGCGGTCGCCAACAGACAGGCACTGCTCGACGCCGCCGCGCGGGTGCTGCGCGAGAAGCCTCAGGCCTCGATGGATCTGATCGCGGCCGATGCGGGGCTCACCCGCCGCGCCGTGTACGGGCACTTCCCCTCGCGCGATGCGCTGCTCGGCGAGCTCCTCGACCGCGGCGCGGCGCAGATCTCGAGCGCGATCGCCGACATCCGCGACGACGACCCGGCGCGGCACATGGCGCGCCTCGCCCGCGCGATCTGGCTCGCGATCGCCGATGTGAAGCTCGTGGCCCAGATGCTCGTCTCCGGCCCCCTGGAGAAGGCCGTCGGGCGAGCCGTCGCTCCTATCCGGCGCGCACTGCGCGATGTCGTCGACCGCGGCTGCGCCGACGATTCGTTCCGACAGGATGTCGGGGCCGCCGTCATCGCGCGCCTCATCGAGCAGGCCGCACTCGGCGTTCTCGATGTCGCCGTCGAGCGCGGCATCTCCGACGAAGATGCCCAGCGCCTCCTCGGCGCGACGGCGCTCGGCATCGCGGGGCTCGACTGGCACGATGCCCGGGTGGCGCTCGATGCGGTCTCGCCGCCCCACACGAACGGAGACGCCGGATGAACACGCAGCAGTCCGACGCTGTTCCGACGATCGCGGCTCACGGCGTCGCGGTCGGGCCCCTCCGCCCCACCGATGTCGAGGCGCACCGCGGCGAGGTCGCGCTCGTCGCCGTCGAAGGCGGTCAGCGCGCCGACTTCCTCGCGCTCATCCTGGCGGGACGGATGACCCCGAAGTCGGGCGCCGTGACGATCGACGGCGCAGACGATCCGAAAGCGCTGCGCCGCCGCGTCGCGATCGTCGATTCCCCCGACACCACGGCCCCCGCCGGCGAGCTGCCCCTCGCGCACGTCATCGTCGAGGACCTCCTCTTCGCCGGTCTCCGCGCCCCGCGCCGCGCCGCGCGGAAGCTGCTCGCCGATGAGGGGCTCGGCGACCTCGCCGCCACGCCGATCGGAGCTCTGTCCGCGGCCGACCGGATCCGCGTGCTCACCCGCACCGCCGCGTCGCCGCCCGACGTCGACGTGCTCGTCATCACGGCACCCGATCGTCACGGCGGCGATACCGCCGCCTGGCTCGATATCGCACGGGCGTGGGCCGCCCGCGCCTACACCGTCATCGTTCTCGCTTCGGGCGCCGCTGTCGACGCCGCATCCGAAAGGCTCCCATGAAATTCGTCGCTCTCGTCCGCACCGAGCTGAAACGGCTCACCGGATCGCCCATGCAGGTCCTGGCGCTCGTCGCCCTCATGGCCGTGCCGCTGCTGTACGCGGGGCTCTACCTGTGGGGCAACGACGATCCGTACGGCAACCTCGACAGCGTCCCGGCGGCGCTCGTCGTCGACGACGAGGGCGCCGTGCAGGACGGCGACGACGTCAACTACGGCGAGCAGGTGCGCGACGACCTCATCGACGACGGAACGCTCGACTGGCACGAGACGAGCCTCGCCGATGCCCAGGAGGGCCTGACCTCGGGCGAGTTCGATTTCATCGTGCGCTTCGGCCCGACGTTCTCCGAGTCGCTGACGTCGATCGCCGACGACGATCCGACGAAAGCCGTCGTCGAACTGACGACGAACGATGCCAACAGCTATCTCGCCGGCACGATCGCCGACACCGTGACCGACACGGTGCGCGATTCGCTGACCCAGGAGGTCGGCGAGACGGCCGCGCGCACGCTGCTCGACTCGGTCGCCACGATCCGCTCGGGGCTGGGCGACGCCGCAGACGGCGCCGCGACGCTGGCCGACGGCACGGCGAGCGCCAAGGAGGGCGCCGACACCCTGTCCTCGGGCGCTCAGGAGGCGTCGAGCGGCGCCTCGGAGCTCGCCTCCGGCCTCGCCACGCTGAACTCCTCGGTCTCGGAGATGCCCGCGAAAGTCGCACAGTTGAACGATGGGGCGCATCAGGTCGCCGACGGCAACGCTCAGCTGAATGCGCAGGTCGCCCCCGCCGCACAGCGCGTCGCCGACGCGGTCGCACGCGTGCCGAGCGAGCAGGACATCCGCGATCGGCTGACAGAGATCGGACTGCCCGCCGAGCAGGTCGATGCCGTTGTGGGCATCGTCGCGCCGGCGAACGACGACCTGCATCAGGCGAACGACGAGGTGCAGGCCGCCGCGGGCGCCGTCGCCCAGCTCGCCGACGGGGCGCGCCAGGTTGCCGATGGCACGCAGCAGCTGAACGACAGCATGCCGGCTCTCACCGACGGCGTCTCATCCGCTGCGACGGGCGGACAGAGCCTCGCGGACGGCGTCGCACAGCTGGCCGACGGATCCGCCGAGCTCGCCGACGGCCTCGGCGAGCTGCAGGACGGATCCGCGGAGCTGTCGAGCTCGCTCGCCGACGCCGTCACCGAGATCCCCGACCAGTCGGAGGACGAGCGGGAGACGGCCGCGAAGATGATGTCGGATCCGGTGTCGGTGACGTCCGACGCCGAGACCGAGGCCTCGTCGTACGGCGCGGGCATGGCGCCGTTCTTCATCAGCCTCGCGGCGTGGATCGGCATCTACGCGCTGTTCCTCATCGTGAAGCCGTACTCGCAGCGGGCCGTCACGGCGCTGCGCAAGCCGCTGCCGATCACCCTCGGCGCGTGGGCGACGCCGGCCGTGCTCGGCGTGATCCAGATGGTCGCCGTGTTCCTCATCGTGGCGTACGGCCTCGGGTACTCCGTTGCGCATCCGGTCGGCATGCTCGGCATCATGGCCATGACCTCGGTGACGTTCGCCGCGATCATCCTCACCCTGAACGTGCTGCTCGGAAGCGTGGGCCAGTTCCTCGGGCTCGTGCTGATGGTGCTGCAGCTCGTGTCGGCCGGGGGCACCTTCCCGTATCAGACCCTTCCGGCGCCGCTGCGGGCGCTGCACGAGGCGCTGCCGATGAGCTACTCCGTCGACGCGATCCGCCAGCTCATGTACGGCGGCGACATGTCGCGCGTGTGGCATGACGCGGCGTTCCTCGGCTGCTGGCTCGTGATCGCGTTCGGCCTCGCGTTCATCGCCATCACGAGGATGACCCGCACGCGCACGATCCGCGACCTGCGCCCCTCCCTGCTGGGTTAGCGCCCGGTTCCGTCGGAGACGGGCCGGAGGCCGGTCGGGCTCTGTCGGAGATTCTGTTCTCATGAGCGCTCCGGCCGGCGCGCCGAGCCGAATCTCCGACAGAACCGGCGAGGCGCAGGCCGCGGTTCCGACACAACCGGGGCGGTACCCTCGGGTCCATGGACATCGAGATCAACGCTCTCGCGTTCAACGTCGCGATTCCGGAGCACCTGCGGTGGCGCGATGAGCGGCGCGGCGAGGAGTTCGAGCTGCAGTCGCTCACCGTGCGCCTGCTTCCCGACGGGTCGCTCGCGGCGAAGGCCTACGGAAAGCCGGTCGCGGGCGGGCGCGGGGCGTATGTGTCGTTCGCGGTCAGGCGCAGCCCCGAGATCGATGCGCTGATCTCCGACGCCGCCGATGCGGCCTCCCGCCGCTGGGCCGCACACGGCGGACTGTAGCGCCCGGGTTCCGTCGGAGGCGCACCGGGCCGGTCACCAGGATCTCTTCCGCCGCGACCGGGCGCGGCGCTAGCCTCGAATCATGCGGACCCTCACGGCGACCGAGGCGCGCCGGGCGCGCTGGGCGAATCAGCTGCTCGGCGGCTCGGATCTCACGCCGACGCAGGTCGTCGATCGCGCCGTCGCACTGCAGGGGCAGGATCTGCCGGCAGTGCTGCGAGCGATCGCGATCCGCTCGGCACCCGGCACCACGATCGATGATGTGCGGGCGGCGTTCGATCGCGGTGAGATCGTGCGCTCGTGGCCCGTGCGCGGCACGCTGTTCGCGACGACACCGGCGCATCTGGCGAATCTGCTCTCCCTGACGTCCGAGCGCATCCACCGGTCGACGACGAAGCGCCGCGCAGATCTCGGCATCGACGACGAGACGCTCGCACGCGCGCGGGACGTGCTCGCCGGCCGCGGGCCCCTCACGCGCGCCGAGGTTCTCGCGGCCTGGACCGACGCGGGGCTCTCGCCGCGCGCGGGCCGCGGCTACCACCTGATCTTCCACCACGCCGTCGCCGGCCACTGGCACTGGGGCGCGTTCCGC
>DXAM01000079.1 GCA_019117025.1 Candidatus Microbacterium stercoravium | reverse complement strand
CATGTCTCCGAGTGTAGGACGGCATGTACCGTGGGGTGCATGTCGCACGGTATTCCTTCAGTCGCGTTCCTCGGTGCCGGTTCCATGGGCGGCGCGATCCTGCGCGGCCTGGTCGCGAGCGGGATCCCCGTCGACGGCGGCATCCGGGTCACGAACCGCACGGCGGCGAAAGCCGAGGCGCTCGCGCCGCTCGACGGCGTGACGAGCATCGCCCTCGAGGAGGATCCGCTGGGCAACGTGCGCGCGATCGACGGCGCGCGGATCGTCGTCGTGGGCGTGAAGCCGTACATGATCGCCGATCTCATCGACGAGATCGCGCCGCACCTGAGCGACGACGCGATCGTCGTGAGCATCGCGGCGGGGATCCCGTTGCAGCAGTTCGAAGCGCGTCTCGGTGAGACGGCGGTGATCCGCTCGATGCCGAACACGCCCTCGACGGTGGGGCGAGGGGTGACGGGCCTCGCGGCGGGCGCGCACGCCTCCGCCGACGACCTCGCGCTCGTGCGCACGCTGTTCGAGACGGTCGGCGCGGTCGTCGCGGTCGACGGCGACGACGGGATCGACGCGATCTCGACGATCTCGGGATCGGGACCCGCCTATGTCTTCCTGCTGATCGAGAAGCTCGTCGAGGCCGCCGTGCACCAGGGCTTCGATCCCGACACGGCGCGCCTGCTCGCCTCGCAGACGTTCATCGGCGCCGCGCACCTGCTCGAGTCCGACGACGTGGATCCCGCGGAGCTGCGCCGCCGCGTCACGAGCCCCCAGGGCACGACGGAGAAGGCGGTCGAGGTGCTGCAGGGCGCCGACCTCGCGTCGCTGTTCACGCTGGCGACCGACGCGGCGTACGCCCGCGCGAAGGAGCTGGCCGCGGAAGGCTGACCGCCTTCCGGTGACGCAAACCCACGTTCGCGACCCGGCGTGGATTCGTTTGCGTCACCGGAGCCGGGGGGCGGTTCGTTGCCGTGACGGAAACGCACCTCGCGACGGCGGTGCGGATCCGTTTGCGTCACCGGAAGCCGCGCCCGCCGAGGTCAGCGGTCGAGCGACGCGAACCGTTCGACGTTCTCGTTCGTGCCCGAGACGATGATCAGGTCGTGGTTGGTCACGACCGTGTCGGCCTCGGCATAGCGGAACGGGCGGGCGGGCGACTTCACGCCCACGACCGTCACGTTGTACTTCGTGCGCACGCCCGACTCGGCGAGGGAGACCCCGCGGATGAACTTCGGCGGGAACATCTTCACGAGCACGAAGTCATCGTCGAAGCGGATAAAGTCGAGCATGTGCCCGCTGACGAGGTGGGCGACGCGCTCGCCGGCCTCGCGCTCCGGGTAGATGACGTGGTTGGCGCCGACGCGCGAGAGGATCTTGCCGTGCGACTGGCTCGTCGCCTTCGCCCAGATCTGGGGAACCTTGAGATCGACGAGGTTCGCGGTGATCAGCACGGAGGCCTCGATCGACGACCCGGTCGCGACGACGGCCACGTCGAAGTCGGCGGCGCCGATCTGCTGCAGCGCCTCCATGTTGCGCGCGTCGGCCTGCACGGCGTGCGTCACGCGATCCGACCACTTCTGCACGAGGCCGAGATCGGCATCGACGGCCAGCACATCGCGATCGAGACGGTCGAGCTCGCCGGCGCACGCCGCGCCGTAGCGGCCGAGCCCGATGACGAGCACGGGGGAATCGCTTCGGATCGGTTCAGCCAACGATGGGCCTTTCGACGGGCAGCGCGTACAGCTGCGATTTCGACGTCGCAGCGACGGCCGCGGCGAGAGTGACTGTACCAACGCGGCCCATGAAGATGGTCACCGCCATGACGTACAGCGCGGATTCGGGAAGATCCGACGTGAGCCCGCTCGAGAGCCCCACGGTGCCGAACGCCGAGATGACGTCGAAGAGCACCTGCGCGATCGGCGCATGCGTGATCTGGGCGACGACGATGGTCGCGAGCGCGACGACCGTCGCACCCCAGGCGAGCACCGCGACCGCGACGCGCTGCACGTCGGAGGGGATGCGGCGCCCGAAGATCTGCACCGACTGGCGCCCCTGCGCCTCCGACCACACCGCGAGAGCGAGCACGGCGAGCGTCGTGACCTTGATTCCGCCGGCCGTCGACGCGGATCCGCCGCCGACGAACATCAGCATCGAACCGACGACGGTGCCCGACCCATACAGTTCGCCGACGTCGACGAACGAGAATCCGCCCGACCGGGTCATGGCCGACAGGAAGAGCGACTGGAACACCGATTCGCCGAAGGGCATTGCGCCGAACGTATGCGGGTTGTCGTATTCGAGGATGAGGAACGCGCCCGCGCCGCCGATCAGCAGCAGCCCCGAGGTGATGAGCGTGAGCTTCACGTGCAGCGACCACGTCGACGGGCGCAGGATGTGCGCCTTCTTCGGGTGGAACAGGTGCCGCGACAGCGCGAACAGCACGGGGAATCCGACGCTGCCGATGATCACCGCGACCATGATCACCGTCATGAAGGCGTAGTCGTCGGCGAACACCGAGATCCCGCCGTCGTTCAGGGTGAAGCCCGTGTTCGTGAACGCCATCGCGGCATACATCGGCGAGACCCAGAGCGCCTCGAGCCAGCCGTACTTCGCGAGCACCGACGGGTAGATCGCGAGTCCGACGATGAGCTCGATGATCACGGTCGACAGGGCGACGGTGCGCAGCAGCATGCCGACCTCGCCGAGCCTCACGGCCTGCGACTCGTTCACGGCGCCGCCGTGCGCCCGCAGCGGATTCGTGTCGCCCGCGGCAAGAAGCTTCGCCCGCAGGCCCATGCGCTTGGAGATCACGAGCCCGAGCATCGACGCGAGCGTGAGCGCGCCCATGCCGCCGATGTTGACACCCACATAGATCACGGCCTCGCCGAAGTGCGACCAGTGGGTGCTCATGTCGACGCTCGACAGACCGGTCACGCAGATGGTCGACACGGCGGTGAACAGGGCGTCGGCGAGCGGCGTGACCGTGCGATCCGCGGCGGCGATCGGCAGCGACAGCACGGCCGTGGTGACGAGGATGAGCGCGGCGAACACCGAGATCGCGAAGCGCGACGGCGAGTGCGTCGTGATGAAGCGGAACCAGCGCCAACCGGCTCTGCTCACGTGCCTCATCGCGTCGCCGCGCGGCGCAGCCTGACTGCTGGGCATCCCCATGTGCCTCTCGTCGTGACATAGGACAGCGCTCATCGTAACGCCGGTCGGCCCGGGGCATGTCCTCCATGCCGTTCATGCCATACGCTGAGGGGCATGGCCGACATCTTCGATGTGATCGCCGATAGCACTCGGCGCGAGATCCTGCAGGTGCTGCTCACACGCGACCAGCACACGGAGGACGGCACGAGCGTGTCGCAGATCGTCGGCGAGCTCACCGTCAGCCAGCCCACCGTGTCGAAGCACCTCAAGGTGCTGCGCGAGGCCGGACTCGTCACGGTGCGAGAAGAGGGGCAGCACCGCTACTACCGCGTCGATGCGCAGCCGCTCGAGCAGGTCGACGACTGGCTGATGCCGTTCTTCGTCGACGAGGCCGAGCTCGCCGCCGAAGCGACCACGTCGATCTTCGCGCCGCTTCCCGAACCCGCATCCAAGCTGGCCGAGTCGCTCGGACGCACCGCGGCCGTCGTCCAGACCGCGCTCAAGCGCCTCGGCGCGTAGAGCGCCCCGCGCGGACCCCCGGAGGGATCCGCGCGAGAGGCCGCCCGTCCTCACCGACGCCCGGCCTTGTGCCGGAACAGCCACGCGCCCCACACAGCCGCCACGATCACGATGCCGACGCACCAGGCGATGGCCTGGAGCGGCCGGGTGCCCGCGTCCGTGCCGAGCAGGAGAGCGCGGATCGTCTCGATGACGGGCGTGACGGGTTGCACTTCTGCCACGGCGCGGAGCCACCCCGGCATCGTGTCGAGCGGAACGAAGCCGCTCGACAGGTAGGGCAGGAACAGCAGGATGAAGCCGTACCCGCTGGCGGCCTCGGCGGATCCCGCTGCGAGGCCGATCGCCGCGAACAGGTACGTGATCGCGAAGATCCACAGCGCGATCACGGCGATCGCGCCGATCCACTCGAGCGGTGTCGCCGTCGGGCGGAACCCGATCGCGAGCGCGACCAGCACGACGACACCGGTCGCGACCAGGTTGCGGGTGAGTGAGGCGACCACATGTCCCGTGAGCACCGCGCCGGACCGCAGGGGCATCGTGCGGAGCCGGTCGATGATGCCGCCGGTCATGTCGTTCGCGACGAATGTCGCGGTGGTGGCCGCGCCGAACCCGGCGCAGGTGAGGATCGTGCCGGGCACGACGTAGTCGACGTACCCGCCGGTCGGATCGATCGCGCCGCCGAACACGTACGTGAACATCAGCATGAGCGTCACCGGCAGGGCGATCGACATGATGAGGGATTCGGAGTCGCGCAGGGAATGGCGCAGGCTGCGGCCGATGAAGACCGCCTCCGCGGTGAGCCCGCCGATGCGGGGACGGGCGGCGATGGTGGTCATGCGAGCTCCTTCTCGGTGAGGGCGAGGAAGACGTCGTCGAGAGTGGGGCGCACGAGGGCGACGTCGCCCTCGAGGCCGGTGCGCTCGATGTCGTCGAGCGCACGACGCAGCGAGGCCACCGAGCCGTCGGTCGGCGTCTCGCGCAGCAGGGATCCATCGGCGCCGCGCAGCTCGACGGATCCGCCGCCGACGCGCTGCTTCAGCTCATCCGCGGTGCCGAGCGCGGCGATGCGGCCGTCGTGCAGCACCGCGATGCGGTCGGCCAGTTGGTCGGCCTCCTCCAGGTACTGCGTGGTGAGGAACACCGTCGTTCCGGCATCGGCGAGCGAGGAGATGATCGCCCACAGCTCGCGACGGCTGCGCGTATCGAGACCGGTCGTCGGCTCGTCGAGGAAGCAGATCTCGGGCTGCACCACGAAGCTCAGCGCGAGGTCGAGGCGGCGGCGCATGCCGCCCGAGAAGGTGCCGACCCGGCGATCGTGCGCTTCTGTCAGGTCGAAACTCTCGAGCAGCTCCGTCGCGCGCCCGCCCGCCTCGCGGCGCGTGAGCCCTGAGAGCCGGCCGAACATCGCGAGGTTCTCCCGCGCGGTGAGGATCTCGTCGACCGCCGCAGACTGGCCGGTGAGCGAGATGCGGCGCGTCACGGCGACAGGGTCGGCGCCTGTGTCGTGTCCCGCGACCGCGGCGGATCCGCTGTCCGGACGCACGAGCGTGGTGAGGATGTTCACGAGCGTTGTCTTTCCGGCGCCGTTGGGCCCGAGCAGGGCGAAGATCTCGCCGCGTTCGACGCGGAGGTCGACGCCGTCGAGCACGGTGTGCGATCCGAAGCGCTTGCGCAGCGCCCGGATTTCGATGGCAGATGTCATGGTCGCCCTTTCTGTTTACATGCGAAACTGTTTATGACAGTAACACACTGTTTATGGCATACACACCCCTAGACTGGGCAGATGCAGGAAGACACCGAGCTCCCCCGCGGAATCGCCCTCGCCTGGGGCGTCGCCGCGAATCCTCAGCGCGGGCCGAAGCGCGAGATGAGCGTCGAGCGCATCGTCGAGGCCGCGGTCGACCTCGCCGACGCCGAGGGCATCGGTGCGGTATCGATGGCGGCCGTCGCGAAGAAGCTGGGATTCACTCCCATGTCGCTGTACCGCTACGTGACGGCGAAGGACGACCTGCTCCTGCTGATGCAGGAGGAGGCCACGGGCGTGCCCTCGCTCGCCTATCGCGACGCCGAGGGATGGCGCGCCAAGATCGGTGTGCTCTTCCGCGAACAGGTCGATATCTACCTGCGGCACCCCTGGATCCTGTCGCTGCCGATCAGCGGTTCGCCCGTCACGCCCAACAGCTCCCACTGGCTCGAGGCCGGCCTCGAGGCGGTCCACGACCTTCCCCTGGATCTCGAGGAGCGGCTCAGCGTCGTGCTCGCGGTGACGGGGGCGGCGCGCTGGCAGGGCATGGTGTACGCGGGGTACGACGGGGCCGCGCGCGAATCGGGGCGCTCCCACGATGAGGTCGCCCGCGCCGAGCATGACCTGTACGACCGGGTGATCGATGCCGACGAGTACCCGAGGCTGCGCGAGCTCATCGACTCGGGCGCGTTCGTCTCCGACACCGATCCGCTCCGATTCGGCCTGGAGCGCACGCTCGACGGCATCGAGGCTCACCTCGAGGGCCGCACCGGGGCGGCCCATCCGCCGCTGCCCGACGACAGCGACCTCGACGTCGCCGACGACAAGAAGTACCGCGCGGCGGTGCGCGCGACGACCGCCGCCGAGAAGGACGTGCGGGCCGCGGAGAAGGCTCTGCGACAAGCGCGCCGCGCGCAGGCGCAGGCCCTCCGCGAAGCGCGGGAGCGCCGCCCCGGGTGACGCGCGCATCGGGCGGCTCGGCGGGTCCGGCTCGGCGGCTGCCGCGCTCTACCGCTCCTCGGGCCGGTCGTCAACCTCCTCGCCGGAGAGCGTGCCTCGTCGTAGGGTCGTGGCACCCGGGCCAGCTGACATGACGGCACCATGCGTTGCGCGGCCCGGGACCGCGGGACAGGAGACTCATGAGCGACCTCGCCGATTTCGTCACGCTGCTCTCAGAACCGGGGCCGTGGACATTCGCCTACTGCGACGGCTCCCGGCGCGAGTTCAGCCGCTCGGACCTCGAAAACGACCTCCTGCACGCAGACGCACCGGGCGACGATGTCGCGCCCCTGCTGCGGGCGTTCGACGAGGCGGCGACGTCGCACGTCTCATCGCCCGTGCGGTACATCATCGTCCGAGGCGGCGAGCTGATCGTCAACGCCGCGCTCTCCGGGCACCGCTGCCACCGGGAGTTCGCCGGCCACGACTCGATCCCGCCGGTGCTGCCGATGCTGTGGCACGGCCGCGATTTCGCCGCCACGGCGATGCGCCGTGCGCGCACGCCCGAGGAGCACGTGCAGGTGGGCGGCACCCGGGCCGTCATGCAGGCCGTGCAGCGCGGTCAGGTGAGAATGCTGATGCTCGACGTGCGCATGTGGACGTCGGAGAAGACGCTCGAGGCGCTCGCGGCAGAGCCCTGGGTCGATGACCGCGAGCGCACCGACGTCGCGGGGTACGGACCCGTCGCCGTCGCCGAAGCTCTCGCGCGGGCCGCTCTGCTCTCCGGAGCGCGGGTCGTCGTCGAAGACCGCGCCGACGAGGCGGCCCGTTCGGCGCGAGCCGCCCGCCCGCCGCGCGCGATCCTCTCCGAGACCGTCGTCGAGTCCGCGGCGCCGCACGCGCCCGTCATGGCCGCCTGATGACGACGCTCCTCCTCCTCGGCGCCTCCGGCGACCTCACGTCCCGGCTGCTGCTGCCGGCCGTCGCCCAGCTGCTGCAGCGCGATCCGGATCTCGATCTCGACCTGCGCGGCGCGGGAAGCGATCCGTGGGACGATGAGAGATGGCGTCGTGCGGTGGCCGACGCGTTCGCGTCCGCGGGTGCCGCCGACGTTGCGCGGCGCGTTTCCGGCACGCGCTACACGACGGCCGATATCACGCGCGTCGACGATCTCGCGGGCCTCGTCGCCGATGTCGACGACGAGCTCGTGCTCTACTTCGCGGTGCCGCCGGCGGTGGCGGCATCCGCGTGCGAGGCGCTCGCTGATGTGACCCTGCCGGACAAGACGATCCTCGCTCTCGAGAAGCCCTTCGGCAGCGACGAAGCAGAGGCCCGCAGTCTCAACGCCACGCTCGCCCGACTTGTCCCCGAGAACCAGGTGTTCCGCGTCGATCATTTCCTCGGGCGCTCGACGCTGCTGGGCGTGCTGGGGGTGCGTTTCGCGAACCGCATCGTCGAGCCGCTGTGGTCGGCAGACCATATCGAGTCGGTGCTGATCCGGTTCGACGAGTCGCTCGCGCTCGAGAACCGCGCCCGTTACTACGACCGGGCCGGAGCCATGGTCGACATGCTGCAGAGCCACCTGCTGCAGGTGCTCGCCGTGCTCGCGATGGAGTCTCCTGCGACGCTGGGCGAGCGCGATCTGCGCGATGCGAAGGCGGCGGCGCTGCGGGCGACGCACATCTGGAACGACGATCCCGCGCACGCGTCGCGCCGCGCGCGCTATACGGCGGGCCGCATCGGCGAGCGCGAGCTGCCGAGTTACGTCGACGAGCCCGGTGTGGATCCGGATCGCGAGACCGAGACGCTCGCCGAGATCGTGTGCGAGGTGCGCACCGCCCGTTGGCGGGGCGTGCCGTTCACCCTGCGCTCGGGGAAGGCGCTCGGCGAGGACTGCACCGAGATCGTCGTGCGTTTCTCGCCCGTGCGCCACATCCCCGACGGGCTCACCGGCGAGCCGTCCGACGGCGGCGTGCTGCGCTTCTCGCTCGGCCCCGATGCGATGTGGCTCGAGATGAACGTCAACGGTCGCGACGACCCCTTCGCGCTGCGGCGCGAGACCCTCAGCCTCGAGCTGGGCGAGGGCGGGGTGCGCGCCTATACCGAGGTGCTCGGCGAGATCCTCGAGCGCGACGTGACCCTGTCGGTGCGCGCCGATTCGGCGGAGGAATGCTGGCGCATCGTCGAGCCCGTGCGCGCCGCGTGGCGGCGGGGCGATGTGCCGCTCGAGCAGTATCCGGCCGGATCGCACGGGCCGGGGCAGTGGCCGACCGAAGCGCCGCGAGGGGAGATCTCATGACACGTCGTGTTCCGGTGGGCCGTCAGATCGCGGTCGCGGTCGCGCTGCTCGTCGCCGTCGCCGCGATCGCGATCGGCGGGTCGTTCGCCACGGCCGGCAACGTCGACGGCTGGTACGCCGACATCGACAAGGTGCCGTGGCACCCTCCCGGTTGGCTGTTCGGGCCCGTCTGGAGCGTGATGTACGTGCTGATCGCCGCTTCGGGTTTCGTGCTGTGGCGGCGCACCGCCGCGGATGGTCGTGCGTGGGATCCCGCTCTGACGGTCTACGTCGTGCAGCTTGCTCTCAACGCGGCGTGGACGCCGATCTTCTTCGCCGGCTACCCGCTCATCGGCGAGGCCGCGTGGTGGATCGCGCTCGGCGTGATCCTCGCCCTCATCGTGTCGGTCGTCGTGCTCATGGGCTTCGACACGATCCGCTCGAAGACGGCCGGCTGGCTGCTCGCGCCGTACCTGATCTGGCTGCTGTTCGCGTCGACGTTGAACGTCGGCGTCGTCGCGCTCAATTGACGCCGAGGGCGGATCTCGGCACACGCGCGCCGGCCGCGCCCCGGTGCACGGCGAGCAGGCGGAACGCCGCGGGCCGATCGATGCGCCACGCCGCCGGCACGACGGTCGCGAGCTCCGCGGCGGTGTAGCTGCGGCGGATGCTCGTCAGGCCGTCGGCATGCACGAACGTTCCCGGCGCGATCGGCGCGGCCGCGATGGCGAACGCGGCGTACGCGAGGCGGCCGCGCGCGATGTCGGAGTGCAGACTGATCCGCTCGCCGAGCTCAGCCGAATCGGCGAAGAGCCCGCTCAGCTCCGGTGCGCTCAGGTGATGCAGCACGTGATTCGAGACCACGACGTCGAAGCGCTCGCCGGCGCGGACCAGGTCGCGGCTGTGCGCCCGGCGATAGCGCACGTGAGGGGCGGGCTTCGCCGCGTCGATCGCGCGCGGATCCGGATCGATCCCGACGCCCTCCGTGCGGAAGCCGTCTCGTCGGGCCGCCCGCACGAGGAGGCGCAGAACGTCACCGCCGCCGCATCCCACGTCGAGCAGGCGCAGGGTGCGTCCCGCGCGAGCGACGTCGGCGAGCTCGGGGCGCACGTATCGGCGGTACACCCTCCGCCAGCGCGCGACGGCGAGATTGACGAGTGCGAATCTCGCGTAGGTGCGACGCAGCGTCTGCTCCGAGCAGGCGGGGTCATCCATCTTCTCCGTCAGGTGTGCGGCGCGCTCTGCGAGGGTCATCGTCCGGCCTCGGCGGTGCGCGTCAGGGAGACCGTCTCCACGGTGAGCCCCGGTCCGAGATCGCGCTCGTCGGATCGACCCCCTCGTCGAGCACCCTCCTCACGACGCCCGCGATCTCGCGGCCGATGATGCGCGGCACCCGCGCGGTGAGACGCATCTCGAACCCGTTGTCTCCGATGGTCCAGTCCATGTCCTCCTCGCCATCCGAGGTGATGGCGGTCGAGAACTCGCCGATCTCGAGCGACGGAGCCGCGCCGCGCGGAGCAGCCGAGGTCACGATCGCGGCCGCCGCGCCGTCGCCGAACACCGCTGAGGCGACGATCTGCTCGGGATCGCTCGACGAACGGATATGCAGCGAACAGAGTTCGGTGCAGGCGACGAGCACGACGGATCCGGGCTGAGCCGCGCAGATCCGAGCCGCTGACCGCAGCGCCGGGAAGGCCGCCGCGCAGCCCATGAATCCGATATGCGTGCGCTCGGCCGAGGAGGGAATGCCGAGATCGCGCACGAGCCGGAAGTCCGGGCCCGGTGCGAAGAAGCCGGTGCAGGAGGCGGTGACCACGTGCGTCACGTCGGCTGCCGCGAAGCCGCTGCGCCCCAGGGCCTCGCGTGCCGCCTCCTCCGTGAGCGGAGGGGCGGCGCGACGGTACAGGGCGTTCCGCTCGCCGGTGCCGGGGGAGCGCAACCGGCCCTCCGCATCGGCGAACGCGATGTCGCCGCTGCCGATGCTGCCGATCACGGAATGGCGCGCATCGATCGCCGACTGATCGAACGCGGCGCCGATGAGGCGCGCTGCCAGTCGATCGATCCCGGGCTGGGCGCGGAAGAAGTCTCGCGCCGCGGCCTGGCTGAGCGCGGCCTCCGGCGTCGCCGTGCCGATGGACACGAGGTGTGCGGTCATGAGCCTCATCCGATCAGGGTCCGCCGCTCGTGCCGAGGGGGTTGACGCGGTGGGACGGAACGACCTCGGCCGAAGTCGACGGCTGCCCGCAGCGACGAGCGCGCGGCGCACCGCGCGGCGACCGCGTCACGGCGGTGGACGGATGACATCCGTCATGCCGGATCGGTGACGCCGGGGGATCGTGCGCCGGCGCCCGTACGTGTTTGCTGGAGATATGAACCAATCACCAGACGCAATCACGATCCGACGGGCGGTGAAGGAGTTCCGCACCGGCGGATCGGTCTTCCGCGCCGTCGACGAGATCGACCTGACCATTCCGCGCGGCGAGATCGTCGCGCTGCTCGGCCCGAACGGCGCCGGGAAGACGACGACCCTCGACATGGTTGTGGGGCTGACGAACCCGACTGACGGCGATGTGCAGGTGTTCGGAGAGGCCCCGCGGCGCGCCGTGCGCGCCGGGCGCGTGTCGGCCGTGCTGCAGTCGGGCGGTCTTCTCCGAGACCTCTCGGTGCGCGAGACGGTCACGCTCATCGCCTCGACGTTCCAGAACGCGCTGCCCGTCGCGGAAGCGATGGAGAGGGCGAACATCACGTCGATCGCGAATCGCAAGGTGTCGAAATGCTCGGGCGGCGAGCAGCAGAGGCTGCGCTTCGCGCTCGCGCTCCTGCCCGATCCGGATCTGCTGGTGCTCGACGAGCCGACCGCGGGGATGGACGTGACCGCGCGCGCGGATTTCTGGAAGACGATGCGGCAGGACGCGCGGGACGGACGCACGATCGTGTTCGCGACCCACTACCTCGAGGAGGCCGACGCCTTCGCGCAGCGCATCGTGATGATGGCGGGCGGGCACATCGTCGCCGACGGCACGACCGCCGAGATCCGCGCGACCGCGACCGGACGCCGGGTGCAGGCCTTCGTGGATCCGAACAGCGCGGCAGACGTCGTGCGCGCGCTCGAAACGATGCCCGAGGTGCGGGCCGTGACGAGCGATGCCGGCCGGCTCGTCGTCACGACGACCGATTCGGACGCGGTCGCCCGAGCCCTGCTCACCGACCTCGGTGCGCATGACCTCGAGATCTCGACGGGCAGCATGGACGACGCCTTCCGCGTTCTCACGGAAGGAGCGGAACGATGAATACGACGTACTTCCGAATCGAGCTCGCGCGCGTGACGCGAGATTTCATGTCGATGTTCTTCACCGCGGTGCTCCCCGCGTTCATGTACGTGATCTTCGGAGCCGTGCAGGCGTACGGCGACACGGACATCGGCAACGGCAATGTCGCGGCCTACGTCATGATCGGCATGGCGGCCTACGGCGCCGTGACGGCCACCGTGAGCATCGGAGGATCGGCCGCGGTCGAGCAGATGCAGGGATGGGGGCGCCAGCTCGGACTGACGCCGATCAGCGATGCGCAGCGCATCGTCACCAAAGCCTCGGTCGCCTTCGTGATCGCGATCATCCCGGTCGTGCTGATCTACACGATCGGTGCCTTCACCGGCGCCAAAGCGAATCTCGAGGTCTGGATCGTCAGCGGCCTGCTCGTGCTGCTGGGCGCGGCCGTGTTCTCGTTCTTCGGGCTGCTGGCCGGACTGCTGTTCCGCAG
>DXAM01000078.1 GCA_019117025.1 Candidatus Microbacterium stercoravium | reverse complement strand
TCCTTGCCCTCGAGGATCGGGCCGATGGTCGCCGCCTGGATCGGGAACGGGCTGGCCGCCCCGAGCTCGGCGAGCGCGCGGCAGATGTTGTCGCCGAGACCGAGGTCGCTGAAGCTCTGACCCTCGACCTGTTCGGCGGCTACCGAGTCGGCCGCGAGACGCTCATGCACGACGTCGATGTGCGCCTCCTGCTTCGCGGTGCGCTGCGGCGTCTCGCGACGATCCTGCCAGGTGCGCTCACCGTCGTGCTGCGGGCGTCCGCCCGACTTCGCGCGATCGTCGCGCTTGTCGTCGAAACGACGGGGCGCGCGGTCATCGCGGTCGAAGCGGCGCGGTGCCCGGTCGTCACGCTTGAAGCCGCCGCGGTCGTCGCGGTTGTAGCCGCCGCGGTTGTCGCGGTCGAACGAACGGCCGCCGCGGTCGTCGCGGGTGAAACCGCCACGGTTGTCACGGTTGTAGCCGCCGCGGTTGTCGCGATCGAATGAACGGCCGCCGCGGTCGTCGCGGTTGTAGCCGCCACGGTTGTCTCGGTTGAAGCCGCCGCGGTCGTCACGGTTGTAACCCCCGCGGTTGTCGCGATCGAACGAACGCGCTCCGCGGTTGTCGCGGTTGTAGCCGCCACGGCTGTCGCGGTTGTCACGGTCGAACGTACGACCGCCGCGGTCATCGCGGTTGTAACCGCCCCGGTTGTCACGGTCGAACGAGCGTCCGCCGCGGTCGTCGCGGTTGAACGTGCGTCCACCGCGGTTGTCGTCGAAGCGACGTGCGCCGCGCTCGGATCCGCCGCGGTCATCGCGACCGAACGAACGACCGCCGCGGTTGCCGTCGAAACGGCGCTCACCGCCTGCGTCGCGTGCGCCGCGGTCATCGCGGCGGAAGCCGCCTTCGCGGGGAGCGCCCTGTCGCTGGTCGCGGTCGTCGCGGTTCCAGCGCGGCTTGCGGGATCCGCCCTTGGAGGCGTACTTCGGGTCGAAGTTCTTCGCGGGGCGTCCGCCCGAAGGCATCTTGTTTTTGGGCATGCGTAATACACGCACCTTCCGTAGGTGTTATGCGGCCATGACAGGACACATAAACACCCGCGTTTACGACGCGGTATCCCTCAGCCGACCTTTCCACGTTACATTGCGGGCCTGGGAGAACTCAGGGTATGTGTGGATGAGGTGCGGGCATGGCCCCTGCGCGCCCGTATCGCGGAGATGAGCCGCAATTGCGGATCCAGATCCTGATTTCCTCCGCGGTTGTGGCTCATCTCCGCGCGAGCGGCTCACTCACGCAGCGAGGTGAAGCCCCCGCGCGATCGCATCGAGAATCAGCTCCTGTACGACGTGCCACTCGTGCATGAGCTGCCAGTACGAGATGCGGATCGGGTGGTACCCCGCGATCCGCAGTCGTGCGTCGTGCTTGTTATCACTCGTACGCTGCTGGTCGACATGGTGCCCGCCGTCGATCTGGATCACGAGGCGGTCGCCGATCAGCAGGTCGACCCGATGCCCGAGGATCATCGCCTGGCGTCGCATCGGCAGCCCCAACCACCGCAGGCGGACGAACAGGATCGACTCGGTGCCCTCGTCTGCGAACGGCCGAGCGTCCTCGAGTATGCGCTGCCCGCGCGCGGAGAGCGGCAGCGTGCGCATCGTCTCGGGAACCATCTGCTGGCGCCGGATCGCCGACTCCCAGATCGTCAGCGCCTGCTCATACGGCTGGCAGTCCGCGACGATCGCGAGCAGATTGGGCATCGAATCGACCAGCGTGCCCGGTGCGCGCGGGATCATCGGCTCGCACCAGTGCACCCTCGCGCGGATCTCGCCGACGGGGCGAGAATGCGGAGCCACCGACACGTGGAATGCATCGTCTCCGACATCCCACAGCCCGCGCCGCGCGGCCGCCGTCACGCAGGTCAGCACGACCCGGGACTGGGCGGCGCGCACGAGCACGGGATCGGCACCCGGCAATGAGATCCACCCGCGACTCGGGCGCAGCAATCTCCCCGCGGCAACCTCGCGTTTGATGCGCGCGTTCGAGGCCCCGCCGTCGATCAGATCCTTCGTCGGCATCACGCCGCCTGCGCGATGCACGATCGCTTCGATGTCCATGCCGAGTGACGATGCCGGATCCGCGCGCTGCGTGCAGGACGGGATCCGCTGATCCTCAGATAACTTCGTGAACTCGCGGCCTGTGAACGCGTTGACCCCACGGGCGACAGCGCGAGACGCCGGCGCGGAGAAGAGCCACAACTACGGAGGAAACCCAGAATCTGCTCCGCCGATATGGCTCAACTCCGCGCGAATGGCTCGACCCTCGGGACCCGCGCCGAATGAGCGCCACCGCGCCACAACATCGGAGATGAACCATATCTGCGGAAGCAACTCGAGTTCTGCTCCGCAGATATGGCTCAACTCCGCGCGAATGGCTCAGCTTCGGCGGCGGCGCAGGGGCGGGGCCGTGGGGATCCCCGAGGTGGCCTCGGGCATCTGCACGCGAACCGTGACGATCGGGGCGGATCCCTCGGGCGCACCGGGCTGGTGCACGTCGACGACGGTCTGCGCGGCGTCGTAGCCAACGGGGATGGCCTGCTGCGGTTCGCGATGGATCACCGCTGTGGAGGCCGTCGGCCCAGCCTGTTCTGAGGACGGCGCCTGCCCGATGGGCGCTTCCGAGCGCGGGGCGGGATCCGGCGTGACCTCGCCGGGCTGCGAGCCCGCGTCATCGGATGGTCCTGCTTCCCCGGGCTGCCCACCGGGGCCGTCGGACGGACCTGCGGGAGCAGGGCCGCCGCGTCGGCGCTGGCGCCGCTCCTTCGCACCCTCGACGAGGTTGTACAGCGTCGGGAGCACGATGAGCGTGAGGAACGTCGACGAGACGAGGCCGCCGATCACGACGATCGCGAGCGGCTGGGAGATGAACCCGCCGTGCCCGGTGATGCCGAGCGCCATCGGCGTGAGCGCGAAGATCGTGGCGAGCGCCGTCATCAGGATCGGCCGCAGACGCATCGAGCTTCCGGCCATCGTCGCGTCGTGCGCACTCAGGCCGTGCCGCGAGCGGTACTGGTTCACCAGGTCGACGAGCACGATCGCGTTCGTCACCACGATGCCGATCAGCATCAGCACACCGATCAGCGAGGCCACGCCGAGCGGCACGCCCGACACGATCTGCAGCAGGATCGCGCCGGTCGCCGCGAACGGCACCGACACGAGCAGCAGCAGCGGCTGGCGCAGCGACTTGAACGTCGCGACCATCACGATGTAGATGATGAGGATCGCGGCGAGCATCGCCAGGCCCAGCTGCTCGAACGCCGACGCCTGGTCTTCGGCGACGCCGCCCATCGACGCGCGCGTGCCCTCGGGCAGCTCGGTCTCGTCGATCGCCGCCTGCACCGAGGTCGTGGCCTCCGCGAGGTTGTCGCTCGCCGGCGTGACGGTGATCGTCGCCGTGCGCAGACCGTTCTGCGTCGTGATCGACGCGGGGCTGGAGCTCTGCTCGACCGTCGCGAGGTCCTTCAGCTCGACCATGCCGGTCGCGGTCGGGATCTCGAGCGCGCGCAGTTCATCGACCGTCGCCGGCGGGTCGTCGCTCGCGATGTACACGGTCGTCGATGTGCCCTCGAGCTCGATGGATCCCGCGTCGGACGGCTGCATCGCGGCGTTCACCATGGACCCGACCGCCGCCTCGCTGAGCCCCGCCTCGCCGGCCTTCTGGCGGTCGACGTCGACGGCGATGTACGGCATCGCCTCCTCGAGGTTGCTCGTCGGCGTCGCGATCCCGTCGCGCCCCTCGAGCGCGTCGAGCAGCTCTTCGGTCGCCGCGCGCACGTCGTCGTCATTCGCGCCCTCGACGTTCACGGCGATGTCGCTCGACATGCCCATGCCCGCGGCCGCCTGCACCGTGATCTCGCCCGCGCCCGAGAGATCGGCGACGGCGTCTTCGAGATCGGTCTTGATCTGCTCCTGGTCGGCATCGGGATCCGTCATCACCGAGTACGTGATGCCCGAGCCCATGAACAGGCTCTCCATGCCGCCGCCCGAACCGGATCCGATCGTCACCTGCACGGTGTCGACCCCGTCGACATCGGCGAGCACGCCCTCGAGCTCGCTCGCCGCGTCGTCCTGCGCATCGAGGCTGGCCGTGTCGCCCAGATCCTGCGTCACGGTCAGCGAGTTCTGGCCGGTATCGCCGAGGAAGTTCACCTTCATGAGCGGCGCGAGCGCGATCGTGCCGATCAGCACGACGACCGCGATCGCGAGCGTCGACCACGAGTGCCGCAGCGTCCATCCGAGGATCGGCTGGTAGGCCTTCTGCAGGCGCGTCTTCGGCGCATCGGGATGCTCGGGATCGATCCGCGCGCCGTCATCCGTGATGAGCGGCTTGCCCGGCTTCATGAACCAGTACGCGAGCACGGGCACGATCGTGAGTGCGACGAGCAGCGACGCGAGCATCGCGATCGTCACGGTCATCGCGAACGGCCGGAACAGCTCGCCGACCATGTCGCTGACGAAGACGATCGGCAGGAACACCGCGACCGTCGTGATCGTCGATGCCGTGATGGCGCCGGCGACCTCGCGCACGGCGAGGCGGATCGCATCGCCCTTGTCGGATCCCTCGACGTAGTGCCGCTTGATGTTCTCGATCACGACGATCGAATCGTCGACGACGCGACCGATCGAGATCGTCAGCGCGCCGAGCGTGAGCATGTTCAGCGAGTATCCGAAGGCCTGCATGCTCGCGAACGTCACGAGCACGCTCGTCGGGATGGAGATCGCCGTCACGAGCGTCGAGCGGATCGACATGAGGAAGACGAGGATCACGATGACCGCGAACACGAGGCCGAGCAGTCCCTCGACCGCGAGGGTCTCGATCGACTGCGTGATGAAGGGAGCCTGATCGAACACGACCGTGAAGTCGACGCCCGCGAGCTGCTCCTGCGCGTCGTCGAGCGCGGCGAGCACCCCCTCGGAGACCTCGACCGTGTTGCCGTCGGGCAGCTTCGTGACGGCGATCGAGATCGCGTCCTGCCCGTCGACGCGCGAGATCGATGTGACCGGGTCGTCTTCGACCTCGACCTGGGCGACGTCGGCGATCGTGTACGTCTCGGGCTGGGTCACCTCGCCCGTCTCGGGGTCGACCTCGGGCTCAGCGTTCGAGATGAGCGGCAGGTCGCGGATCTCCTCGACCGACGTGAGCTTCACGCCGGTCTGCACCGTGAGGGTCTCGCCGTCTTCGGTGATGTTGCCGCCGGGGAAGAGATTGCCGTTCTGCTCGAGCGCATCGTTGATCGCCTGCTGCGTGACACCGGCCTTCTGCAGGTTTCCGGGCACGGGCGTGATCGTCACGCGCTCGCCCGTCGCGCCGGCCACCGACGCGGATCCCACGCCCTCGACGTCTTCGATCTCGGGGATGACGATGTTCTCGAGGTCGTCCTTCGCCGTCGCGGCGTCTTCGAATCCCGACACGGCGACCTGCACCACGGGGAGTTCGTCGAGCGACAGCGCGACGACTTGCGGATCCACCGACTCGGGCAGGCTGCCGCTGATGCGGCTGATGGCCTGCTGCATCTTCTGCTCGGCCGTGGCCATGTCGGTGCCGTAGTCGAACATCGCCTGCACCATCGACATGTTCGACGAGCTCGTCGCCGACGACGATTCGAGGCCGGGCACGGCCTGGATCGCCTCTTCGATCGGGGTCGACACGTCTTCTTCGACGACCTCGGGCGAGGCGCCGGGGTACGAGGTCGAGACGATGAGCGCGGGCAGCTCCATCGTCGGGATCAGCTCCTGCTTCAGACTCGTCAGCGACACTCCGCCGACGATCGCCACGCAGATCGTGATGAGCGCGATGAGCGCGCGGTTCTTCAGGCTGAGGACGGAGAGTTTTGACACAGGGGATCCCTCGAGTGCTGGCAGCTTCGATACACAGATGTATCCGCGCTTGTCAGTGTGTCACGAACTCGCTATGCACTCGCCTCGAATCGCGAGATGTCAGACCCTGGTATGACGCCTCACGCGTCGCCGAACACTGGTGCGTCATCATCGATCGGCTCGCCGAGCGGCACGACGAGCAGCGGGCGATGCTGGCGGTGCGAGAGGCGCGCCGCGACGGATCCGGTGAAGAACTCGCGGAGCGACTCGCCGAACCCGCGCTTGCGCGTGCCGATCACGATGAGCGGGGCGTCGATCTTGTTCGCGAAGTGCTTGATCGCGAGCGCCGGATCGCCGACCAGCTGCGTCGTCGACCATTCGACGCCCTGACCGGCGAGGGCCTTCTCGACCTGGGCCTTCACCTCGGCGAGCTCTTCGACGCCGGCGTCGATGTTGATGTCGATGGGTGCGGTATGGGGCGCGCCGTCGGGATCCTCGTACGTGACGAATCGCGTCACGTCTACGTGGACGACGACGAGCGGCACCCCGTGCAGCTTGGCGTAGCGCGCCGCTTCGGTGACGACGCGCGCGGGGGCATCCGGGATGATCGCGGCGATGACGGCGCCGTGCGGCACCGCCTCAGGCGTGTCGGAGGTGTTCTGAGCGTCAGACATGACTGCGTCCTTCCCGCCGGCGGAGCCCGCGGTTCAGGCCCCGTGGTACCCTGAAGCTTACTCTTTCCGGTGTTTATCCGGGTGCCATGAAAGCATGTATCTGAATAGGGTTTGCTAGTTCACCCACCAGATCGACGTTAAAAGGGGGTCGACGCGCTATGGGGCGTGGCCGTCAGAAGGCGAAGCACACCAAGCTCGCTCGTGAATTGAAGTCGTTTAGTCCCACCGTGGACTATGCCGCGCTCGAGCGTGAGCTGACGCATCACGACGAGGATCAGTATGTCGACCGCTGGAGTGATATGTACAACAGCGAAGACGAAGACGACGAGTCCGCGAGGGTATAACAGCTCGTTCACGCGACAGGCGCCGCAGGGGATCACCTGCGGCGCCTGTCGCGTGCGCTCCGGCTACTTCTTCACCGGCCCGTAGCGCCGGTCCAGAATCAGGTAGACGATCAGGGCGACCGCGAGCAGCACCAGCATCGGGATGAACGCGATCCCGAAGCTCGCCATCGAGTAGTCGTCGGGCGTCGTCGCGCCCTGCAGCGTGAGCATCGCGCCCGTGAGCCAGATGATGACGAGGGCGCCCGAGAACCCGCCGGTGTTCACGATGCCGTTGGCCCGGGCCGCAAGATTGCCCGAGATGATCTCGCGCGAGATGTCGAACGCGGTGAGCGATGCCGGTCCGCCCACGCCGGTGACGAGGGCGAGCAGCGCCAGCAGAACGATCGGCGTCGGCGCCGGCCAGACCAGCACGAGGATCCACGCCGTCATCTGCGACAGCACCGACCCCACGAGCACGCGCGAACGCAGGCGCGGCCGCCCGACGAGCACACGGCCGAGCAGGGTTCCGGCGACCATGCCGACGAACGGGATGGCGAGCAGGTACATGCCGACCCCCGACGCGTCGAGCCCGGCGCCGTGCTGCAGGAACAGCGGTCCCCATGTGACGACGAACGCGGTGAACGCGGCCGACGTCATGAGGTGAGCCGTGAATGCGAGCCAGGCGCCTCCCTGGCGCAGCGACACCAGCGTGCCGCGCAGCACGGATCCGAGCCCCTCGCCGCTCGCAGTGCGCGACGGATCCCGCCCCATCCCCTGCAGGATGCCGAACGCGACGAGCGCGACGACGCCCGTGAACGCGGCCATGTACGCATAGCCCGCGGGCCACCCGGCGGCGTCGACCAGCAGAACGAGCGGGGTCGCCGTGACGACCATGCCGAAGTTTCCGATGACGCCGATCATCTGGGTGCCGATCGAGATCCACCGCGTCGGGAGCGAGACCGCCGTGAGGCGCACGGCGGAGGGGAAGATCAGGGCGTCACCCAGCCCCGCGAACGCGCGGGCGATGAGCAGCGCGGAGAAGGTCTCACCGAAGCCGATGAGCAGCTGGCTGCCGGCCACGATGACGAGGCCGCTCAGCACGACGGCGCGGCCGCCGAGGCGGTCGATGAGCATTCCGGCCGGGATCTGGGCTCCGGCGTACACGAGCAGCTGCAGAATGCCGAACGTCGCGAGATCGCCGCTCGTCAGCTCGAATCGGTCACTGGCGATCGCCGCCGTCGCCGAGAGTGACGTGCGCGACATGATCGCGGCGAGATAGGCGATGCAGGCGATGCCCCAGACGGCGATCCGCAGCCATTTCGGAGGATTCTGCAGACGCGCCATATCCGACGAGTTTACGCCGGGCCGCCTGAGTGAAACGGGTCGCCGAGAGTCGCTGCGTCGGCGGCACCGCACGCAGCGACTCTCGGCGACCTTCCAGACGCGCTACCCGCCGAGGGCGGCGCGCAGGCGAGCGGATGCCGCGTCGAGGTCGCGCTGGAGGCCGTCGACGGTCTCGGCCGCCAAGGTTCCGCCGCGCGCGACGTGCGTGCGCAGGTCGGCACGCACGGTGCCGCGGAACGCGTTCAGCGCCGCCTCGGCCCGCGCCTGCTGCGCGCGCGCCGCCTGGCGCGGATCCTCCTGCTGCGGCGGCTCGTCTACGGGAGCGCTGGCCGCGGCGGCGAGATCCGCACGAAGGCTCTTCATCGCCTCGCGCACGTTCTGCCGCACACCGTCGGCGATGATCCGCACCGAGTCGGATAGGCCGCTCTGGATCCCGTCGATCTCGTCGGCCCGCTCGCGCACCTCGGCGCGACCGGCATCGGTGATCTCGTAGACCGCTGTGCGGCCGTCCTGCGTCTTCGTGACGAGGCCCTCGTCTTCGAGCTTCGCGAGGCGCGGATAGATCGTGCCCGCGCTCGGCGTGTACGTTCCGCCCGTGCGCTCGCCGAGGGCCTGGATGATGCCGTACCCGTGCATCGGCTTCTCGTCGAGCAGGCTCAGCAGGTACAGGCGCAGGTCGCCGTGGCTGAAGACGGGAGGCATCAGCGCACACCCCCGTTCGGCCACTCGACCTCGGTGTCGACGCCGCCTGACGGCGTTCCGCCGCCGCGGCGCAGCACCGAGACATCACCGGACACCGAGTTCGCCCGCATGTCGACGAACATTCCCGAGAGCGCTCCGGCGTGACCGGAATAGTTCTTCGAGCGCGAAACGCCGTCGATCTGCACACGACCGCTGATCGAGTGCACGCTGTACTGGGCGGGGTACTCGTCGTCGAGGCGCAGCGTGACCGCGCCCGAGACCGAGTTGAATTCGGCGGTCTGCAGCGCACCCTCAGCGTCAATGAACACCGAGCCCGAGACCGTGTTGATGTCGGTCTTCGTCACCTCGCCCGAGACGGCGATGTTGCCCGAGACCATGTCGCTCGAGAAGCGCCCGGCCAATCCGCGCACCTGCACATCGCTCGAGACCGCGTGCGTATTGAGGCTGCCCGCGAGCCCGTCGACCAGAACGTCGCCCGAGACCGCGTTGATCGTGGCGTCGGCCTCGAGACCCGCGACCAGGGCGCTCGCGGAGACGACGCCGAGCGACAGCTCGACCCGTCGCGGCACGGCGACGGAGATCTCCGCGCGGGGCCCGGAGGATCCGAAGTGCCCGAACGCCTTGATGAAGTTGTCCCACCGCAGCTGCGGGTGATCGATCTCGAGCTCTGCGCCCGTGACCTCGATCCGCAGATCCTTCACGGCGACGCTGTGCACCTCGACGCGGACGTGATCCTCGTCGTGCGCGACGATGTCGATCTGGCCGCCGACGAGCGCCGCCTTCAGGCGCGTGATGTCGGCGACATCGATGACGCGCGTCTCACCCGGATGGATGACCCATTTCTCGTTGACCATGTCTTCTCCCAACTCGAGATATAGCTCGAGTAAAACACGATGTATCGCGTTTGGCCAGCGCTGTCGAGGAACTCTCAGGATGTGCGGCTTGACCTTGACGCTGCGTCAACTTCTAACGTGGGGGACATGAACGAGATGCCGATCCAGCAGGTCGCCCGCCTCGCGGGCACCACGAGCCGCACGCTGCGCCACTACGACAGCATCGGACTGCTGCGTCCGGCGCGCACGGGAGCGAACGGGTACCGCCTCTACGGGTCCGCCGAGCTCATACGACTGCAGCGGATCCTCCTGCTGCGGCAGTTGGGGCTCGGGCTGGCGCAGATCGCCGACGCCCTGAACGCTCACGGCGACGAGGCGACGGCCCTGCGCACGCACCTCGAGTGGCTTCATACGGAACAGGACCGATTGGCGCGGCAAATCGCCGCGGTGGCCCAGACGGTCAACGCATTGGAAAGAGGAGAACAGCCCATGAACGAGAACATGTTCGACGGATTCGACCACACCCAGTACAAGGACGAGGTCACGCAGCGCTGGGGAGCGGACGCCTACGCGAGGTCCGACCGCTGGTGGCGCAGCATGGGCGACGACCAGCGCGCCGCATTCCAGCGGGAGACGGCGCAGCTCTCGGCCGACTGGGCCGACGCGGCCGAGCGCGGCACGGATCCCGCGTCGGACGAGGCGCAGGCCCTGGCCGAGCGTCACGTCGCCTGGCTGCGCGGAGTGCCCGGCACCCCGGCCGCGGATCCGGCGCAGGTCGTCGCCTACGTGCGCGGTCTCGGAGACATGTACGTCGCCGACCCGCGATTCGGGGCGAACTACGGCGGATCCGACGGAGCGGGGTTCGTGCGCGACGCGCTCCACGAGTGGGCGGACCGGGCGTGAGCCCTCTCGAGGCTGCCGCCTGCGCGCGGTAGCCTCGAGCCATGAACACCGTCTCCAGCGCATCAGAGTTCGGGATCCTCAAGAGCCTCCGAACGGTCATCCTCGTCAGCGGGATCACGTCGCTCATCTTCGGCATCGTCGTGCTCGTCTGGCCGGCGAAGTCGGCGATGGCAGTGACCGTCGTCATCGCGATCTACGCGATCATCGCCGGCGCGCTGAGCCTCGTGAACGGCATCCGTTCGAAGGGGATCGGCGGCTGGACGCGCGCAGGACTGATCGTTCTCGGCCTCGTGTTCCTCGCCGCGGGCGCGAGCGCATTCGGCAATCTCAGCGAGTCGACGCTGCTGCTCGCGGTGATCGTCACAACCCTCATCGGCGCGGCGTGGATCATCGACGGCGTGGTCGCGCTGTTCTCGCTCGGGGTGAAGGACGGAGCCCTCCCCGGAGCGACCAAGACCCACAAGGGCTGGTCGATCTTCTACGGCATCGTAAGCGTGCTCGCGGGTGCCTTCGTCGTGGCCTCACCGCTCCTGTCGGCGCTGTGGCTCTGGATCTTCGTCGGTGCCTCGCTCGTCGTCATGGGGATCCTCGGCATCGTGCGCGGCGCCTCGATCGATACCTGATCCGGCACATTCCCGCACATACGCAAAGGCGCCGGTCACCCTGCGGGGTGACCGGCGCCTTTCGGATACGGCTACGACGTCTGCGTCGCCGCGACCCACTCCAGATACTCGTCGCTCACGGCGCCGGTGACGTAGTTGCCGTCGAAGCAGCTCATGTCGACGTCGTCGAGCGTGACGCCGCCGACCGCGCTCCCCTCGACGATGGCCGCCTTGAGGTCTTCCGTCTCCTGGAAGACGATGTGGTCGGCGCCCAGCTCCTGGCCGATCTCGGGGATCGTCCGACCGTGCGCGATGAGCTCGGTCGCCGAGGGCATGTTGATGCCGTACACGTGCGGGTACCTCACGGGCGGCGCCGCCGAAGCGAAGGTCACGCTGACGGCGCCCGCGTCGCGCGCCATCTGGATGATCTGCTTGCTCGTCGTGCCCCGCACGATCGAGTCGTCGATCAGCAGCACCTTCTTGCCCTGGAACTCGGTCGACATGGCGTTGAGCTTCTGACGCACGCTCTTCTTGCGCGTCTCCTGGCCCGGCATGATGAAGGTGCGGCCGACGTAGCGGTTCTTGTAGAAGCCCTCGCGGTACTCGATGCCCAGCACGCGCGCAACCTCCATCGCGGCGGGACGCGACGAATCGGGGATCGGCATGACCACGTCGATCTCTTCGACCGGGATGTGCTTGGCGATCGTCACCGCGAGCTTCTCGCCCATGCGCAGGCGCGACTCGTAGATGCTCTGCCCGTTCATGATCGAGTCGGGACGCGCGAGGTAGACGTACTCGAACGAGCACGGCGCGAGGATGGGATCCTCCGCGCACTCGCGGCTGAACAGCCGCCCGTCGTGCGTGATGAAGACGGCCTCGCCCGGCGCGACTTCGCGCACGACCTCGTAATCGGCGTTCTCGAGCACGAGCGATTCGCTCGCGACGACCCACTCGTCGCCGCCGTCGGCCGCCGTGCGGTGGCCGAGGATCAGCGGACGGATCCCGAACGGATCCCGGAACGCCAGCAGGCCGTACCCGGCGATGAACGACACGACCGCGTACGCGCCCTCGATGCGCTTGTACGTGCGCGCGACCGCCTGGAAGATGCGATCGGCATCCAGGTCGACCGCGCTCGTCGTCTGCTGCAGCTCGCTCGCGAGCACGTTGAGCAGCAGCTCGGTGTCGCTCGACGAGTTCAGGTGACGGCGATCCTTCTTCGCCATCTCCTCGGTCAGCTCGCGCGTGTTGGTGAGGTTGCCGTTGTGGATCAGCGTGATGCCGTACGGCGCGTTCACGTAGAAGGGCTGCGCCTCTTCCTCGCTCGACGCGGTGCCGCGCGTGGCGTAGCGCACGTGGCCGAGGCCGACGTTGCCGAGCAGCGTGCGCATGTCGCGCGTGCGGAACGCCTCGCGCACCATGCCGTGGTTCTTCACCGTGTGCATCACGCCCGACGGCTCGGCCGTCGAGATGCCGGTGGCATCCTGGCCGCGGTGCTGCAGCAGGAGAAGAGCGTCGTAGATGTCCTGGTTCACATGGCCGCGACCGACCATACCGACGATGCCGCACATGTGCTGGTTACTTCGCTCCGTCTGAGTACTGGCCGACGAGGCGCACGGCGCCGCCGTCCACGCCCTTCGCGCCCTGTTCGTAATCGGCTGAGGGCGCCTCGCCCGACTGCACGGTGGCCGCCTGCCACGACGCGATGCCATCGGCCCGGAGCGACGAGATCGCCTCGTCGACGGCCTCAGGCGCGACGACGGCGAAGAATCCCACGCCGAGGTTCCACGTGCCCTCGCTCGACTCGAGCGTGGTGCCCGCCACGTCGCTGAGCGTGCGGAAGACCGGGCTCGGGCTCCACGTCGAGCGATCGACGTCGGCCCATGTGCCCTTCGGGAGCACGCGCGCGAGGTTCGCCGCGATGCCACCGCCGGTCACGTGGCTCAGCGCGTGAACGGATCCGGGAACGCGGGCAATGAGGTTCAGCAGCTGCAGCGTGTACAGGCGGGTGGGCTCGAGGAGCGCCTCGCCCCACGTGGCTCCGAGGTCGTCGGATCGGTCGCCGTAGCCGAGGCCGGCGTTCTTCAGAATGTGGCGCACGAGCGAGTATCCGTTGGAGTGGATGCCGCTCGAGGCCAGCGCAAGAACCGCGTCGCCGGGCTGCACGAGGTGCGCGCCCAGCATGTCGTCCTTCTCGACGACGCCCGTCGCGGCGCCCGCAACGTCGTAGTCGTCGGGACCGAGGAGGCCCGGGTGCTCGGCCGTCTCGCCGCCGACGAGCGCCGTACCCGTTGCGCTGCACGCCTCAGCGATGCCGCGCACGATATCGGCGACGCGCTCGGGGTAGACCTTGCCGGTCGCGATGTAATCGGTCATGAACAGGGGCTTCGCGCCCGTGACGACGATGTCGTCGACGACCATGCCCACGAGATCCTGGCCGATCGTGTCGTGCTTGTCGATCGCCTGCGCGATCGCGACCTTCGTGCCCACGCCGTCGGTGCTCGTCGCGAGCAGCGGGTGGCGGTACTGCTTCAGGAACGACGCGTCGAACAGGCCGGCGAAGCCGCCGACACCGCCCAGAACCTCGGGCCCGTGCGTCGCACGGACGGAGGATTTCATGAGTTCGACGGCGAGATCACCGGCCGCCGTGTCGACGCCGGCTTCGGAATAGGTGGAGCGCGGCGTCTCGCCGGGCGAAGAGGGAGAGGTCACGCTTCCAGGTTACCGTTCGTCGACGAGGTCGACTTGCACGGTCGCCTCGCGCAGGTGCCGCGAACTGACGCGGTCGAGGATCATCGCAAAGATCATCATGAGTGCGATGCCCGCGGGGATGCACCAGAGCAGGACGAACCCGAACGTCTGCGTGAGCGAGTACGTCACCTCGGTGTAGCGGCTGGGCTCGCTCGTGCCGTCGAACACCATCGTGAGAACGATCGCGGCGATGATGCCCACCGCGACGCCCAGCGCAAGGAAGATGCCGTACTTCGGTGAGCGACGGATCGTCACGGTCGAGGCGGGCGCATTCGTCACGCGAGCGGCCCCGTCGTCAGCATGCGCGTCTTCCATGTCCTCATTCTTCCACCGCACCCTGGGAGCGGTCGGGGCATTCCCTCACCACCTGACGGGAAGAAGGTCGGAGATGTCGGCACGCACCCCGGATGCGGAGATGCGCCCGGCAGCCATCGCGTCGGCCCACTTCTCGGCGCCCGTGGCGAGCGCGATCCACGTGGCCGCGTCCGTCTCGACGACGTTGGGCGGGGTGCCGCGCGTGTGGGCGGGGCCCTGGATCACCTGCACGGCACCGAACGGCGGAACGCGCACCTCGACGCTCTTGCCGGGGGCCTTCTCCTCGACGAGCTGCAGCAGGTAGCGCACGGCGGTGGCGGTCGCGGTGCGCGCCGGCGCCTCGCCGCGAGCCGCGTCGAGCGCGGCGCGGCCATCCGACGTATCGATCTTGCGGGCCATGGTGCCCATTCTGCCGCGCTCTCCCGCTCCGCCGGCGCACGACTACGGCAATTCGGGGCCGGTTGGCGCCGAGCCGGTCGGCTCCTGCTGCCGGCCGCACCTTCTGCCGTAGATGTGCATGCGCGCCCGCCGGTACCCTGGAGGGGTGAAGATCCTCGTTCTCGGTTCGGGTGCTCGTGAGCACGCCA
>DXAM01000077.1 GCA_019117025.1 Candidatus Microbacterium stercoravium | reverse complement strand
GTCGTGGTGAGGGGCGACGAGGTGCTCCTCGTCGAACGCGCCGACAACGGCAGGGTCACGCCCATCACCGGCATCGTGGATCCCGGAGAGGATCCGACGGTGGCCGCCGTCCGCGAGGTCGCCGAGGAGGCGGGCCTGCGGGCGCGCGCGGACGCACTCGTGTGGGTGCACGCGCTCCCGCCGATGCAGCACGTGAACGGCGATCGCGCGCAGTACCTCGACATCGTCGTGCGCCTGTCGACCGACGACGACACGGATCCGCACCCCGCCGACGGCGAGAACACGCGCGCGTGGTGGTGCCCGATCGACGAGCTCGACGCGGCGGGCGTGAACGACGACATGCGCGAGCGGATCCATGAGGCGCTCGTGCACAAGGGAACGGCGCGGTTCGGGCGATGATCGACCACGTCGCGAAACGGATCCACGTCAGCGCCGTCGTACTGCGCCACACCCTCACGGGGCAGGTGCTCGCCGTGCGCAAACGCGGAACGCACATGTTCATGCAGCCCGGTGGCAAGCCGGATCCCGGCGAGAGCGCCGTCGACGCGGCGATCCGTGAGATCCGCGAAGAGCTGTGCGTCGAACTGGATCCGACGCGGATGCGCCTGCTCGGAGTCTTCGAGGCGCCGGCCGCGAACGAGGACGGGTACGCGGTGCGCGGCACGGTGTTCACGCATCCGCCGGTCGAGGTGTCGGAGCCCGCGGCCGAGATCGAGGAGATCCGCTGGGTGGCACCGGATGCCCCGCTGTCGGACGACCTCGCACCGCTCATGACGACGCGGATCCTGCCGGCGCTCCGCGCTGCCGGAGTCTGACCCCAGACGCACGGGTTAAGGTCGACAGCACCTTAAGATTCGATATGGTTATGGTCTCCGCAACCTTAACCGACCGAGGAGCACCATGCCCGCCACCCGGATCACCCTCGAGGTCGACGCCTCCGTCGCCCGCGCGATCGCGGCTGCCCCCGCTGATTCGTGCTCCGCCGACCTGGCGGAGGCGCCGTGGACGTTCGACAGCACGCCCGGATACGGCCCCGGATCCTCCTCTGCAGATCCGTTCCCCGACGTCGCCCCCACGCAGGGCGAGCTGCCCGCCGACCTCCGCGCTGCGAGCGACGATGAGCTGGACGCGCGCATCCGCGCGGCGAGGCAGACGCTCGGAGACCGCGTGGTGGTGCTCGGGCACTTCTACCAGCGCGACGAGATCGTGACGTACGCCGACTACGTCGGCGACTCGTTCCAGCTGGCGCGCGCGGCGAGCGAGCATCCCTCAGCCGAAGCGATCGTGTTCTGCGGCGTGCACTTCATGGCCGAGACCGCCGACCTGCTCTCCGGGCCCGATCAGCGGGTGATCCTGCCGCACCTCGGCGCCGGATGCTCCATGGCCGACATGGCCTCGATCGACGAGGTCGAGGAGTGCTGGGAGCAGCTCGAAGACGTGTTCGGCCCGCTCGACGAGCCCGACGCCGAGGGGCTCGTCCCCGTGATCCCCGTGACGTACATGAACTCGTCGGCCGCGATCAAGGGCTTCGTCGGACGCAACGGCGGCATCGTATGTACGTCGTCGAATGCCCGCACCGTGCTCGAGTGGGCATTCGCGCGCGGTCGCCGCGTGCTCTTCTTCCCCGACCAGCACCTCGGCCGCAACACGGCGAAGGCGATGGGCGTGCCGCTCGAGCAGATGCCGATGTGGAATCCTCGGCAGCCGCTCGGGGGCTCGTCCGAGGCCGAGCTCGACGACTCGCGCGTCATCCTGTGGCACGGGTTCTGCAGCGTGCACCGCCGGTTCACGACCGCGCAGATCGACAAGGCCCGCGCCGAGCACCCCGGCGTGCGCGTGATCGTGCACCCCGAGTGCCCCATGCCGGTCGTCGACGCGGCCGACGAGTCGGGCTCGACCGACGTCATCCGCCGCGCAATCGAGGACGCGACCGAGCCGACGACGTTCGCGATCGGCACCGAGATCAACCTCGTGCGCCGCCTCGCGGCCCAGCACCCTCAGCACACGATCTTCTGCCTCGATCCGGTCGTCTGCCCGTGCTCGACGATGTACCGCATCCACCCCGCCTACCTCGCATGGGTGCTCGAGCGCCTCGTCGCCGGTGAGACCGTCAATCAGATCCGCGTGACCGGATCCGTCGCGGAGCCCGCGCGCCTCGCGCTCGACCGCATGCTCCGGGCGAAGCCGTGATCCTCGTCATCGGTTCCGGAATCGCCGGGCTCACCGCGGCGCTCGTCGCGCACGAGCTCGGATCCGAGACGGCGATCGTCACGAAGGCCGGGATCACCGATGCGAATACGACGCACGCACAGGGCGGGATCGCCGCCGTCACCTCGCCCCACGACGCGCCCGCGGCGCACGCCGCCGACACGCTGCGCGCCTCGGGCGGGCTCGCGGATCCCGCGGCGGTCGATGCCCTGGTCTCCGGCGGCGCCGACCTCGTTGCGCGGCTGAGCGGCGATTACGGCGTCGCGTTCGACCGCGACGCCGACGGCGGCCTCTGTCTCGGCCTCGAGGCGGCGCATTCGTTCCCGCGGATCCTGCACGCGGGCGGCGACGCCACCGGCGCCGAGATCGAGCGCGCCCTCGTCGCGGCCGTGGGCGACGCGGGCATCGAGGTGCGCGAGCACACGATGCTGTGCGACCTGCTCTTGACTGACGGGCGCGTCGTCGGCGCGCGGCTGCGGGATCCCTCGGGGCGCACGGTCGACGTGGCCGCAGACGCCGTGATCCTCGCGACCGGCGGGTGCGGACAGGTGTACGCGCGCACGACGAACCCGCCCGTGGCGACCGGCGACGGGATCGCGGCCGCGATCCGCGCGGGCGCCCGCGTGAGCGACATGGAGTTCGTGCAGTTCCACCCGACCGTTCTCGCCGCGGGATCCGGCTTCCTGATCTCCGAGGCAGTGCGCGGCGAGGGCGCCGTGCTCGTCGACGAATCGGGCCGCCGCTTCGCGTTCGACGCGCATCCCGACGGCGAGCTCGCCCCGCGCGACGTCGTGGCGCGGGCGATCGCGGAGGCGATGTCGAGGCAGGGCGGCCGACCGGTCATGCTCGACGCGACCGCGATCGGTCCGGCAGCGCTCGCCCGACGCTTCCCGACGATCGGCACTGCTCTGCGCGAACGCGGCCTCGACTGGGCGCGCGAGCCGGTTCCGGTGGCGCCCGCGGCGCACTACCTGATGGGCGGCGTCGTCACCGACCTCGACGGGGCGACGAATCTGCCGGGGCTCTACGCCGCGGGCGAGGCGGCGCGCACCGGCGTGCACGGCGCGAACCGGCTCGCGTCGAACTCGCTGCTCGAGGGCGGTGTGTTCGGCGGCCGCGCTGCCCGCGCCGCCGTGCGCCGTGCGCGCACGACGACGGCCGTTCCTCCCGCGCTCCCCCGGAACTCGGCCGTGAGCGCCCGCGCGACACGGATCCGCCGCGCTGCCCGCACGCCGTTCGACCGCGACGCGCTCCGGCGACTGATGTGGGAGCGGGCCGGGCTCGCACGCGACGCTGCAGGCCTCGACCTCGCCGCGGACATGATCGACGAGTGGCTGGCGGAGCTTCCCGAACCCGACTCCCCCGCGTCGATCGAGGACCGGGGGCTCCTCACCGTCGCGCGCGAGATCGTTCGCGCGGCCCGCGCCCGCACCGACTCGGTCGGCGCCCACCACCGCTCAGACACCGCCCGCGTGCCCGCCGCGGTGTGACCGCGCCGACAAGGAGACATCATGCTCGCACCCCTCGCCATTGACCGGATCGTGCGCGTCGCGCTCGAGGAGGACGCCCCGTGGGGCGACATCACGGGTGAGGCGCTCATCCCCGAGAACGCGACGGCGACCGCCGACCTCGTCGCCCGCGAAGACGGCGTCTTCAGCGGCGCGGCACCGTTCGCCGCAGCCTTCCGCATCACGGACCCCGCCATCGACGTCGACCTCTCGGCGGCGGAGGGAGCACGATTCGCCGCCGGGGATCGTCTCGCCCGCGTGAGCGGATCCGCGCGCGCAGTGCTCTGCGCCGAGCGCGTCGCGCTCAACTTCGCGCAGCGCATGTCGGGCGTCGCGACGCTCACGTCGCGGTATGTCGATGCCGTCTCCGGAACGCACGCGCGCATCGTCGATACGCGGAAAACCACGCCCGGCCTGCGCGCCCTCGAGCGGCAGGCCGTGCGCGCGGGCGGCGGGCACAACCACCGGTTCTCACTCTCCGATGCGGTGATGGCGAAGGACAATCACCTGGCCGTGGTCGCGGGCCGCAGCATCACTCAGGCGCTGCGCGAGGCCAGGGAGCGGGTGCCGCACACCACGCACATCGAGGTCGAGGTCGATCGCATCGACCAGATCGAGCCGGTGCTGGCCGCGGACATCGACACGATCATGCTCGACAACTTCTCGCTCGATGATCTGCGCGAGGGCGTGCGGCGCGTCGCCGGCCGCGCCGTCGTCGAAGCATCGGGCGGGGTGAGCCTCGACACCGTCGCGGGCATCGCCGCCACCGGCGTCGATGTCATCTCGGTCGGCGCGCTGACGCATTCCGCGCGCTCGATCGATCTCGGCCTCGATATCGCGTGGGGATGATCTACCTCGACCATGCGGCGACCTCGCCCGTGCGCCGCGAGGTGCTCGAGGCCATGACGCCGTTCCTCACGACCGAGTTCGGCAATCCGTCGAGCGCGCACGCGGTCGGCGAGCGCGCGAGGGAAGCGCTCGATGAGGCCCGGCGCCGGGTCGCGCGACACCTCGGTGCCCGTGCGGGCGATGTGGTCTTCACCTCGGGCGGCACCGAGGCGAACAATCTCGCCGTCAAGGGCATCGC
>DXAM01000076.1 GCA_019117025.1 Candidatus Microbacterium stercoravium | reverse complement strand
GACGTACCCGCCGCTACCTTCTGCGAGAACAGCGCGATCATGACGAGCAGCGGCACGATGACGGTGCCGCCCCCGACGCCGAAGAGCCCCGACATGAAGCCCGAGATCAGGCCGATGACGGCGAAGGTCGCAAGCGCCCTCGGACCTCGGGCACGCGCGGCATTCATCACTCGCCCACCCTAGCGCCCGCGCGCACTGCCCCTTAAATCACGGGGTCGCCGAGAAGCGCGGCTCCAGCCCGCTCGGGAGCCGCACTTCTCGGTGCCGCGTCGGGGCGTCAGCCCGCGTTGAGACTGACGTAGCCCGCCGACATCTGCACGTCGATCGTGCGACGCGCGTCGTTGTTCTGCTCGACGTTCGACTCGACGTTGCCGATGTCGCGATCGATGCTCACGCGGTACGGCACGTCGGGCACCTGCAGTTCGACGGATCCCGCCGCGACGTCGATGCCGATCGCGTCGGGCGCGTCGCCGGTCAGGTCGCCGTACACGCTCCCCGCCGAGACGTCGAACGTGGCCGTCTCCAGATCGGCGAGCTCGATGGTGCTGCTCCCGGCCGACATCCCGGCCTCGAGCGTAGTCGCGGAGCCCTCGAGCTCGATCTCCCCCGCGCTCAGGTCGTAGGCGATATCGCCGAACGCGCCGTCCATCGTCAGCGAACCGGCGGCCACCTCGAGGTCGGCATCGATGCCCTCGAGCGATTCGGGCAGCACGAGCGTCGCCCGCTGCTCGCCGATCCAGTCGAAGAACACGAACCACCGCCGCGGCGACGAGACGACGAGGGTGTCGCCGTCGCGCTCGAAGGCCCACTCGCCCACGTTCGACTCGTAGTCGAGGCGGGCCTCGGATCCGCTGCCGAAGGCGACGTCGACGTCACCGGCGCCGACGTCGATGCGCAGCGAGTCCACGCCGTTGACCGGCAGAGACGAGGATCCGGTTCCGCCGGACGCCGAGAACATCGTGGATCCGACGGCGCCGATCGCGGCCGCGGCGCCGCCGAGCAGCAGGATGCCGCCGCCGAGCACGCCGATCGTGATCGCCAAGGCGCGCGTGCCGGAGCGCACGGTGCTCGACTGCTGCGAGGGCTGCTGCGGGGCCGGAGGCTCGGGCGGTGCAAGGGTGTCGTTCGTCATCGGTTCATTCCGTTCTGGTGCGCGGTCGGCCCGACGGGGGCCTGCGGGGCGGTCGCATCGATATGGGCGAGCACGGCGAGCACGCGGCGGTTGCCGGTGTCGTCTTGCTCGAGGCCGAGCTTCGAGAAGATCGATGTGATGTGCTTCTCGACGGCGCCCTCGCTCACGAAGAGGATCCGCGAGATCGCGCCGTTCGATTTTCCTTCGGCGATGAGGGCGAGCACGCTGCGCTCGCGCTCGGTGAGGCGGGAGATCTGCTCGTCGCGCGAGCGGCGGGTGAGCAGCTGCGCGACGACCTCCGGGTCGAGCACCGTGGCGCCCTCGCGGATCCGTTCGATCGATTCGAGGAACTCGGACACGTCGGTGACCCGGTCCTTCAGCAGGTATCCGATCGCGCCGCCCGGCTGGGCGATGAGGTCGGCCGCGTAGCGCTCTTCGACGTACTGCGAGAACACGAGCACCGCGAGCGACGGATCCTGCCCGCGCAGCGCGATCGCCGCGCGCAGGCCCTCGTCGGTGAACGTCGGCGGCAGGCGCACGTCGACGATCGCGAGGTCGGGATCGAGATCCGCGGCCTCGGTGAGCGCGCGGGACGCGTCGGGCAGGGCGGCGACGACCTCGTGGCCGGCGTCGGCGAGCAGCCTCACGAGGCCCTCGCGCAGCAGCACGGAGTCTTCGACGATCAGGATGCGCATGGCACGCTCACTTCCAGGGAGGTCGGTCCGCCCGCGGGGCTGTCGAGCCGGGCGGTGCCGCCGATGGCGGCGATTCGGTTCTGGATGCCGTCGAGGCCGCCGCCGGGGAGCACGCGCGCTCCGCCGATGCCGTTGTCCTCGACGCGCGCCCACAGCACGCCGCCGTCGGGGCGGGCCCTGACCGTGACGCGCGCTTCCGTGGCGCGGGAGTGCTTGGCGGCGTTCGTGAGCGACTCCGCGATCGCGAAGTACACGGCGGCCTCGGCGTCGCGGCCCGCGCGCGCCGGCATGCGCACATCGACCGAGACGGGGATGTGGGATCTGCTGGCGACGGCGCTCAGCGCGGCGTCGAGCCCGCGGTCGTCGAGCACCGAGGCGTGGATCCCGCGCGCCAGCTGGCGCAGCTCGGTGATCGCGGCCTTCGTCGAGGTGTGCGCTTCGGAGACGAGATCCTTGGCGCTCTGCGGATCCGTGTCGATCTTCTGCTGCGCGAGCCCGAGCGTCATGCCCACCGAGACGAGCCGGGGCTGGACCCCGTCGTGCAGGTCGCGCTCGATGCGGGTGCGCTCGACATCGCTCGCGCGGATCGCGTCGGCGCGCTGGGTCGTCGCGTCGCGGGCGGCGGCGGCGAGCTGCGCTTCGCGGATCGGGGCGATCAGCACGCGGGCGAGCACGCCGTGCAGCAGCGCGAGCCCCACGAGAGCGGCGAGGGCGAGAACGGCGACGATGGTGCCGACGACCGGGGCGACGGCGACGTCATACCGGAACCCGAACGCCGACGCGACGCCATCCGGGGCGTACAGCGGAGCGAACGCGGCCGCGATCGACCGGACGACGCCGCTGACGAGGAAGAGCGCGACCCAGCCGAGCACCGTCGCGATCGCGAGGTGCGCCACCGCGCGCCACATGCCGCCGTCGATGAACTGCAGCCACACCGTGTGCAGGAAGCCGCCGAAGCCGCGCTTCGGCGAGCGCCGGGCCCGCAGCATGGGCAGGCCGAACTGGTACAGGCCCTCGATGCGCGCCGTCTCGAGGTAGGCGACGCCGAAGAGCAGGTAGACGAACCCGAGCAGGAACAGCGCCCCGATGCCGAGCACCACGAGGAGCCCGAGGCCGGTGGCGAGCAGCGCCGACAGCACCGTGAACACGGCGACTCCGTAGAGGCCGAGGAACACGAGGTGTGCGATGGCGCCGAGCATTCGCAGCGGCGTATGCACGCGAGGTGGAGGAGCGGGAATCGAGGTCATGCTCCAAAGCTACGGAATCGCGCGTGCGAACACAGCGGGGCCGACCGCCGGAACGGGAGGGGGATATCCCCCGGTTCGCGCGTCAGGCGCAGCCGATGCCGTCGCCGTCTCGGTCGAGGTGGCTCGCGTATCCGGGGTCGCCGCGGCGGATGGGTGCCGCGCCCGCCTCGCGGACGGCGGCGCAGTTGCGGTACGAGACCGATGCGGTGGGCCCCTCCGACACGAACGCGGGCTGGTCGGGGCAGGCGGCGAGCACGCGCTCCATCGCGTCCTTCTCGGCGGGCACCACCCACAGGTCGTACGCCGCCTTCGTCGACACCTGGCGTGCGACGTATTCGCACCGGAACGACGTGTTGCTCGGCAGCCACGACGCCGCGTTGCGGTCGCCCTTCTGGCCGTTCGCCGATCCGTCGGCCGCCCGCAAGTTGATCGGATCGTTCGCGAGCGCGATCCGCCGCTCCTGCGGAAGATCCTGCGCACCGGTGCGCCACGCGTCTTTGAGAGCGACGACGTGGTCGATCTGCACCCGCTGCGACGTGTCGACGCCGCGCTCGAACGCGATGCGATCGCCCGTATACGGATCGGCGAACTCACCGGCGAGCACGATGCAGGGGCCATCGAGCACGAGGTCGGTCAGGTCGCGCTGCAGGATGTCGTTGCGGGTGTCGCACCCGTTTCCGTCGACGTCGATCCAGGACTCGCCGAAGTGCCCGACACGGTCGTAGTCGTTCGCCGGGGCGGATCCTTTGACGGGGAGCTCGGCGAGCAGCGCGGCGGCGGTTCCGGGATCGGCGGGCTCGCGCGGATCGGCCTCGGACGGAATCGTCACGACGGCGATGGTGACGACGAGCACGAGCACGACGGGGATCCACCACACCCATCGCATCGGCATGGTCTGACGGCCGCGTCGGCGCACGGGTCCTCCGGGATGTGTTCGGCGCGCGGCGCGCGGTCAGCAAGAGAGCGGATGGAGCCGGGACGCGTTCTCGACGGCGCGTCGGCGCGGCTGCACGGATCCATTCTTCCAGATACGGCCGCACGTGTACGCGGCGGCATCGCACCGCGCACGAGCCGGAACGGGAGCGCAGGCGTAGGGTCGAGGCATGCGACGCCGCAGGAGCGGGAGGGCGTGAGGAACGGATCGGTGACAACCGTTCGGTCGATGCTCGAGGAGGAATCGTGGATAGTGCCATGGTTCGACGACCACGGATGGTTCGGCGGCTCGTCACGATTGCTGCGCTCGTCGGCGTCGCTGCTGTTGTCGTGTGGTTTAGCTCGGCTGTCGTCGATGCATCGGGCGCGCAGATGGCCGCAGCCGGCGGGTTGTTTGCGGTCATCGCCAGCGGCTGGTCTGCTGCCTTCGTGACTACCACGGCGATGCTGAAGACCGAAGGCCTGCGAGGATGACGTTATGGACGTGAAAGCCGCTCAGCACGACGTCCGCCGCGTCTACCGTGGCGGCTTCTCAGGCCCTCTGGTCTCCGCACTCATCTGGGCAGTGGCCTCAGCCGTTTACCAGTGGGGGTCGATCACGACAGCCATAACCGTTCTGTTCATCGGCGGCATGTTGATTTTTCCGTTGTCAACCCTCGTGTTGAAGCTCATGGGAAGTCCGGCTTTTCTGCCGAAGGGTCACCCATCCATTGCCCTGGCGATGCAAAGTGCCTTCACGGTGCCCCTCGGGCTCCTCGTAGCGATCGCGCTCGGTACCGCCGCACCTTCGCTGTTTATGCCGGCCTCGCTCATCATCGTGGGCGCTCATTACCTCACGTTCATCTCGCTATACGGGATGCGCTTGTACGGCGCCTTGGCGGTAGTCCTCGTCGCTGTCGGCGCTGCCGCGATCTTCGTTGCTCCAGAGTTGCGCGACATCACCGGTTGGATCGGGGCCGCCGTTCTACTCGTCGCGTCGCTTCCTCTCTTCATCAGCTATCGACGTGAGGAGTCGCGCGCCTGAGTGGTGGGCGACGACTTTCGAGTCACACGCTCTCGTCGCTCGGTAACGACACCGCGTACTCCAGGCACACCATGCAGCAATCGCCGCCAATGTCGGAGTGAGCACGCAGCACCATCGGATCGTGACCGGTGTTCCAAGAGGTGAGCCTCCCCAGGCCAGGATCCCCCGGACCAGGGATGACGCCGCACAGCGGCAGCAGATCGCCCCGGTCGGCGTACACGTGGTGGACGATGGTGGCGCGTGCGATCATGACGAGTCCTCGCGAGATGGAAACCCCTGCCGGAGCCGGGGTCAGACGAAGGACGTCC
>DXAM01000075.1 GCA_019117025.1 Candidatus Microbacterium stercoravium | reverse complement strand
CCGATGACGATCGGCCCGGATCCGATGACGAGGACGGAGGAGATGTCGTCGCGCTTAGGCATGTGCGCCCTTCTTGCTGAGCGACTCGAGAACGAGGTCGCGGAAACGGTCGAACAGGTAGTTGGCGTCATTCGGCCCACCGGCGGATTCCGGGTGGTACTGCACCGAGAACGCCGGGATGTCGAGGGCGTTCAGCCCCTCGACGACCTGGTCGTTCAAGCCGACGTGGCTGACCTCGACGCGGCCGAAGCCCGCCGGGCTGTCGAACGTGCCCTCGAGCGGTGCGTCGACCGCGAAGCCGTGGTTCTGGGCCGTGATCTCGACGCGGCCGGTCGACTTGTCGAGCACGGGCTGGTTGATGCCGCGGTGGCCGAAGGGCAGCTTGTACGTGCGGAGCCCGAGGGCCCGGCCGAACAGCTGGTTGCCGAAGCAGATGCCGAAGTACGGCAGGCCCGCCTTGAGCGCGGCCCGGAGCAGCTCGACGTGCGCGTCGGACGCCGCGGGGTCGCCGGGGCCGTTCGAGTAGAACAGCGCCACGGGATCGATCGCCAGCACGTCCTCGAACGAGGCCGACTGCGGCAGTACGTGCACGTCGAACCCGCGATGCGCGAGGTTGCGCACGGTCGACGTCTTGATGCCGAGGTCGATGACCGCGAGGTTGCCGATCCGCTCGCCGACCGCGGGGGTGACCTCGGCATGCGCGACCGAGACCTCGGCCGAGAGGTTCTGCCCCTGCATGCGCGGCGCGTCGGTGACGGCGCGCAGCTGCTCGTCGGGATCGAGCGCCGCGTCGGCGCCGGAGAACACGCCGCCGCGCATCGAGCCGTCGGATCGGATGCGCCTGGTGACGGCGCGGGTGTCGATGCCGGAGATGCCGACGATGCCCTCGCGTTCGAGCGCGTCGTCGAGCGGTCCCTCGGCGCGCCAGTTGGACACGACGCGGCTCGGATCGCGCACGATGTACCCGGCGACCCAGATGCGGCGCGATTCGGGGTCCTCATCGTTCACACCGGTGTTGCCGATGTGCGGGGCCGTCTGCAGCACGATCTGTCCGGCGTACGACGGATCGGTGAGCGTCTCCTGGTATCCGGTCATTCCGGTCGTGAAGACGACCTCGCCGAACGTCGTGCCGCGCGCGCCGTACGCGCGGCCCTCGTATCGTGAGCCGTCCTCAAGGACGAGGACCGCCGGTTCGTGGTCGAACAAGGAGGTAGGGGTCATGCGTGTGCTCCCGTCGGTGAGTCTGCGGACGCGATCGATTCGATCTCCGCGACGAGCGTCGCGGAATCGTCGTCCTGCAGACGGAGGTAGGTATCGAGAATGTGGGATCCGTCGCTCCAGGCGACCATCACGAGGCCGTCGCGCTCGACGACCCGATCGATCGTCCACGTGGCGCGGCCTGCGCCGATGATGTGCGCGGCGGGGACGAAGACGGGCTTCTCCCCCGGCAGCTCGAGCCCGAGCCCCGCGTCGGTCACGGTGATGTCGGCGCGCGAGCGGAACGCGAGAGGTCGAGCGGCGATGCGGTCGAGCGGCGCGTCGTGCCGGGTGGTCGCGACGTAGAACCCCGTCGCGGCGAACCGCGCGCCTCCGATCGTGCTGCCGAACGGAATGTCGATGTCGGAGTCGCGCCGGCTGCGGCGGATCCATCCCCATGCCATCAGGCCGAGGGCCACCACGGCGATCGCCGCCATGATCATGACCGCGAGCTCGCGGGTCATGCGCGGGCCTCCTCGAGGTCGACGAGCTCGCCATCGGCGAGGGTCGCGTATCCGCGGTGGATGGTCCATCTCACGCTGCCGGGGAGCGTGCGCCCGAAGAACGGCGAGTTCGTGCTGCGTCCCGCGAGGTCGCGCTCGGAGAACGCGCCGCCCGCGCTCGGGTCGTACAGCGTCAGCTCGGCCGGCTGTCCGGCGGCGATGGGCGTGCCGTGCGCGGCGAGGCCGCCGATGCGGGCGGGGGCCGCCGACATCACGCGCGCCACGTCGGACCAGCCGATGAGGCCCGATTCGACCATGGTCTGGTGCACGATGCGCAGAGCCGACTCGAGGCCGACCATGCCGTGCGCGGCGCCCGCCCACTCCGTGGCCTTCGTCTCTGCCGGGTGGGGCGCGTGGTCGGTGGCGACGATGTCGATCGTGCCATCGGCGAGGCCCTCGCGCACGGCGAGCACGTCCTCTTCGCGACGCAGCGGCGGATTCACCTTGAACCGTGCGTCATAGCCCCGCACGAGCTCCTCCGTCAGCAGCAGATGGTGGGGCGTGACCTCCGCGGTCACATCGATCCCGCGCTTCTTCGCCCACCGGATCAGGTCGACCGAGCCGGCCGTCGACAGGTGGCAGACGTGCAGGCGCGAGCCCACGTGCTCCGCCAGGAGCACGTCGCGCGCGATGATCGACTCCTCGGCGACCGCTGGCCACCCGGCGAGGCCGAGTTCGGCCGATACGGCGCCCTCGTTCATCTGGGCGCCCTCGGTCAGCCGCGGATCCTGCGCGTGCTGCGCGATCACACCGCCGAACGACTTGACGTACTCGAGCGCGCGGCGCATGAGCAGCGGGTCCCAGACGCAGCTGCCGTCGTCGCTGAACACCCGCACGCGCGCCTTCGAGCGCGCCATGGCACCCAGTTCGGCGAGCCGCTCGCCCTGCTGACCGACGGTGACGGCGCCGATGGGCTGCACGGTCGCGTATCCGGCCGCCTCGCCGAGCGCGAGCTCCTGCTCGACGACGCCCGCCGTATCGGCGACGGGATTCGTGTTCGGCATCGCGAACACGGCGCCGAAGCCGCCGGCCGCGGCGGCGCGCGATCCGGTGAGCACCGTTTCGCTCGCCTCGAAACCCGGCTCGCGCAGGTGCACGTGCAGGTCGACCAAGCCAGGGAGCGCGATGAGCCCGTCGGCATCGATCGTGCGCGCGCCGGATCGGCTGAGCCCGGTTCCGACGTCCGCGATGCGGCCGTCTTCGATCAGGATGTCGGCGGTGTCGCCGCCTTCGATCGCGGCCGAGCGAATCAGGATCGCCTCGTTCATCGAATCTCCTTGTCGTCGGATCCCGCGTGTTCTCCCGCGAGCAGAAGATAGAGCACGGCCATGCGCACGGATACGCCGTTCGCCACCTGTTCGAGCACTGTCGCGCGGGCCGAATCGGCCGCCTCTGCGCAGATCTCGAGCCCGCGGTTCATCGGCCCCGGATGCATCACAATCGTATCCGCGGGAAGGGCGCGGAACCTGACCGGATCCAGACCCCACAGGCGGGCGTACTCCCGCTCGTTGGGGAAGAACGAACCGGTCATGCGCTCGGTCTGGATCCGCAGCATCATGAGCGCGTCGGGTCCGCCGGCGATCGCCTCGTCGAGATCGAAGACGATCTTCGCGGGCCAGCGCGTGACGTCCTGCGGCACGAGCGTCGGCGGGGCGACCAGCGTCACCTCGGCGCCGAGTGCGTCGAGCAGCCAGACGTTCGAGCGCGCGACGCGGGAGTGCAGCACGTCGCCGACGATCGTGACGCGGTATCCCGCGAGATCGCGGCCCCGGCTGTCGGCTCCGCAGTGCCGACGCCGCATCGTGAACGCGTCGAGCAGCGCCTGCGTCGGATGCTCGTGGGTGCCGTCGCCCGCGTTGACGACGCCCGCGTCGATCCACCCGCTCGAGGCGAGGGTGCGCGGCGCTCCCGATGCCCCGTGGCGCACGACGACCGCGTCGGCGCCCATCGCCTCGAGCGTCTGAGCGGTATCCTGCAGGCTCTCGCCCTTCGATACGCTCGAGCCCTTCGCCGAGAAGTTGATGACGTCGGCGGACAGGCGCTTCGCGGCCGCCTCGAACGAGATGCGCGTGCGCGTGGAGTCCTCGAAGAACAGGTTCACGACGGTGCGGCCGCGCAGCGTCGGCAGCTTCTTCACCTCGCGCTCCTGCGTATCGGCCATGTCCTCCGCGACATCGAGGATGCGGATCGCGTGCTCGCGCGACAGCGTGCGGGTGTCGAGCAGGTGACGCATCACTCCGCCTCCGCCCGGATCGAGACCTCGTCGAGGCCGTCGACCTCGGACACCGACACGTTCACGCGCTCGCTGCGCGCCGACGGCAGGTTCTTGCCCACGAAATCCGGGCGGATCGGCAGCTCGCGGTGGCCGCGGTCGACGAGGATAGCGAGCCGCACCGCGGCCGGGCGCCCGATATCGCCGATCGCGTCGAGCGCGGCGCGTATCGACCGGCCGGAGAACAGCACGTCGTCGACGAGCACGACCGTGCGCCCGTCGATCCCGCCCGAGGGGATGGACGTGGGGCGCGGCGTGCGCGTGGGGTGTCGGGAGAGGTCATCCCGGTACATCGTCACGTCGAGCTGGCCGACCGGGACGACCGTTCCGGAAACGCGCTCGATCAGGGCGGCGATGCGCTCGGCGAGCGGCACCCCGCGCGACGGGATCCCGAGGAGCACCAGGCCGTCGGGCCCGCGGTTCGACTCGAGGATCTCGTGTGCGATGCGCGTCAGAGCGCGCGTGATATCGGCTTCGTGAAGCACGGTTCTCGTGCTCATCCGCCGCTCCCTTCTCCGCCTCACGGGACGGTGTTAAAGGTGCTGGATGCTTCTCGTGCAGTCTACTCAGTTCGAACGCGCGATGCGGGCGAGCACGCCGTGCACGAACGCACCCGAGTCCTCGGTCGAAAGCTCTTTGGCGAGCTCGACCGCCTCATCGATCGCCACGGCGGGCGGCACCTCGTCGTTCCACAGCAGTTCCCACGTCGCGAGCCGGAGCAGCGCCCGGTCGACCGCGGGCATGCGCTCGATGCGCCAATCGCGGCTGTGCGTCGCGATGTGCTCGTCGATCTCGTCGCGGTGATCGAGATAGCCGTCGACGATGTCGCGAGCGTAGAGCCACGAGGCCTCGCGCTCGGGCTCGCTCGCCGCGCGGCGCGCCTCCTCCTGGAGGGCGTACGCGACGTCGTCACCGCGCACGTCGGCGGAGAAGAGGATGTTCAGCGCGCGTTTGCGGGCCTTGGTGCGAGCGCTCAAGGTCAGTCGTTCACTCGGCCGAGGTAGTCGCCCGTGCGGGTGTCGACCTTGACCTTGACGCCCTCGCCCAGGAACAGCGGAACCTGGATCTCGGCGCCCGTGGAGACCGTTGCGGACTTGGTGCCCGCGTTCGAGCGGTCGCCCTGCAGGCCCGGCTCGGTGTAGGTGATCTCGAGCACGACCGACGGCGGCATCTCGAGGTAGAGCGGCTGCCCGTCGTGCATGCCGATCTGCACCTTCATGTTCTCGAGGAGGAAGCGGCTCGCGTCGCCGACCACCGTGTCGGTGACGTTGATCTGGTCGTAGTCCTCGACATCCATGAACACGTACGTGTCGCCGTCGTTGTACAGGTACTGGTAGTCGCGGCGGTCGACGTTCTGGATGTCGACCTTCGCACCGGCATTGAACGTCTTGTCGATGATCTTGCCCGACACGACGTTCTTCATCTTCGTGCGCACGAACGCGCCGCCCTTGCCCGGCTTCACGTGCTGGAACTCGATGACGTTCCAGAGCTGGCCGTCGATCGAGAGAACGACGCCGTTGCGGATGTCTGCAGTGGATGCCATGTGTGAAGGATTCCGTTTCGTGGTGTGTGCGAGATCGATGGGGTCAGTGCCCAACGAGAGATTCTATCGCGATCCAGTCTGAATGATGTCGCCGGAGGATTCTTCGCCGATCTCCTGGTACGCGGCGAACAGCAGCGACTGGTCGGGCGCCTGCATGACCGCGGGCTTGCCGATCTCGTCGAGCACGATGAATCTCAGCTGACCGGCACGGGCCTTCTTGTCGCGCTGCATCGTGGCGAGCAACTGCGCGAACGCGCCGGCGCGATAGGTCGTCGGCAGCCCGAGCGTCGTGAGGATGCGGCGATGGCGGTCGACGGCGTCGTCGCTCAGGCGGCCGGCGAGCCGCGACAGTTCGGCGGCGAACATCATACCGATCGAGACCGCCGCCCCGTGCCGCCACTGGTACCGCTCAGCATGCTCGATCGCGTGACCGAGCGTGTGCCCGTAGTTGAGCGTCTCCCGCAGTCCGGCCTCGCGGAAGTCCTGGCCCACGATGTCGGCCTTCATACGGATCGCGAGCTCGAGCGTGCGACGGAACGCGTCGGAAGCGGGATCGAGCGCCTCGACCGGATCGCGCTCGACGATGTCGAGGATCTCGGGGTAGCGGATGAACCCGGCCTTGAGCACCTCGGCGTAGCCGGCCGTGAGCTCGTTCTTCGGCAGCGGCTCGAGCAGGTCGAGGTCGCACAGGACGGCGCGCGGCGCCCAGAACGCGCCGACGAGGTTCTTGCCCTCCGACGTGTTGATGCCCGTCTTGCCGCCGACCGCCGCGTCGACCATGCCGAGCACCGTCGACGGCACCTGCACCACGGCGACGCCGCGCAGCCAGGTGGCGGCGACGAAGCCCGCGAGGTCGGTCGCCGCACCGCCACCGAAGCCCACGATGGCGTCGGTGCGCGTGAAGTCCGACTGGCCGAGGATGCCCCACAGGAATGAGGCGACCTCGATGCGCTTGGCGTTCTCGGCGTCAGGGATCTCGGCGAGCAGCACCTCGAGCTCGCCGTCTGCGAGCATCTCCTCGCGCAGGTCGCTGGCGATCCGGCCGAGCGACGGCTGATGCACGATCAGAACCTTCTTGGCACCTTCGGGCAGCGATTCGCGGATCCGGTGACGGAGCCCGCGGCCGATCGTCACGTCGTACCCGGGATCGCCCTCGACGCGGATGACGGTGTCGTCGCTCATTCGACTTCCTTTCGTTCGAGAGGCACGCCGAGGCGCTCCGCCGCCCATTCGGCGGCCTCCTCGACGACGTTCTTCAGCGGCCCGCGCGACGTGTCGTAGGTCACATCGGCGAGCGATTCGTAGAGGGGGCGCCGTTCCTCCGAGATGCGCACCCATTCGGCGAGCGGATCCCCGCCGTTCAGCAGCGGCCGCTTCGATCCCCGGATGCGGCTCGCGATCGTGCGCTGCGAGACGGTCAGTGCCACGACATGGTGATGCGACAGCGCCTCGCGCGTCTCGGGGGCGAGCACCGCTCCCCCGCCGAGGGCGATGATGCCGCCCTTCGTCAGCGCGTTCGCGACCGTCTCCCGTTCGATGCGCCGGAACGCGGCCTCGCCCTGCGATGCGAACAGATCGGCGATCGGTCCGTGCTCGCGCACGATCACGGTGTCGGTATCGGTGAACGTCAGGCCGAGCCGCTTGGCCACCCGCCGGCCGATGCTCGATTTTCCGGCCCCCATCGGACCGATCAGCACGACCGCGTCAGGCATGCCCGAGCGACTGCGCCGCGCTCCGCAGGTTCTCCGGGATCGCAGACAGGTAGGCCTCGACGTTGCGGCGCGTCTCGTCGATCGAATCGCCGCCGAACTTCTCGAGCACGACGTCGGCGAGCGTGATCGCCACCATCGCCTCAGCGACGACGCCCGACGCGGGCACGGCGCACACGTCGGAGCGCTGGTGGTGGGCCGTGGCCTTGTCCCCCGTCGCGACATCGATCGTCTCGAGAGCGCGGGGCACCGTCGCGATCGGCTTCATGCCGGCACGCACGCGCAGCGTCGTCCCCGTCGACATGCCGCCCTCCGTGCCGCCGGCGCGATCGGATCCGCGGGCGACGCCGTCATCGGTCGGGAACAGGGCGTCGTGTGCGGCGGATCCGCGGCGGCGCGTGGTCTCGAAGCCGTCGCCGACCTCGACACCCTTGATCGCCTGGATGCTCATGAGCGCCTGCGCGAGCTTCGCGTCGAGGCGGCGGTCCCACTGCACGTGCGAGCCGAGCCCCGGGGGCACGCCGTACGCGAGCACCTCGACGATGCCGCCGAGCGTGTCGCCCGCCTTGCGGGCGTCGTCGATCTCGTCGACCATCTTCTGGCTCGTGCCGGCGTCGAAGCAGCGCAGCGGATCGGCGTCGAGAGCCGCGACGTCGTCGGGCGTCGGCACCGGTGCGCCGTCCGGCGCCGCGACGGGGCCGATCGAGAGCGTATGGCTGACGAGGCGGATCCCGAGTTCCCCGAGGAACTTGCGGGCCACGGCGCCGAGCGCCACGCGGGCCGCCGTTTCGCGGGCGCTGGCGCGCTCGAGCACGGGACGGGCCTCGTCGAAACCGTACTTCTGCATGCCGACGAGGTCTGCGTGACCCGGGCGGGGACGCGTGAGCGGGGCGCCGCGGCCGCGCGACTTGTCGCTCAGCTCGACGGGCTCGGCGCTCATGACCTCGGTCCACTTGGGCCACTCCGTGTTGCCCACGCGCAGCGCGATGGGACTGCCCATCGTGAGGCCGTGACGGATGCCGCCCGAGATCGACAGCTCGTCCTGCTCGAACTTCATGCGCGAGCCGCGGCCGTACCCGAGCTTGCGGCGCTGCAGATCGGCCTGAATGTCGTCAGGGCTGACGGGCACGCCCGCGGGCAGGCCCTCCATGATGGCAATAAGTTCGGGGCCATGAGACTCCCCGGCGGTCAGAACGCGAAGCATGACCTCTAGCCTAGAGCGTCCCGCATCGCCCGAATGACGCGGGGCTCATCCGGCAGCTCGCGGTCCGCGTCTCCCGAACAGAAGATCCTCACCTGCAGCACGGCCTGGTGCAGCAGCATGCCGAGACCATGGTGCGTGTCGCCGCGCCACCCGCGTGCGAGCGTGCTCGGCCACGGGCTGTAGGCAACGTCGAAGAGCACGCCTCCGGTGGACGCGAGGCCGCGTACGAGATCGGGATCCAGCTCCACGCCGCCGGGGAGCGTCGCGACCGTCAGATCGACGGGCCGCGATACGTCATCGAGCGCCACGGCGCGCGCAGAGAGGCCGATGCGCTCGGCGACCGCCAGGATCGGCGCCGCGCGCTCCGGACGCCGTGCCGCGATCTCGACGCGGGCGGCGCCGAGCTCGGACAGGGCGACGAGCGCAGACGTCGTCGTCGCACCGGATCCGACGAGGCGCACGCTCTCCGCGTCGCCGACGCCCGCCTCATCGAGCGCGATCGCGAGACCGCCGACGTCGGTGTTGTGGGCGCGCACGCCCGATGGGTCGCCGAAGTACAGCGTGTTCGCCACGCCCGTCAGCTGCGCGCGCCGATCGCGCCACGCGGCCGCGCCGAACGCGGCGTCCTTCAGCGGGAACGTGACCGCGAGTCCTCGCGCCGCGGTCTGCGACAGCTCGTGGGCGAACGTCTCGGGGCTCACCCGGCGCCGATCGAACGCCCAGTCGAGCCCGAGCGCGCGGTATGCCGCGAGGTGCAGCTCGGGCGAACGGCTGTGCGCGATCGGGTCTCCCCAGACCTCGACCCGGGTCACCCGCCGCATCCCGTCGAGTCGGGGTTGTCGTCGCACCACGCGTGCAGCACCTCGACGTTCTTCTCGTGCTCGTCGAGCGTGGCTGCGAATCGGGTCTCGCCCGTGTCGAGGTTGACGGTCGCGAAGTACAGCCAGTCGCCGTCGGCGGGCGTCATCGCCGCCTGGATGGCGAGGTCGCCGGGGTTCGCGATCGGGCCCGCCGGAAGGCCCTTGTGCACGTAGGTGTTCCAGGGGTTGTCGTCTTCGAGCGCCTCGGCCGAGCTGAAGACGTCGCCGTCGTGCATGCGTCCGACCCCGTACTGCGCCGTCGAGTCCATCTGCAGCAGCATGTCGTCGTCGATGCGGTTCTCGATCACGCGCGAGACCTTGAAGAAGTCGTCCTCCGCCGCCGCCTCGCGCTGGATGACGGACGCGGCCGTGAGGATCTGCTGCTCATCGCCCTCGGGCACCCCCGCGTCGGCGAGCGACTGACGCGTGCGGTCGACCATGCGCTGCACCGCGTCGGTGACGTCGGTTCCCGGGGTGAACTCGTATGACGCGGGGAAGAGCCACCCCTCGAGCGAATTCGCCTCGACGCCGTAATCCGACGGATCCTCCAGCGCTGCGGTGACCTCGTCCTCCGAGATCTCCAGGCCCGAGGCGAGGATCGGCACGACCTGCGACACCGTGAACCCCTCGGGGTAGGCCACGCCGGGCAGGCGTGAGTCGGGGTCTTCGAGCGTCGTGAGCGCGGCGGACGCCGTCATCTTCTGCTGCAGCTGGTACACGCCGGGCCGCAGGTCGGGGTTCTGCTGCGCCGAGACGAGCATGTCGTAGAACACCGACTCGGTCATCGTGACGCCCTGTTCGTGCAGCTTCTGCGAGACCTCCCACCCGGTGTCGCCCTGCTCGATCACGATGACGGCCTCTCCGGTCGCCAGCCCCTCTTCGTAGTCGGCGGGCTCGGCGTTGACGCCGAAGAACTCGCCGATCGGGCCGCCCACCTGCTTCGCGGCCCACCACCCGCCGAAGACGAGGGCGGCGATCAGCGCGAGGATGATCAGGATGATGATGATCGCGCCGCGTCGGCGCCTCTTCGGGCCGCGCACGGTCGCCGACGGCCCGGACTCGAGCAGATCATGAAGGCCGGCGTGGTCGGTGTTCGATCCCGCCGGTTCGAGGCGGGACCCGCCGGACGTCACGAAGGTCTCGGGCGCGGTCCTCTCGAGCACCGCGCCGCGGTCGCGCACAGGCTGAGCGCCGGTCTCCGTTGCGGCCTGTGGGCCCGGTGCGGGGGCAGGTCCTGCACTCGGGCGCGACCCTGTCGACGCGGCGCTCACCGCCTCATCGGCGGCGGCATCCCACTCGGCCGCCTCGCGCGCGCGCATCGCGCGCAGTTCGCGCCTCGACGGCAGTCTGCCCTCGGGGGGAAGGGGATCGCTCATAGCGGGTCTACTCCTCGTCCAGCACCGCTCCGGGCGCACGTCCGGTGCTCTTCTCGGTGTCGACGGCGTGCTGCAGGAACACGACCGCCGCAATCTGATCGACGATACCGCGAGAACCTTTCTGCGACCTCCCGGACTGGCGCAGCGCCGTATGCGCGCTCACGGTGCTGAGGCGCTCATCGACGAGCCGAATGCCGGTCTGCGGGAGCGCGGCGGCGATCAGGCCGGCGAACTCTCGCGCGTCCGCGGTCGACGCCGTGTCCTCACCCCGCATGTTCAGGGGCAGACCCACGACGATCTCGATCGGCTCGTGCTCGCTCGCGATGCGGGCGATGCGCGAGACCGACTCGTCGTTCCTCGGCACCGTCTCGACGGGCACGGCCAGCATGCCGTCGGGGTCGCACCGCGCGACGCCGATGCGCGCCCTGCCCACATCGACGCCGAGCCGCACGCCCCTCCGGAAGCCGCTCACAGCGCCAGAACGGCTGCCCGCACCGCGTCGAGCGCCGCGTCGATGCGCGCCGCATCCTGGCCGCCGCCCTGGGCGAGGTCGGGCTTGCCGCCGCCGCCCCCGCCGAGCACGCCGGTCGCAACCTTCACGAGCGCACCGGCCTGCGCACCGAGCTCGCGGGCGCGCGGGGTCGTCGCGATCACGACCACCGGGCGCGCGTTCACGACGCCGACGAGCGCGACCACGGCCGCCTGATCGGCGAGACGCTCGCGCACCTGCGTGACGAGGGTGCGCACGTCGTCCGCGGATCCGATCTCACCGAGCGATTCGGCGACGAGCGTGAGGCGGCCGGCTGCGCCCGCGCCGGATGCGAGTGCGGGCACGCGCTGCGTGAGGTTCTGCGCCTCGTACGCCGCGATCGTCTTCTCCGCGCGCTTGAGGTTCGCGCTCAGCTCCGCGATGCGGGTCGCGAGCTGATCCTTCGGCGTCTTGAGCTGGCCGCTCAGCTCGGCCACGAGCGCGCGCTCGGCCGTCAGCTCGCGGAAGGCATCGCGTCCGACGAGCGCCTCGACGCGGCGGTTCGACGCGCCCACCGATCCCTCGCCGGTGATCGAGATGAGGCCGACCTCCGACGAACGCCCCACGTGGGTGCCGCCGCAGAGCTCGCGCGACCACGGGCCACCGATGTCGACCATGCGCACCTCGGCGCCGTACTTCTCGCCGAAGAGCGCCGTCGCGCCCGCGGCCTTCGCGTCTTCGAGGCTCATGATGCGCGTCGACACCTCGAGGTTGTCGGAGATCGCGCCGTTGGCGATCTCCTCGATCTCGGTCTTGGTCTCGGGCGAGAGCGCCTGCCCCCATGTGAAATCGAAGCGCAGGTAGCCGGCGCGGTTCAGGGATCCGGCCTGCGTCGCGCCGGAGCCCAGCGTATCGCGCAGGGCGGCGTGCACCAGGTGCGTCGCGGAGTGGGCCGCCTGTGCCCGGCGTCGGTTCTCCTCATCGACGATCGTCGTCGCCGCGTCGCCGACGGCGACCTCGCCCGAGTGCACCGTGACGGTGTGGCTCACCAGGCCGGGGACGGGGCGCTGCACATCGATCACGTCGAGTTCGAAGCCGGCCCCCGTGATCGTGCCGCGATCGGCGACCTGACCGCCCGACTCGGCATAGAGCGTCGTCTCGGGAAGGATCACTTCGACGGTCTGTCCCGCCGTCGCGCGATCCGTGGGGGCGCCATCGACGATGAGGCCCAGCACGCGCGTGTCGGCGACGAGCTCGTCGTAGCCGCGGAAGGCCGTCTCCCCGCTCGCGCGGAACTCGCGGTACACGCCGACGTCGGCGATCTGCCGCTTGCGCGACCGCGCATTCTCCTTCGCGCGCTCGCGCTGGCTGCGCATGAGGTCGTCGAACCCGTCGCGATCGACGCCGAGCCCGGCCTCTTCCGCGATCTCGAGGGTGAGGTCGATCGGGAATCCGTACGTGTCGTGCAGCAGGAACGCCTCGCTGCCGCCGAGACGCTGCCGACCGGACTCCTTGGCCTTCGTCACCGCCGTGTCGAGGATGGTCGATCCCGACGTCAGCGTGCGCAGGAAGGTCTCCTCCTCGGCGAATGCGTAGCTCGAGATGCGCTGCCAGTCGGTCTCGAGCTCGGGATATCCGCCCTTCATCGCGTCGCGCGACGCGGCGAACAGCTCGGGGAAGGTCGCTTCCTCCACGCCGAGCAGGCGCATCGAGCGCACGGCGCGGCGCATGAGGCGGCGCAGGATATAGCCGCGGCCCTCGTTCGACGGGGTGACGCCGTCGCTGAGGAGCATGAGCGACGATCGCACGTGGTCGGCGATCACGCGGAAGCGGACGTCGTCGGTGCGGTCGGCCCCGTACCTGCGGCCGGAGAGCTCGACGGCGCGATCGAGCACCGGGCGCACCTGGTCGGTCTCGTACATGTTCTCGACGCCCTGCTTGAGGAACGCGACGCGCTCGAGGCCCATGCCGGTGTCGATGTTCTTCTGGGGCAGCTCGCCCACGATGTCGAACTCGGTCTTCGACCGCACGTTGTCGATCGCGTACTGCATGAAGACGAGGTTCCAGATCTCGAGGAACCGGTTGTCGTCGACGATCGGCCCGCCATCGCGGCCGTAGGCGGGACCGCGGTCGAAGTAGATCTCGGAGCACGGCCCGGCCGGACCGGGCTGACCGGTCGTCCAGTAGTTGTCCTCGCGGCCCATGCGCTGGATGCGCTCGGCCGGCAGGCCCGCGACCGTTCGCCAGAGCTGCTCGGCCTCGTCGTCGTCTTCGTAGACGGTGACCCAGAGATCCTTCTCATCGAAGCCGAAGCCGCCCGCGGCCTCGCTCGACGTGAGCAGTTCCCACGCGTAGCCGATCGCCTCCCGCTTGAAGTAGTCGCCGAACGACCAGTTCCCCATCATCTGGAAGAACGTGCCGTGGCGCGCGGTCTGGCCGACCTCTTCGATGTCGTTCGTGCGGATGCACTTCTGCAGATCGGCGGCGCTCTTGTACGGCGCCGGCACCACCCCCGTCAGATACGGGATGAACGGCACCATTCCGGCGATCGTGAACATGATCGAGGGGTCATCGCTGACGAGCGATGCCGACGGAACGATCGTGTGATCCTTCGAGCGGAAGTAGTCGAGGTAGCGGTTGGCGATCTCCGCGGTCTTCATATCTGAGGGTGTGTCCTTGTGTCTGGCTCGGGGGTGTCAGTCGTTGGTCTCGCGCGCCACCTCGGCGCGGTACGCCTCTGACATCGCGCCCGTGAAGCCGCTGATGCGAGAGTCGATCGATGCCAGCAGCTCGTGACCGCGAGGGTCCTTGTTCATGAAATGCGCGGCAACGAAACCGCTGATGATGCCGAGCAGGAACCACGCAACGTTCTTCATGCCATCTCCCTTGGGTCGCGAGCGGACGATTCGTCCATCCTATGCCGTTCGCATGCGGATCTCGTCGCCCGCGACACGAAGCGGGGCGCCGGCTCACGCCGACGCCCCGCCCCGTTGAACGCGTTACCGCGCCGCGTAGAGAGGGGCGCCGGCTGACGCCGACACCCCTCCGTACACAGTGCCGTCGGGCCGCTGCGCGGCCACGAGTACTGCGCGCCGCGTTACCGCGCCGCGTAGTACTCGACGACCAGCTGCACGTCACAGGTCACGGGGACCTCCGCGCGCTTCGGGCGGGCGACGAGCTTCGCCTGGAGCTTCTCGAGCGAGACCTCGAGGTATGCCGGAACGGGAGGCAGCACCTCGGCGTGACCGCCGGCGGCCGCGACCTGGAAGGGCTCGAGGCCCTCGCTCTTGGCCTTGACCTCGATCGTCTGCCCCGGCTTCACGCGGAAGGACGGGCGGTCGACGAGCTTGCCGTCGACGAGGATGTGGCGGTGCACCACGAACTGACGTGCCTGAGCGGTCGTGCGAGCGAAGCCCGAACGAACGACGAGCGCGTCGAGACGCATTTCGAGCAGCTCGACGAGGTTCTCACCCGTCAGGCCCTCGGTGCGATTCGCCTCGTTGAAAGCGATGCGCAGCTGCTTCTCGCGGATGCCGTACTGCTCGCGCAGGCGCTGCTTCTCGCGCAGGCGCACCGCGTAGTCGCTGTCGGCCTTGCGCTTGGTGCGTCCGTGCTGGCCGGGGCCGTACGGACGGTTCTCCATGTATCGCGCAGCCTTGGGCGTCAGGGGGACGCCGAGCGCGCGGGACAGACGAACCTTGCGGCGGTTCTGGGACTTGGTAACCATTGAGGTTCCTTTCACGTGCCGCCGGACGGCGGCTTCACGGGCGTACATTCCGCCTTCATCCCATGCGCGGGCGTACGCCGGAGTACCCGCGGGAGAATGCGAAGGGGATGTGCTCGGACTTCGAGCCTCACGATTCTAACAGAGCCGCACCGTGCCGCCTGAACGCCCGTGTCACTCTCCGACGATGCGACGGATCTTCTCGAGCCGGTCGGCGACCTCGCGCTCGGCACCGTGATTCGTCGGCGCGTAATAGCGCGTGCCCCGCAGCGCGTCGGGCAGGTACTGCTGCGTGACGACGCCCCGTGGGTCGTTGTGCGGGAAGAGATACCCCTTGCCGTGTCCGAGCCGCTTCGCCCCCGCATAGTGCGCATCGCGCAGGTGCAGCGGCACCGTGCCGATCCGCCCCGCTCTCACATCGGCCAGCGCCGAGTCGATCGCGTTGATCACCGCTCCCGATTTCGGGGCCGTCGCGAGGTAGATCGTCGCCTCGGCGAGCGGGATCCGCGCCTCGGGCATGCCGATGAGCTGAACGGTGTCGGCCGCCGCGACCGCGATCTGCAGCGCGCGCGGGTCCGCGAGGCCGATATCCTCCGCGGCGTGCACCATCAGCCGGCGCGCGATGAACCGCGGATCCTCCCCCGCCTCGATCATGCGCGCGAGGTAATGCACCGCCGCATCGGGATCCGACCCGCGGATCGACTTGATGAAGGCGCTGATCACGTCGTAGTGCTCGTCGCCCTGGCGGTCGTACCGCAGCAGTGCGCGGTCGACCGCCTGCGATACCTGCTCGGCGGAGACGCGCGGCAGCGTGGATCCGTCGGACTCGCTGACCGCCACTCCTGCTGCCGCCTCGAGCGCTGTGAGGGCGCGCCGCGCGTCGCCCGACGACAGGCTCACGATCGCATCGACCGCCTCGTCGTCGAGCTCGACCGACCCGTCGAGGCCGCGGGGATCGCTCACGGCGCGCTCGACGAGCGTCACCAGGTCCGCGTCGGTCAGCGGCTTCAGCGTGAGCAGGAGCGACCGCGACAGAAGGGGCGAGATGACGGAGAACGATGGGTTCTCCGTCGTCGCCGCGATCAGGATCACCCACCCGTTCTCGACGCCCGGAAGCAGCGCGTCCTGCTGCGCCTTCGTGAAGCGGTGGATCTCGTCGAGGAACAGAATCGTCGACTGGCCGTACAGGTCGCGCTGGTCGAGCGCTTCCTTCATGACCTCGCGCACGTCCTTGACGCCGGCGGTGATCGCCGACAGCTCGACGAAGCGGCGCTCGGACGAGCGCGCGATCGCCTGCGCGAGCGTCGTCTTCCCGGTGCCCGGCGGCCCCCAGAGGATCACCGAGACCGTGCCCGGCTTCGCGGCGTCGGGATCGGCCAGCGCGACGATCGGCGAGCCCGGGCCGAGCAGGTGCGTCTGCCCCGCGACCTCGTCCAGAGAGATCGGTCGCATGCGGACCGCGAGAGGGGTCTGTCCCGCGAAGAGCGCGCCGGAGGATTTCATCCGTCCCACGCTATCCGGTTCGGCGCACTTTCATCCCCGGAATGTCATAGGCTGGGCCCGTCCCTTTCCCCTTCACGCGTACGCCGCGCCAAGGAGCCTCTCGTGTCGACCTCCGACAGCACCCCCGCATCCGACGCCACCACTCCCGAGAACGACGCCGTTCCGGCCGAGTCCGCCGCGGAGACCCCCTCGCCCGAGGCACCGCCCGCGCCGAAGCCCTCCGCGATCCCGAGCCCCGCCGCCGTCGCACGCGTCGCGAAACCCGCCTCCCCCGCGGCGCCCGCCGTCGTGCCCGTCGTCCCGCCTGCAACGCCGGGCGCGAGCGACTGGGGCCGCGTCGACGAGAACGGCGTCGTATCGGTCAAGGAGGGCGACGACTGGCGCATCGTCGGCGAGTACCCCGACGGCACCCACGACGAGGCCCTGCAGTACTACGTGCAGAAGTTCGACGACCTCGCGTTCAAGGTGCACACGATCGAGCAGCGCCATCAGGCCGGCGGCGCATCGGCGTCCGAGCTGCGCAAGCAGGCCGTGCAGCTGAAGAACGACGTCGTCGGCGCGGCCGCCGTCGGCGATCTCGCCGAGCTCGACCGCCGCCTCACAGTGATGATCGACGAGCTCGCCGAGGCCAGCGCACAGGAAGCGGCCGCTCAGCGTGCCGCCGTCGACCAGGCCATCGCCGACCGCACGGTGATCGTCGAGAAGGTCGAGGCCCTCGCGGCCCGCGACCCGCAGCAGGTGCAGTGGAAGCAGGCCACCGCTGAGCTGAACGATCTGTTCGCCGCGTGGCAGAACCACCAGAAGACCGCTCCCCGGCTGCCGAAGTCGACGGCGCAGGCGCTGTGGAAGCGATTCCGAGACTCGCGTTCGAAGATCGAGCGCGCACGCCGCGCGTTCTTCTCCGAGCTCGACGAGGTGCACAAGGCCGCGAAGGCCGATAAGACCCGCATCATCGAGCGGGCCGAGGCACTCGCGTCGCGCGGCGAAGACGGGATTCCCGCCTACCGCGACCTGCTCGACGAGTGGAAGCGCCTCGGACGGGCCGGCCGCAAGGCCGACGACGCGCTGTGGGCGCGCTTCAAGGCTGCCGGCGACGTGCTCTACGGCGCGCGCGCCGAGCGCTCGCTCGAGGAGCAGGAGGAGTCGAAGCCGCGCATCGAGGCGCGCGAGGCGCTGCTCGTCGAGGCGCGCGGCGTGGCCGACATCGCCGACCTCAAGAAGGCGCGCCAGGTGCTCACCGACATCCAGCGCCGGTGGGACGAGATCGGCCGCATCTTCCCGCGCGAGGCCGAGCGCGACCTCGACACGAAGATGCGCAAGATCGAGGTCGCTCTGAAGGACCGCGAAGACGTCGACTGGAAGCGCAACAACCCCGAGACGAAGGCGCGCGCCAACGATATGGAAGCGCAGCTGCGCGAGTCGCTCGAGGGCTTCCAGAAGGATCTCGAGAAGGCCCGCGAGGCCGGCGACGACAAGGCTGCACGCGCCGCGCAGGAGGCCATCGACGCGCGGACCGCATGGTTGCGCGCCATCGGCAGCTGACGCCGCACTTATCCACAGGCGTTCCCGGACGGGGCCATACCGCGACATACTCGCGGTATGGCCCCGTCCGCTCTTCTCGCAGGTTCGCCTCTGTCTGTCGCCGAGCTCTCGGCCGCCCTGCTCGACGGCGACCTCGCCCGGATCTCGCGCACGGCGTATGCCTCGTCCGCACTCCCGCCGAGCGTCCTGCTGCGCGCGTCGGCGGCACGCGAGTTCGTGCCCGACGGGTACGCGGCCACGCGCACGACCGCCGCGTGGATCCACGGCGCGCTCGCGCGCGAACCCGATCCCCATCACGCGCACGTGCTCGAGGGCGTGCCGCTGAAACGGCACTGGCGCCACGGCCTCGTCGCACACACGTGGCGCATCCCGCTCGTCGACGTCACGCGCATTGCGACCACATCCGTCACGACACTCGAGCGCACCTACTACGACGTCGCGCGCGCGAGCATCGAGGATCCGACCAGCTCAGACGCCGCGGAGGCCCTGGAGGGGTTCCTCGGGCTGCGCGAGCACCACGACGACTTCCTCGCGTGGCTGTCTCAGGGACGCCGACTGAAGTTCACGAAGCAGGTCGCCGCGCTGCTCACGATGTCGTGACGCGGTACACGTCGTAGACGCCCTCGATGCGCCGTACGGCGTTCAGCACGCGGTCGAGGTGCACGGTGTCGCCCATCTCGAAGACGTAGCGGCTGATCGCGAGCTGGTGGCGGGTCGTCTGCACCGAGGCCGAGAGGATGTTCACGTGGTGCTCCGACAGCACGCGCGTGATGTCGCTCAGCAGGCCGCCGCGATCGAGGGCCTCGACCTGGATGTGCACGAGGAAGATCGCCTTCGACGCGGGCGCCCAGGCGACCTCGATCATGCGGTCGGGATCCTCGCGGAGCGACGCGACGTTCGTGCAGTCGGCGCGGTGCACGCTGACGCCGCTGCCGCGCGTGACGAACCCGACGATCTCATCGCCCGGCACCGGCGTGCAGCACTTGGCGAGCTTGACGAGGATGTCGGGGGCTCCGCGCACGAGCACGCCGGAATCTCCCGTGCGGGCGCGCTCGCGCTGGCTCGCCGTGGGCGGAAGGTCGACGGATCCGGTGGAGTCCTCGGTCGAGCTCAGCGCGTTCTGCACCTTCTCGAGAACCGACTGCGCGGAGACGTGCCCCTCGCCGACGGCCGCATACAGGGCCGACACGTCATCGTACCGCATGTGCGAGACGACGTCGGGCAGCGCGTCCTTGAGCCGCGTGAACGAGACGCTGTTGCGCCGCATCGCGCGGGCGATCGCGTCCTTGCCCTGTTCGATCGCCTCCTCGCGGCGCTCCTTCGTGAACCACGCGCGGATCTTGTTGCGGGCGCGCGTGCTCTTGACGAAGCTCAGCCAGTCCTGGCTCGGACTCGCATCGGGGTTCTTCGAGGTGAACACCTCGACGACATCGCCCGAGTGCAGCTCGGTCTCGAGGGGCACGAGGCGGCCGTTGACCTTGGCGCCCATCGTGCGATAGCCGATCTCGGTGTGCACGGCGAAGGCGAAGTCGACGGGCGTGCCGCCGGTCGGCAGGCCGATGACGCGCCCCTTCGGCGTGAAGACGTAGACCTCCTTCGCGCCGATCTCGAAGCGCAGCGAGTCGAGGAACTCCCCCGGGTCCTTCGTCTCGGCCTGCCAATCGCTGATGCGCGCGATCCATGCCATGTCCTGGCCGGAGGCGTTCGCGTCGGGCGCGCCGCCCGTCTGCGTCATGCGCTCCTTGTACATCCAGTGCGCGGCAACGCCGAACTCCGCCTGCTGATGCATCTCCTGCGTGCGGATCTGGATCTCGACGGTGCGGCCGCCCGGGCCGATCACGGTCGTGTGCAGCGAGCGATAGAGGTTGAACTTCGGCGTAGCGATGTAGTCCTTGAAGCGCCCGGGCAGCGGCGTCCAGCGCGCGTGGAGCGCGCCCAGCACCGCGTAGCAGTCGCGCACCGACGGCACGATCACGCGGATGCCGATGAGGTCGTAGATGTCGTCGAACTCGCGCCCGCGCACGACCATCTTCTGGTAGACCGAATAGAGTTGCTTCGGGCGCCCCGACACGGATCCGCGCACCTTCAGGTCGGCGAGATCGCGGCCGACCTCGTCGATGACCTTCTGCACGTACTGCTCGCGCTGCGGGGTGCGCTGCTTCACCAGGCTGTCGATCTCGTTGTAGATCTTCGGGTAGAGCACCGCGAACGAGAGGTCTTCGAGCTCGCTCTTGATGGCCTGGATGCCGAGGCGGTGCGCGAGGGGCGCGTAGATCTCGAGGGTCTCGGTGGCCTTCTTC
>DXAM01000009.1 GCA_019117025.1 Candidatus Microbacterium stercoravium | reverse complement strand
GATCATCGGCGCCGCGCTCGTCGCGGTGCTGTGGGAACTGGGCTGGTACTCCTCACTGGCGGGCCTCGGGGTGGCCGGATTCGTCTTCGCATTCCGGGTCGCGTCACTGCGGTTCCGCTGGCGCATTCCCCACGCGACAGCACCGTGGAGCCGCGACGCGCCGTCCGCGGAGTGACGGCGCCGCGGCGGCGGCCCGACGGGATCGTGCGGATCGTCGCGGCGAACGCCCGGATCCGCCGCGCTCACCCGCTGACGAGGAGCGAGACGATCATCGCGATGATGACGGTGTTGAAGGCGAACGCGGTCGCCGCGTGCACCGTGACGTTGCGCCGCGTTGAGCGGTCGGTGATGACGACGTCGGAGGTGCCGAACGTCATCTGCACGGCGAGCGAGAAGTACAGGTAGTCAGCGAAGCCGATGCATCCGCGCCCCGGGAAGGCGAGTCCGCCGCGCCCGCGCGAGATGTAGTTCTCCGTGAAGAGCAGCGCCGTATTGACCCAGGTGATCAGGACAAAGGCGAGCACGAGAGCCACGAGATACCGATCGCCCCGGAACGCGGGCGTCACCACGATGGCGGCCACGATGACGAGCACGACGATGGGCGTCTGCACGGCGATCGATAGTGCGCTCGACGTCAGCCCGAACCCCCACCGGCGTCTTCTGCGCACCTCGACCGACCGGTGCAGCCGGCCGCCCTCGATGCCCCACAGGCCGCAAACCGTCAGCACGGAGTGGACGATCGAGTACGTCGCCCAGACGATCATCACCAGGGGCAACAGCCACTGCTCGGTTCGTGCGTCCGAATCGCGGTCGAGGATCGCGATGATGACGACCGCCGGCACGGCCGCGATCGCCGTCGCGATCCAGTTGCGACGCGACGGCGCCGCGATCCACCGGGGCGGGCGCGGATCCTCGTCGGCATGCACCACCGGGACCGGCTCGTTCCCCGCGGCGCGCGGCGGGCGAGGCCGCACGCGCGTGCCGAGCACGAACGCGACGAGCGGCACGAGCGCGGAAAGGGCGATCGCGACGCGACTTCTCGGCGAGGTGCTCACGCCGCTACGCTACGCGGGGCATCCGTCGGCGCCAAAGCGCGGATCCGCTTCAGACGGGGCAGCCGTCGGGCCCGCACGCCTCACCCTCTGCGCCCACCACGTTCAGCGGTGCGGCGGGAGCCGGGTTGATCTCGTCGTACACCTGAGTCAGGGCCTGCTCGAACACCTCGGCGGGCTGCGCGCCCGAGACGCCGTAGCGGCCGTCGAGCACGTAGAACGGCACGCCCTGGATGCCGAGCTGGCCGGCCCGCGCCACGTCGTCCTTGGCTTCGCGCTCGAACGCGTCGGGGTCGGACACCACCCGCTGCGCGACGTCGTCATCGAGACCGGCCGCGACCGCGACGGCCTTCAGGGCCTCGGGGTCTCCGACATCGAGCCCCCTCTGGAAGTAGGCGGCCAGCAGAGCCTCGACGACCTCGCGCTGCACGCCGTGCGCGGCCGCCGCCTGGATCATGCGGTGCGCGGACCAGGTGTTCGACGGCACGACCGCGTCGTGATCGAACTCGAAGCCGAGCTCGCTGCCCGCAGAGCTGAGGCGCCGGTGCCCCTCCTCCAGCCGCGCCGGATCCATGCCGCGACCCGCGAGGTACTCGGCCTGCGTGACCGTCGCCTTCTCGGGCGCATTCGGATCGAGCTGGTACGAGTGGAACCGCACGTCGACCGCATCGCCGAACGGCAGCTTCTCGATCACGCTGTCGAGCCGCCTCTCGCCGAGCGCGCACCACGGACATGCGATGTCGAGCCAGACATCGACCTCGAGACGTTTCGTTCCACTCATGCCGACTGCAACCGGCGCCGCGGGCGGTTTGTTCCCGTTCAGAACCCGGGAACCTCGTTGTCGAAGGAGCGTTCGCGGCGCTTCGGGGCGCGATCGCGCGCCGAGCGGAGTGCGTCGGCGACCGTCGACGCGCGGTCATCGATCACGCGCGCGTATCCCAGACGCTTCGCCTCGGTGCGGCGCTGCGCCGCGTGGGTGACCGGCCGCACCTCGCCGGCGAGCGAGAGCTCGCCCGCAACCGCGACTTCGCGCGGCACCGACCAGTCTTTGATCGCCCCGGCGACGGCGATCGCGATCGCCAGGTCGGCCGCGGGCTCGGAGAAGCGCACGCCGCCCACGGTCGAGACGTACACGTCGATGTCGCTCGTCTTGATGCCCGCCCGCCGCTCGAGCACCGCGAGCACCATGGCCACGCGCGCAGAATCGACCCCCTGCACGATGCGCCGCGGATTCGGAGCCCCGGTGTGCACCGTGAGCGCCTGCACCTCGACCGGCAGCGCGCGCTTGCCCTCCATCGAGATTCCCACGCACGTTCCGGCGACCGGCTCGCCCTGAGACAGGAACATGCTCGATGGATCCGGAACCTCGCGGATGCCGTCGCCCGTCATCTCGAAGCAGCCCACCTCGTCGGTCGGGCCGAAGCGGTTCTTCAGCGCGCGCACGAAGCGCAGAGCGGTCTGCCGGTCGCCCTCGAAATGGCACACCACATCGACGAGATGCTCGAGCACGCGCGGACCCGCGACGTTGCCGTCTTTCGTGACGTGCCCCACGAGGATGACGGGGAGCCCACGGTCTTTGGCCACCCGGATGAGCGTCGATGCGACCTCTCGCACCTGGCCCGGCATGCCCGCCGCGCCGTCCTGCTCGGCCGAGACGACGGTCTGCACCGAATCGACGATCACGAGCTGCGGCTCGACCTGGTCGATGTGGCCGAGCACGGTGCCGAGGTCGACCTCGCTCGCGAGAAACAGCTCGTCGCTCAGCGCGTTCGTGCGCTCGGCGCGCAGCCTCACCTGTGCGACCGACTCCTCGGCGCTGACATAGAGCACGCGGCGCCCTTCCTTGGCGGCACGGGCCGCGACCTCGAGCAGCAGCGTCGACTTGCCGACGCCCGGCTCGCCCGACAGCAGGATGGCGGCGCCCGGCACGACGCCGCCGCCGAGCACCCGGTCGAACTCGCCGACCCCGCTCTTGCGACGGGGCGCATCGGACGTGCTGATCTGCGTGATCGGCATGGCCGCCGATCGGGGGGCGAGCGATTGCACGCGCTTCGACGCGGGTGCCGCACCCTGTTCCTGCACCGTGCCCCACTGCTGGCATTCGCCGCATCGCCCGACCCACTTCATCGTGGTCCACCCGCACTCGGTGCAGACGTATGCCGGGGCCGCGGAGCGCTTGGTTGCCATGTCTCCAGGCTATGCGGAACCCCTGACATTGCCGCGCGCGGCCGGTCGTGCTCCGACCCCCGAGATCCACGACTACGGCAGATCTGCACGGTTCGGCGCCGCCGGGCACCAGAATCGCGGCTCGGCCGACGATCTGCCGTAGTTGTGCGCGGGGGCCGCGCGAGAATGGACGCATGAAGACCTGTCCCTGCGGAAACGGCCCGTACGAGACCTGCTGCGGGCCGCTGCACCGCGGCGAGCGCGATGCGGCGACGGCCGAAGAGCTGATGCGCTCGCGCTACTCCGCGTTCGTGAAGCGGGATCCCTTCTATCTCGCCCGCACCTGGCACCCCCGCACACGGCCCGACGACGTCTCGGCGGATCCGGCGCTGACCTGGACCGGTCTCGAGATCATGGCCTCGACCGACGACACCGTGGACTTCGTCGCCCGCTACGAGGATCCGTCGGGCCCGGGCGCGCTGCGCGAGCACTCGCGCTTCGCCCGCCGCGCGGGCCGCTGGGTCTACGTCGACGGCGACGTCGACTGACGAACGGCGTACGCTTTCGGCGTGCCCTCTCCCACGCGGATCCTCTGGATCGCGATCCTCGCCTCGTTCGTGTCGTTCCTCGACGGCACGATCGTCAACGTCGCCCTCCCCGCGATCGACCGCGAGCTGGGCGGCGGACTTGCCACACAGCAGTGGGTCGTCGACGGGTACCTGATCACCCTCGGCGCGCTCATGCTGCTCGCCGGATCCGTCAGCGACGCCATCGGGCGCGCGCTGGTGCTGCGCATCGGACTCGTCGGCTTCGGCGTCGCCTCGATCGCGATCGCCCTCGCCCCGGATCCGCTGATCCTCGTCATCGCCCGGCTCGTGCAGGGCGCGGCCGGCGCCTTCCTCGTGCCGAGCTCGCTCGCCCTCATCACCTCGACGTTCTCGGGCCCGGCTCAGGCGAAGGCCATCGGCACGTGGACGTCGTTCACGACCGGCGCCATGGTCATCGGTCCGCTCATCGGCGGGCTGCTCGTCGACCTCGCGAGCTGGCGGTTCGCCTTCCTCATCAACGTCGTGCCCATCGCGGCCACGCTGTGGATGCTGCGCGGCACGAGGGATCCGCAGCGCCTGCCGGACGCCCGCATCGATGTGCCCGGCGCCGTGCTGTGCACGCTCGGACTCGGCGGCATCGTCTACGCCCTCATCGAGCAGCCCCGGCTCGGGTGGGCGCATCCCGCGATCGTCGGCACGGCGATCGGCGGCGCGCTCGTGTTCGCCCTGTTCCTCGTGCGACAGCGCACGGCCCGCGCGCCCCTGCTGCCGCTCGATCTCTTCCGCGTGCGCAATTTCTGGGTCGGCAACGTCGCGACGACCTTCGTCTACGCCGGGCTCTCGCTCAACGGCTTCGTGCTCGCGATCTACCTGCAGCAGGGCGCCGGACTCTCGGCCACGCTCGCCGGGCTCGCGAGCCTGCCCGTGACGATCCTCATGATCCTGCTCAGCTCCCGCGTCGGGGCGCTCGCCGGGCGCTGGGGCGCTCGCGCGTTCATGGCCGTGGGCCCCGTCATGATGGCGATCGGATCCGCGATGCTGCTGCTCGTCGGGCCGGCGTTCGACTATTGGTGGCAGGTGCTGCCGGGCATGATCGTCTTCGGGCTCGGCCTCACGATCACGGTGTCACCGCTGACCTCGACGATCCTGGGTGCGATCGAGCCCGCGCGCAGCGGCATCGCGAGTGCCGTGAACAACGCGATCTCACGCGTTGCCGGACTCATCGCGGTCGCCATGATCGGCCCGCTCATCGGCGGATCCCTCGACCTCGACGGCTTTCACCTCGCATGCCTCGTGGTTTCGGGGCTCCTGGCGGCCGGCGGCGTCATCTCGTGGCTCGGAATCCGTGATTCCGCACGGGCCAAGGCCTGAACCGCCCCGGTTGTGTCGGATTCGGCGCTGAGGCCGCTCCGGTTCTGTCGGAGAAACCTCCCCATCCGGGGTGATGGGGCCTGGTGGCGCAAGATGTCCGACCGAACCGGAGTGCACCTCCGAGCGGATCCTACAGAACCGGGGCCTACGCGTCGAGCGCGCGCAGCAGCTCCTCGGGAGGCGCCTGCATCGGATGGGGGCCGGCGATATCGAGGAACACGGTCGTGATGGTGTCGCGATACGTCTCGAGGAACGTCTTCAGCCAATCGGGTCCGTAGGCGGCGACGGTGGGCGGGAGGTTCTCGGGCTTGTTGCGGGCATCGCTGAACAGCAGCAGCGCCACATCCGCGGTCTTCGGATCTCGGAAGGTCCAGACCTCGCCCGAATCGAGCGGGTTGTCGCGCGCACCGGCTGAGACCAGCGGCACGATCGTGCTGCCGTTGCGCAGGGCGAGCGCGATCGCCGCCATGTCCTGCTTCTCGAGTGCCTGCGCGAGCGCTTCTGAGCGGAACTCGGCGGGGTCGACGGTCACCGGCTTCTTGCGCTTTTTCGCCATGTGTGAAGCCTACAGAGTGAAGGTGCGCTCCTTCGAAGCGGTCTCCCCGAGATGAACCGTGAGGTTGTACGTCGCGCCGGACGGCGCCGCGGGCCGCTCCTCGGCGTCGCACGTGTTGTCGTACGAGCGGGTGCGGTCCCAGACGATCGCCTCCTCCGACTTCACCGTCTGGCCGGCCTCGAGCGTGACCCACTGATCCTCGGGCTCCGCCTGACAGTCGCTCGAACGCCACCACACATCGGCACCGCTCGAGATCTCGAAGCGCTGCACGGTCGTGCCGACGTTGACGACGCAGTCGACACCGCCGATGTTCGTCAGCGACATGGCGAGCTTCGGATCCTCGTCAGGGCCGTACGCGGTCTTGTTCGTGATGGCGGCGAGCTCGAGCGCGCCCGAAGCACAGGCCTCGGGCGTGGGCTCCGACGTCGGCTCGGGGCTCGACTCGGGCGCACTGCCGCCGCCCGCCGTCGGATAGATCGTCGGCAGCGGATCCTCGGTCGCCTCGGCCGCGGGCGCGTCGTTCACGAAGGGCAGGTTCTCCCAGGGCTTCTCGGTGACGAGCCACCGGATCCCGAAGACGATGCCGACGATCACACCCGCCAGCAGGATCAGCGTCAGACAGCCGACCGCGAGCCTGCGCCGCCGATACACGGCCTTCGACGCCCTCCGCTTCGTGCTCACCGATCCAGCTTATGTGAGGTGTTTGAGCATCCTGGTGTTGCCGAGCGTGTTCGGCTTCACGTGCGCGAGGTCGAGGAACTCGGCGATTCCTTCGTCGGGGCTGCGCACGAGCTGCGAGTACACGTCGGGCGACACGATCTGCTCGCCGATCTCGGTGAACCCGCGCCTCGCGAAGAACGCCGTCTCGAACGTCAGGCAGAACAAGCGCGTGATGCCGAGCTTCGTCGCAACGATCTCGAGCTCTTCGACGAGGCGGCGCCCGACCCCGCGGTGCAGCCACTCGTCGGAGACGAGCAGCGTGCGCACCTCGCCGAGATCCTCCCACATCACGTGCAGCGCACCGCAGCCGATCACGGCGCCCCGCGGGTCGACCGCGACGAGGAACTCTTGCGTGGCTTCGTACAGCACCACGAGGTCTTTGCCGAGCAGAATCCGGCGGTCGACGTAGGGCTGGAGCATCTCGTGCACCGCCGCCATATCGGCAGCGCGGGCTGGGCGCACAGAGAAATCGGTCATCGCGGCAAGAGTACTCCGCTCGTCTGACGACCCTCTGCAAGACGCGATCGCGCCGTCAGCGGCGGCGACGCACGATCCGAACGATCACCCACACGACGAGCGCCACGACGCCCACGGCCCCGAGCCACGGGAGCACCGCGCCGACGACCACGACGAGGCCGCTGAGGAACGCGGCGAGCGCGTTCCAGCCCGCGAGGATCCCATCGCCGAAGCCCGCCGGATCCAGGTCGGCCGCCGATGCGGTCGTCTTCAGCGAGACGGAGAGCGTCGACATCGCGACCTCATCGCCCAGCCGGTCGTACTCCCGCTGCAGCGATTCGAGCTCGGCCTGCCGCTCGGACAGCGCCTGCTCGGCCTCGAGCAGATCGCCCACGGATCCGGCCTTCGCCATCAGCTCGTCGAGCCGGTCGACCGACGCCGTGAGCGAGTCGATGCGCGCCTCGAGGTCGACGCTCTGCGCCGTCACGTCGGACGACGACACGCGCTCCTCGCGCACGTCGCCCAGGTCGGCGAGCGATGCCCGCACGGCGTCGAGGTCGTCGGCCGGCACGCGAAGGGTGATCCATCCCGTTCCCGTCGCGTCCTCGTCCGCGTCCGACGACCCGAGGTCTTCGACGTAGCCGTCGTACTCGTCGGCGAGATCCGTGAGCGCGATGGTCGCCGAGGCGACGTCGTCGACGACGATGGTCGCCGATCCGGTGCGGATGACGCGGCGCTCCCCGCTCGAGTCCCGCTCTGACGGCGATGCCTGCTGCACGGATGCCTCCGGTGCCGCGTGGTCGGCCGCCCCGCTCGCGCCCACGTCCATCTGCGGCTGCTGCGCGAGCGGCACGATGATGACGACGCCCACGACCACCGCGGCAGCCGCGAGACTGCCCCCGACCCATCCGCGGCGCCTCTTGGCGCGCGTGCTGCTCTTCTGCTGGCGCCCCCGCTCGATGTCGGCGAGCATGCCGAGCTCGATCCGTGCCACCGCATCATCCGACAGCTCGGGCAGATCCCGTTCGACGTCGTTCATCACGCTTCCTCCTTCACTGCGGAACGCAGGCGCGTTCGGATTCGGGAGAGACGGTTGCGCACCGATCCGTGGGCCACGCCGAGCTCGTCGGCCGCGGCCTGATAGGCGTACCCCTCGGTGACGCAGAGCTCGAAGACGCGACGGTCCGTCGCCGACATGTCGGCCACCTCGCGGGCGATGCGTGCGGCGAGCTCTCGGTCGATGACCTGCTGCTCGACGTCGACGGTGTCGGGCTGGCGCTCGTCGACGGTTCCCGCGAGAAGATCGCGTTCGCGGCGCCGAGCGCGGATCCGGTTCGCCGCCACGAAGCGGCAGATCGTCGCGAGCCACGGGAGCGCGGAATCGCCGGTGAGCTCGAGGCCGCGCAGCTTCCGCCACGCGGTCGCGAACGTCTCCTGCGCGACGTCCTCAGCCTCGCCGCGGTCGCCGAGCAGGCCGTGCGCGATCCAGAACACGGGTCGCACGTAGGCGCGGAACAGTGCTCGGAAGGCGAGCTCGTCACCGCGCGCGGCGGCGGCGATGAGCTCGGCATCGCTTCGTCGTAGTGCGTCCATGGATCCGTCCGTCGTCTTCTGATGTCGTCTCTCACCCTGCACAGTGTCGGAGAGAAGTCGATCGTCTCAGAAACTCTTCGCGCATGACTACGGCGGATCGCGGCAGAACCCCGTGCGGCCCGGCCCGCCGCTGCGGCAGCGCCTGCGATCTGCCGTAGTCGTGCCGGAACGCGACAGCGCCCCGCCACCCGGAAGGGGTGGCGGGGCGCTGCGGAGGAGGCTTACTCGCCGGCCGCGAGCTCGGGCGTCGACGAGAGGTCGCCGCCGGTGTTCACGCCGACCGAGATCCGCTCTCCGCGGGGCTCGTTGTGGAACGAGAACTCGCCGTCGACGAAGTCGACCTTGATGTGGTGACCCGACTCGAGCTGGCCCGAGAGCATCAGCTCGCTCAGCCGGTCCTCGACCTCCCGCTGCATCGCACGGCGCAGCGGACGTGCACCGAGCGCGGGGTCGAAGCC
>DXAM01000074.1 GCA_019117025.1 Candidatus Microbacterium stercoravium | reverse complement strand
GTAGTCCTGCGCCGGGCGGTGCGTCGAGATGCGCAGGAACGACGGGTCTATGCCGCGGCGGCGGCTGCCGCAGCACGCTCGAGCCATGCCGGGGTCTTCCCGGCACGCGCAAGCGGGATCAGTTCGCCCGCCGCACAGCACTCGACCAGCTGTCGAGCACGCCGCTCGCGTGTCGCCTGCTGCTTCGCCGACGAGATCCAGTGCCGCACGGTCTTGCGGTACCCGGGCGCAGCGGCCGCCAGGAACGCGATCGCCTGCGGCGAGGCATCGACGATCGCCCGCAGCTCCGGGGCGAGCTCGGCATCGCCCTGCTCGAACGCGTACACGCCCGAGTTGTCTGCTGTGCGGCGGTTGTACGCCGCGATGCCGGCGGGGTGCATCCGCCCCTCGGCGAGCAGACGTTCGACGTGCGCGACGTTCACCATCGACCAGGTGCTGCGCGCTCTGCGCGGCGTCCACCGCTGACGGCGCGCGTGCTCGTCGATGGGGAGGGAGACCGAATCGATCCAGCCGAAGCACAGCGCCTCGGGAACCGCCTCCGCCCAGGTGAGCCCGCGGTCGGCGACGTGCGCGCGACGGAGCTCCATCCAGAGCTCCGTCTCCGTGTCGTGGTGCTCCTCGAGCCAGGCGCGGAACTCCGCGGCATCGCGGAAGAACACGGGGCGCACCTCGCCGGCCATCCGCTCAGCCCTCGAATCGGTGCGCCGCGCCCCGGTGGTCGGGAGCGAGGTGCGCGCCCTTGCCGCCGATGCGCTCGCGCAGCGTGACCGCATCCGCCGTGTCGGCCAGGAGGCCGCGACGGCGCAGCTCGGGCGACACGAACTCGGCGAAGCGCTCGAGATCGGCGGGGCGCACGGCCGCCGAGATGTTGAACCCGTCGACGTCCGACTCGCGGATCCAGCGCTCCAGCTCATCGGCGACGGTGGCCGGCGATCCGACGATGACGGGCCCTCTACCGCCTATCGCGACGAACTCCGCGAGGTCTCGCACCGTCCACTTCGTGCCGTCGGCGAGCGTGGTGAACGACGCGAGCGCCGACTGGCTGGCCTCGGTGACGATGTCTTCGAGCTCCTGATCGGGCTCGAGGCCGGCGAAATCGACGCCCGTCCAGCCGCTGAACAGCGTCAGCGCCGACTCGGTGTCGACGTACGCGCGGTACTCGTCGAGCCGCGCCTCGGCCTCCTCGTCGGTCTCCGCAACGACGATCGTGGCGAGGGTGAAGATCTTGATCGCGTCGCGCGGCCGACCCGCCGCCTCGAGACCGTCGCGCACGCCGTCGACCCACTTGCGCACCAGCTGCGGGGTGCTGCCGGAGAAGAAGATCGCCTCGGCGTGATCGACCGCGAACTGCTGGCCCCGCTTCGAGGCGCCCGCCTGGAACAGGAACGGCATGCGCTGCGGACCGGGAACCGCCAGGGCCTCACCGGGCACGCGGAAGTACTGTCCCTCGTGGCCGATCTCGCGCACCTTCGACGGATCCACGAACACGTTGCGCTCGCGGTCGGCGACGACGGCGCCCTCCGCCACCGACCCCTCGAACAGCTCGTACATGACCTCCATGTACTCGTCTGCGCGGTCGTAGCGCTCGTCATGGGGGATCTGCGCATCGAGGCCCACGATGTTGCGCGCCGCCGAATCCTGGTAGCTCGTCACGATGTTCCACGCCACGCGTCCGTCGGTGAAGTGGTCGAGCGTCGCGAACGTGCGTGCGAGCAGGTACGGGCGCTCGTACGAGACCGAGGCCGTGACGCCGAAGCCGAGACGGCTCGTCACCGCGGCCATCGCGGGCACCGCGACGAGCGGATCCAGCAGCGGATACTGCACCCCGCCGCGCGCCGCCGCGTCGCCGTTTCCGCCGTACACGTCGTAGACGCCGACGATGTCGGCGAGGAACAGCGATGCGAACCCGGCCTCTTCGAGCGTCGTGGCGAGCGAGGTCCAGTAGCCGAGCTTCTGGAAGTTCTCGACGCGCGACTCCGGGTGCCGCCACAGGCCCGGCGATTGGTGCACGGGCGTGAGCATGTCGAACGCGTTCAGCAGGATGGGGCGGGTCATCGATTCTCCGTCGGGCGTGCGGCGCGGATCTCGCGGCGCCGCGGATCCTTCGCCACGAGCGTAGCGGCCAGAGAGATCAGCGAGATGAAGGTCAGGTAGCCGCAGATCAGCCAGGGCGTGCCGTCGCCGAGCTCGAACAGGAGGGCCGCGATCATCGGCATGATGCCGCCGCCGATCACGGATCCGAGCTGGTACCCCATGCTGACGCCCGTGTAGCGCACCTCGACGGGGAACTGCTCGGCGAACCATGCCGCCTGCGGGCCGTACACCGAGTCGTGCGCGATGTTCATGCCGAGGATCATGAGAGCGGGGAGCAGCGTCAGCGAATCGCCCGAGAGGTACCAGAAGAACACCCACCCGAACACGCCGATCGACACGAATCCGAACGCCGTCACGCGCTTGCGGCCGACGCGGTCCGAGATCCAGCCCCACAGAGGCGCCGTGAAGAGGCCCACGGCAGACGCGATCATGACGGCGGCCACCCCGGCCTCATCGTCGCCGTGCACCTCGACGAGGTAGGTGAGCACGTACACGGTGATGAGGAAGTACACGCTGTTCTGCGCGATGCGCTGCGCGATCGTGACGAGCAGCGGGCGCCAGTGGTGCACGAGGATCGTCACGACGGGCGTGCGGTCGGTGCGGCCCTCGGCCTTGACTTCGAGGAACTCCGGGGCATCGCGCACGCCCAGACGGATCCACAGACCGAGCGCGACGAGCAGGGCGGACAGCAGGAACGGGATCCGCCAGCCGAACGCCGCGAACTGCTCGTCGGTCGTCAGCGCCTGCACGATCACGAAGGCGCCCGTCGCCAGGAGCATGCCCGCGGCCGATCCGATCTGCGTGAAGGATCCGAATAGGCCGCGCCGGCCCGGTGGCGCGTGTTCGACCGACAGCAGGGCGGATCCGCCCCACTCGGCTCCTGCCGCGAGCCCCTGTACGAGGCGCAGCACGACGAGCGCGACCGCCGCCCACCATCCGATCGCGTCGAAGTTCGGAACGAGCCCGATGAGGGTGGATCCGATGCCCATGACGAGCAGCGAGGCCACGAGGAGCGACTTGCGGCCGATGCGATCGCCGAGGTGACCGGCGATGATGCCGCCGACGGGGCGCGCGAGGAACCCGACGGCGAGCGACGCGAACGACGCCATGGTGCTCGCGAACGCGCTGTGCGTCGGGAAGAACTGATGGTTGAAGATCAGGGCGGCAGCAGTGCCGTACAGGTAGAAGTCGTACCACTCGATCGTGGTGCCGCTCAGCGCCGCCAGGAGCACGCGGCGCTTCTCTCGGGTCGTCGACGGCGCGATCCGCTCCGGCGGAGCGATCACGCTCATGCGCGGGATCCCTTCGTGGCGTCGCCGATCGCGTTGAGACCCTCGGGCAGCGTGCCGTTGATCCAGTAGTCGCCGATCGCCCGCGCGCGGAATGAGATGGGGTTGTGCGTCGCGACGGTCTGCGCGTTGCGCCAGTGGCGGTCGAGGTTCTTCTTGGTCGACGTGGCGGAGGCGCCGACGGTGAGGAAGAGGTCCTGCGCGGCGCCGATCGCGAGCTCGGGCACGCTGACCTGTGCGTGCTCGACCGCGACCTCGGAGAAGGCGATCTCGTCGGGCGCCGGCGCGTTGCCGACCGCGGCCGCGATGCCGTCGTCGAGCACCCGCGCCGTGTGGAGCACGACGGCCTCGGCGGTGTACGCCTTCGCCGCGATGCGCCCGATCGCCTCCTGGATCAGCGGATCCTCACGGAACGGCAGGCCGGATCCGGTGTTGAACGTGCGCGCACGGCCCGCGACGAGCGATGCCGCGTCCCGCCGCGCCGCGTGGGCGATTCCGGAGAGCACCGCGAGCAGGATCAGCTGGAAGAAGGCCGCCTCGTGCACGGCGTCGCTCGAACCGGGAATGCGGTCGAGAACGCCCTCGGGCTCGACGAACACGTCGTCGAAGGTGGTCGTGCCGGTGCCCGTGAGCTTCTGGCCGAATCCGTCCCAGTCGTCCTCGACGCTCACGCCTTCGGCGTTCGTCGCCACGACTGCGAAGCAGCGTCCATCCTGACCATCGAGGCCGGCGGAGACGCGGGTGTAGTCGGCGAAGATCGTGCCCGTCGAATAGAACTTCTGCCCGCGCAGGATCGCGCCCTCCGGCCCCGTCGTGAGCACCGTGTTGAGTCGGCCGAGCGCGTTGCCGCCCTTCTCGGTCGACGCGTTGCCGACCGTCGCGCCCGCGAGGATCCGCGGGTACCAGACCTCTTGCACGGCCCGGGGCTGGAAGCGCAGCGAGTCGAGGAAGCCGAAGTGCGAGCGGTACTGGTGAGCGATGTTGGAATCGGCCTGCGCGAGATCGATGAGCAGCCGGATCAGCGTCTCGATGCTCGCACCGGGTCCGCCGTGCTCCGCCGGCACGCGGATCGTGCCGAACCCCGCCTCGTCGAGCTGCCGGATCTCGGCGAACGGCAGGCTTCGGAGCTGCTCCCGTTCGGAGGCGCCGCGGGCGATCTCATCGAACATCGGCTGGAAGTGCGCGCTCAGCGAGCGGTAGTCGGAAGGCAGCGGCGGGGGCGCCTGCTTCAGGGCCCCGGCGGGAAGCGGTTCACGGTGCGGCATTGCGGCTCCTTTCGGGAACCCTTCATTTTCATCGCCCATGGCCCGACGGCGACACCCGCGCGTCATGCCCCGTCATATTCGGCCGATCGCCCCATCCGATAGCCTGCTGACAGATGAATCATTCGACGGGGTCCCGAAGCGGTCTGACCCGTCGCATGCCGGGGTGGGCGATCGTCGCCGCGCTCGCCTTCGCGGGCCTCAGCTCGGCGTTCATGTTCACGCTCGTCGTTCCGCTGCAGGCGGAGCTGCCGGTGCTGCTCGACGCCCCGCGCGAGGACACGACCTGGGTCGTCACGATCACCCTGCTCGTGGCCGCCGTGGCCACGCCCATCTCGGGACGGCTCGGCGATATGTACGGCAAGCGGCGCATCATCTTCGCGCTGCTGGTCGCGCTGATGATCGGCTCGCTCGTCGCGGCGCTGTCGCAGTCGATCGTGGGGATGATCATCGGCCGCGGGCTGCAGGGGCTGACGACCGGCGTGATCCCGCTCGGCATCGCCATCATGCGCGACGTGCTGCGCCCCGCACGCCTCGGCACCGCCGTGGCTTTCATGAGCGCGACCATGGGGGTGGGTGGAGCCATCGGCATGCCCGTCGCGGCATACATAGCCGAGTCGTTTGACTGGCACATGCTGTTCTGGCTATCGTTCGGGCTCGGCGTGATCGGCTTCATCGCCGTGCGGTTCATCGTGCCCACAGACACGCTGCGCTCGCCCGGGCGCCTCGATGTGCCCGGCGTGATCGGGCTCGCCGCGGGACTCACCGGCCTGCTGCTGTTCGTCTCGCGCGGCGCCGACTGGGGCTGGACCTCGCCCGCCGCCATCGGCTCCGTCGTGGGCGGCGTCGTCGCGCTCGGTCTCTGGGGCTGTTACCAGCTGCGCACCACGGATCCGCTGGTCGACCTGCGCGTCGCCTCGCGGCCCGCGGTGCTGCTCACGAATCTCGCGGCGATCGGTATGGGCTTCGCGCTCTTCGGATCGAACGTGTCGTTCCCGCAGCTGCTCGAGCTGCCGGCGTCGACCGGCTACGGCTTCGGGCTCACGATGATGGAGGCGGCGCTCGTGATCATGCCGTCGGGTCTCATCATGATGTTCCTGTCGCCGCTGTCCGGGCGGTTGGAGCGCCTGTTCGGCCCGCGGCCGCTGCTCACGATCGGCACGGCGGCGATCGTCGTCGCGTACGTGGTCGTGCTGCTGTTCTCGACCGAGGTCTGGCACATCGTCATCGTCAACTGCATCATCGGCGTCGGGATCGCGTTCTCGTTCGCCGCGATGCCGATGATCATCATGCAGGCCGTTCCCGCTGATGAGACGGGCGTCTCCAACGGGCTGAACGCGCTGTTCCGGTCGGTCGGCACGTCGAGCGCCTCCGCCGTGATGGGCGGCGTGCTCGCCGCGATGAGCGTCGAGGTCGACGGTCACGCGATTCCGACCGCCGCAGCCTTCACCGTGTGCTTCTGGATCGCGATCGCGGCCGCCATCGTCGCAATGGTGCTCGCGTTCTTCATCCCGCGCTCGACGCCCGAGCCGCGCGCTTCCGTGCCGCCCTTCGGCAGCTGAAGAATCGGAGCCGTCAGCCCTGCACGAAGAGGTAACCGCGCTCGGCGTCGAAGCCGGCGATCTCGAGGCCGCGGTTCGTGAGCACGGCCATCTCCCGGCGCAGGTTCATGCGCCAGTTGTGCGCCTCGCTCGGGTCATCGATGCGCATCTGCTCGACGTCTCGGGGGATCTCGAGGTTCGCCACGACGTCGGCGTCGTCGGGGTGCTTGCGGATCTCGGCGAGCGCCCACTTGACGTCGAGACGGTCGCTCTCGTCTCCCGCGTCGCCCCCGCCGAAGATGCCGTACTGGTTCACGGCATACCCCGTCACGCGCGCGCCCAGAACGCTGAGGAAGAAGTGCGCGTTGCGGGCGACGAGCGGGTCGAAGGTCCAGGTGACGTTGCCGACGCCGTGCCCGAGCGCCCACTGGCGCTGGTGCTCCTTCAGCTCGCGGCCCCAGCCGCGTCCGCGGAACTCGGGCAGCAGAGCCGTGATGTGCGAGTGCATCGAGCGTGTCGACGGTTCGCCGAAGAACGCGACCGATGCGCCGACCATGCGCCCCTCGTCGAAGAAGCCGACCGCATAGTTGCCCGACTGCTGCAATGCGCGCAGGGTGCCGGCATCGATCACCCGCTGCGAGCCGCGGATCGCGTCGAGCACCCCCTGCGCCTCGAGGATCAGTTCGACAGTTTCCAGGTCACGGATCTCTCGCATGCGTCCAGCGTATCCCGCGCATACGGCTCGCAGCGCGGCCTTCCGGGGCACGCGCTGCCCGACTCGGGGGAAACAGGGTTTGCCCTCTACACTTTTGGCGGGCTCCTCGCTTCTGCCGAGTGGGCCCTGTCGTTCAGAAAGGACGCCCGATGACCGCTTCCGCGATCCCCCACCTCGCCGATCACGCCAGCCTGATCGTGCACGGACCCGACCAGCCGGGCATCGTCGGAGAGGTCGCGGCGCTCGTGACCCGCAACGGCGGCAACATCATTTCGCTCGATCAGTACTCGACCAACGAGTCGGGGGGCGATTTCTTCCAGCGCATCGTGCTGCACCGGGCGAACCTCGCGGGCGCGATCACCGAGATCGAGGCCGACCTCGAGGCGACGCTCGCACCAATGGGGCTGTCGTGGCGCCTGCGCGACATCTCCCAGCCGTTGCGCATGGCCGTCCTGGCTTCGAAGAGCGATCATTGCCTGCTCGACCTGCTATGGCGCCACCGCCGCGGTGAGCTGCCGGTGACGATTCCGATGACCATCTCGAACCACACCGATGTCGCCGACGACGTGCGCACGTTCGGCATTCCGTTCTTCCACGTGCCGTCGCAGGCCGGGCCGGACAAGTCGACGTCCGAGGCCGAGATCCTCTCGCTGCTGGGGGGCAACGTCGACTTCGTCGTGCTCGCCCGGTACATGCAGGTGATCTCGAGCGACTTCCTCGAGAAGCTCGGCGTGCCGGTCATCAACATCCATCACTCCTTCCTGCCCGCGTTCATCGGTGCGGCTCCCTACCGCAAGGCGAAGGAGCGCGGCGTGAAGCTCATCGGCGCCACCGCGCACTACGTCACCGAGGATCTCGACGAGGGGCCGATCATCGAGCAGGACGTCGTGCGCGTCACCCACGCCGACACCGCCGCCGACCTGCAGAGCCGCGGATCCGACGTCGAGCGCGCGGTCCTCAGCCGCGCCGTCACCTGGCACGCGGAGGACCGCGTGATCCGTCACGGCAACCACACGATCGTCTTCAACTAGGCGGCCCGCTGAGTCTGTGGCGATCCCCGTAGACTCGCCGGTACGCCGGGAGGGAGGGCGCGGGTGACGGGACGCAGATGGTTCGGCGTGGCTCGGCTCGCCATCGCCGCCCTGTGCGCAGCCGCGCTCGTGCACCGGCTGCTGTGGGGGCTCAGCTCCCAGACGATCGCCGGGCAGAACTTCTTCGCCTACCTGACGATCCAGTCGAACATCGCGTTCCTCGCGCTCGCGGCGACGGGCGGCGTGCTCGCGCTCACGATGCACGAAGATCCGCCGTGGCTGACGGACGTGCGCACGGCCGTGCTGAGCTGGACGATCACGGCGGGACTCGTGTTCGCGCTGCTCGTCTGGCAGGCGGGCGTGCGCGGGATCCCGATGGCCGTGCCGTGGTCCGACGTGGTGCTGCACTTCGTGCTGCCGGCCGTATCGCTGGCCGGATGGGTGTACGGGCCGAGCCGGCGACGGGCGCGATGGCGACTCATCGCGATCGTCGTGGCCTATCCGATCGTGTGGGGCCTCTTCACCCTGTGGCGCGGCAACGACATCGGTTGGTACCCGTACTACTTCCTCGATCTGAGGCAGGTCTCCGGCCTCACCGAGTTCTGCCTCACGTGCGTCTTCGCCCTCGCGGTGTTCGCAGGCGTCGCGTCGGGACTCATCTCGCTCAGCAGGTGGGATCCGCGGCGTCGCGCACCGCGCGCGGTCCCTGCGCGACGGCGCGTCGTCGACATGTGACGACGTGCGATGTGCGCGGGATCCGGCGAGAGGATATCTTCGTGAAGGTCCGACTACCGAGGAGCCGCCATGACGACGATCCAGACCACCACCGCTGGCAGCCTGCCTCGCACCGCCCAGCTGATCGAGGCGAACGCTGCGCGCGCGTTCGAGGATGACGGCTTCACGCTGAAGTCGA
>DXAM01000073.1 GCA_019117025.1 Candidatus Microbacterium stercoravium | reverse complement strand
CCCGACATCGGATTCGCCGCGGCGCTGCTGCTCGGCGCGATCGTCGGCCCGCCCGACGCCGTCTCGGCCGCGGCGATCGGTCGCAAGCTGGGGCTCCCGCGGCGCGTGATGACGGTGCTGAGCGGCGAGAGCCTCATCAACGACGCCACCTCGCTGACCCTCGTCCGGGTGTTCGCCGCCGTTGCCGCGGGAGCCACCGTGACGGTCTGGCAGGGGCTGTGGGAGTTCGTTCTCGCGGTGGTCGTCGGCGTCGCAGCGGGCCTCGTGTTCGGCGTCGTGCTGCACGCGATCCGCATGTGGCTCGACGACCCGACGGTCTCCAGCACGCTCGGCCTGCTCATGCCCTTCGGTGCATACATCCTCGCGGAGCACCTGCACGGATCGGGCGTGCTCGCCGTCGTCGCGATGGGCTTCTACATGGGCTACAACGCGCCGCGCACCTCGTACACGCAGCGCCAGCACGACAAGCCGCTGTGGCGGTCGGTCGACTTCATCCTCGAGAGCTTCGTGTTCGCCTACGTGGGCCTGCAGTTCCCCGACGTGTGGCGCACGGTCACCGAGCACAGCGGATCCGGTGTGCTCGTCGTCGCGATCGTCGTCTTCGCGATCGTCGTGCTCATGCGCCCCGCATTCGTGTTCGGCTCCTACGCGTGGGGCCAGTTCTGGCAACGGCTTCGGCTGCGGCGCTGGAAGCACGCCGTCGAGGCCCATCAGAAGGATCCGACGAGCCGCCGGGCGCGCCCGGTCGCGGCGGTGCGGGCCCGCCGTGAGAGCATGTCGGTGCAGCCGACGACACAGGCGATCCAGCAGCGCGTGCTCGAGCCGGTGCTCAGCGTGCGCGAGCGCATCGTGATCTCGTGGTCGGGCATGCGCGGCGTCGTGACCCTCGCGCTGGCGGTGGCGCTGCCCGAGCTGACCGAGCACTCGATCGGCGGCGGACACGTCGAGACGCTGATCGCCGTCGCGTACATCGTCACGGTCGGCACGCTGCTGCTGCAGGGGCTCACTCTGCCGCTGCTGATCCGGGGCCTCGGCGTGACGTCGAAGGATCAGACGGCGAACGACAACCGTCAGGTGGCGCGCCTGCGCCGGTTGAGCAACGAGGCGGGCATCGAATACCTGCGGGTGAAGCAGGAGAAGTGGGTCGCCGAGCACGGCGAGAGCGGCCGCGAGGCGTTCAACCGCTTCTCGCGCGGGCTGCTCAAGGTCGAGCAGGGCGCGACGAGCGGCGAGCGCGACCTCGACAAGGTGCAGGAGGACGCGGCGGCCGGGCGCATGCCGCAGGTCTCGTACGACGACCTCGCCGCGCTGTCGCGCGGCTGGCTGGCGGTGCGTCGCAAGGTCGCGCTCGAGCAGAGCCGCGCCGGCAACATCAGCGAAGAGGTCATGCGCGACCTCTTCGATGCGATGGACGCCGAGGAGCTCGCCCTCGATACCCGCGGATCCTTCCGGAAGGAATGACGCGCGGGAGCCGCCGTCCTCGCGTGAGAAGATCGAAGGTCGGCACGAGAGGAGCAGTGTGAGTTCGATTCCCCGCGATGTCGCGCGCCTCGAGCGTGCGCGCGACGGCGCTGCGCTCGGCCTCGTGCGCAGTCCGTGGGCGGCCGTGATCGTCGCCATCTTCCGCGAAGTGTTCTCCCAGGAGCAGAAGCAGGTGCGCGCGGAGCGGCTGCACGTGCAGGTCGAGACGTATCTCGCCGAGCTCGCCGACTCGGGCCATGACGTTCCGGCGCACGGCGACGGCCGGGCCGTGTGCCTGTCGTGGATGCACAGCCAGTGGCTGCGCCGGGTGCCGCTCGAGGACGGGGGCGAGGCCTACGAGCTCACGTCGGCGGCGCTGTCGGCGATGCAGATGCATGACGGGCTGAGCCGCGAGCGAGCGCTCATCAGCGAGTCGCGGCTCACGACGATCGTCGACGCCGTGCACCGGTGGGCCGTCGAGGCGACGCCCGACGAGGCCGCGCGCGTGGCGGCCCTCGACGCCGAGATCGAGGCGCTCATCGCCGAGCGCGACCGCATCCGCTCGGGCGGCGACGTCGAAGCGGCCGACGACGACCGCATGCACGAGGGGTTCAGCGACCTCATCGACCTCATCGACCAGCTGCCGGGCGACTTCCGGCGGGTCGAGGAGGCCCTCGACCGGATCCACGAGCAGATGGTGCGCGATTTCCGCGCCGACGAACGGCCGAAGGGCGATGTGCTCGGCGACTACCTCGCGGCCAGCGCCCACCTGACCTCCCAGACCCGCGAGGGGCGCGCCTTCGAGGGCGCTCTCGCGATCCTCGGCGACGAGAAGCTGCTCGAGGCGTTCCGCGAGGATCTGCGCGCGATCGTCGCGCATCCCTTCGCGCGCAGCCTGACGCAGGAGGAGCGCGCCGACTTCGTGGCGGCCGACCGCGTGCTCCGCCGCGGCCTGCGCGACGTGCAGATGCGCCAGCGCCGCGCGTCCCAATCGCTCGCGGAGTACCTGTCGTCGTACTCGTCCGGAGAGGAGCGCGAACTCACCCGCACGCTGCGGTCGATCGAGCAGGAGCTCGGCGTGTGGATGCAGTCGGCACGCCCGCGCGATGCCGTGACGATGGACTGGATGCCGACCCGCCTCGACATCGACCACCTGCGCTCGAGGTTCTACGACCCCGCGTCGGCCGCCCCCGCCGCCCGGCTCGACGACGTGAGCGCCGAACGCCCCGACGCGCCCCGGCTCGACGACGTGCGCCGGCAGGGCGGGCCGCTCCTGGCCGAGACGAGGGACGGCATCGAGCGCGCGCTGGCGGGCGGTGCGGGATCCCTCGCCGAGGCGTTCAACGCGCTCCCCGATGACCTGCGCCGCCCGGTCGAGCTGTTCGGCCTCGCGTACCTCGCCTCGCACGGTCGCCTGTCCGCCGAGCGCGGCGGCCGGGTGAGCGCGGTGCGGCCCGACGGCACGCGCCGCGAGTTCGACCTTCCCGAGATGACACGAGAGGCCACTGATGAGTGACGATTCCGCGTTCGCCCCGGCCGTCAGCGTCGAAGACGATCACGACGACACCCGCCTGACGCTCTTCGAGGGAGACGACGGCGAGCTCACCCTCGATCAGAGGCGCTGCCTCATCGTGATCCTGAAGCACCCCCTCATCACCGACGATCGCGCCGAGTGGGCCACGCTGGTGCGCGATTCGCGCGTGATCAAGAGCCGCCTCAACGACCTCTTCCTCGACCTCGTGATCGACCGCGAGCGCGGCATCGCCTACAAGGTGCAGATCCGGTCGGGCGAGTTCGGATCCGTGCCGCCGCTCCTGCGCGACGCCTCGTTCACGCGCGAGGAGACGATCCTGCTCGTGGTGCTGCGCCAGCGCCACCTGGCGGCGCGCGGCAGCGGACTGCCCCGCGCGCACGTCGACCGCGACGAGCTGATCGCGGCGATCGACTCGTTCCGGCCGGCGAGCGCAACGGATCAGGCGGGCGATCAGAAGCGATCCGCGGCGGCCGTCGATGCGCTCGTGCGCTCGGGCGTGCTCTCGAAGGCCGGATCCGACGACCGCTTCGTGATCTCGGACGTGATCGAGCGCATGCTCTCGATCGACCGGCTGCACGAGCTGCACGCGTGGCTGAAGGAGCAGAACACTCCCGGCGCGTCGCGAGACGACGCATCCGACGACATCGACGAGGAGGACGGCGAGTGAGCGACCTGCTGATCGCCGGGTACGACGACGAGACCGCGCAGTGGCGCATCGAGAGCCTGCAGGTCATCAACTGGGGCGGGTTCCACGGCCTGCACACCACCCGGTTCGATGACGAGGCGACGCTCATCTCGGGCGGATCCGGAACCGGCAAATCGACCCTGCTCGACGCGTACACGGCGCTCATGATGCCGGCGACGGTGCCGTTCAACGGCGCCTCGAACGACGCGACGGTCGGGCGCGCCCGCGGCATCGATCAGCGCAACGTGCTGACCTACCTGCGCGGGAAGTGCGACACGGTCGCCGGCGTCGACAAGGTGCTGCGCGGCGAGGGGACGAGCGTGTGGGGCGCCGTATCGGCGACGTTCGTCGACGGATCCGGTCGGCAGCACACGGCGATCCGCACCTACTTCGCCCCCGCGAACGCGGGCCGCAGCGTCGAGGTGCGCACGCGGCACCTGACGATCGAGGGCGCGTTCGATCTCGGATCCGTCGCCGACTTCGCCGACTCGCGCTTCGATCCGCGGGCGATGCGCGCCGCCTTCCCGGGCCTGAAGCACCACGAGACGACGCAGGACTTCCTCTACGCGGTCGCCGCGCGCCTCGGCATCGGCGAGGGCGGCGACAGCGACAACGCGCTGCGGCTGCTCGCGCGCATCCAGGCGGGCCATCAGGTGCGCACGGTCGATCGCCTGTTCAAGGAGATGGTGCTCGAGCGGCCGTCGACCTTCCAGGCCGCCGATGCCGTGCTCGAGCAGTTCCACGCGCTCCGGCAGAGCCACGAGGCGCTGCAGACGGCCGAGGCGAAGGAGCGCATGCTCGCCGACATCGCCGCCCTGTACGGCGATTACGAGAACGCCAAGGCGCGAGCGGGCCGCCTCGATCGCTACGGCGTCGCCGCGGATCCGCAGGCGGTCACGCCGTTCCGCCTCTGGCAGGTGCGCACCGAGCAGCGCCTCGTCGACGAGGCAGAAGGGCGCAATCGCGAGGCGCGCGACACGGCGAAGTCGGCCGTGACGTCGGCGCGGGCAGCGGAGGCGGGCCTGCGGGTCGAGGTCGAAGACCTGAAGCAGCAGCGGGAGGCCGATGGCGGCGGCCGGCTCTCGCGCCTCGATGCGCGCATCAGCGAGGCCGAGGTGCGCGCCGAGCAGGTCGTCGAGGCCCGCCGCACCCTGCTGCACCGGCTCGAGCCGATCGGAGTGAGCCTCGCGACGTCCGAGGCGTTCCAGAGCGTGCAGCAGGTGGCGCGCGAGTTCCTCGACACGGTCGACGAGCGCCTGGCCGACATCAAGCGGCGCCGCGACGAGCAGGTCGTCGCGGTCGGCGAGCTGCGTCGGCGCAAGCGCGAGACGACGGCCGAGCTGGAGTCGATGACGGCGCGCGGCAGCCGGATCCCCGACGCGTTCGACCGCGCGCGGCGCGCGATCGCGGCGGCCGCGGGACTGGATCCGGCGGAGCTGCCGTTCGCGGCCGAGCTCATGGACGTGCGCCCCGAATACGACGAATGGCGCGTCGCGGCCGAGGCGACCCTGTCGGGCATCGGCATGACGCTGCTCATGGACGAGCGGCGGCAGGCGCACATCCGGCAGGCCATCGAGGGCGTGCGTCTCGAGCGCCGCGTGCGCTTCGAGGGCGTCGATCTCGAACAGGACGCGCCGGAGCCCGACGACGAGCGGTTCATCTCGGGCCGCCTCGCCTTCCGCGACTCGCCCTTCGCGGGCTGGGTGCGGCGGCAGGTCGTCGCACGCGATCATCTGTGCGTGGACTCGGCCTCCGAGCTCGGCGGGTCCGTGCCGAGCGTGACGGTCACCGGGCAGACGTCGGACGGCCGCCGCGGCGCGCACGGCCGCGACCCGCGCGAGCGGGGCATCCTCGGCTTCGAGGCGGCGGCGCAGCGCGGCGACATCGAGGCGGATCTCGCATCGATCGACGACGAGCTCGCGGAGCGCGAGCGCGCGGTGGCGGCGTGCGAGCGCGAGCAGGACGACGCCCGGCGCTACGCCGAGGCCTATCGCCGCGTGCAGGATGCGTCGTGGGAGTCGATCGATCAGACGAGCGCGCAGGCCGCCGTCGCGGGGCTGCGGTCGCAGCGCGAGGCGGTGCTGTCCGAGTCCGGCACCCTGATCGACGGCGAGCAGCGCCTCGCGGCGGCGGAGGAACAGCTCGAAACGGCCCGCCGCGAGCGGTTCCGGGCCGAGGCCGAGCTCGACCAGCTCAACTCGGCGTGGGGCGCGCTCGTCGATCGTCAGGACGCGCTGTTCACGGAGCTCGAGGGGCTCGGCGACGCCGCGGAGTTGTCCGACGACGACCAGCAGCACCTCGATCGCGAGCTGATCCGCGTGGATCCCGACGTCGACGCCGACACGTTCCCGCGTGCGGCGCTGCGACTGCGCGACGAGCTGAAGCAGGGGATCCGGCGTGAGCACGCGGCGCTGCTGGCGGCGAGCGAGGCGCTCGAGCGCATCTTCCGCGCGTACGACGAGCGGTGGCCGGATCCGAACCGCGGCACGACGGTCGAGGCGTACGACGAGTACCAGGCGATCTACGACGAGATCGCGCGCGACAAGCTGTCGCAGCACCGGCTCGAGTTCCGCCGGCACATCCGCGATGTGTCGGCGACCGACCTGAAGATGCTCAGCGACTCGTTCGGGCACGCGCTGCAGAGCATCCGCGAGCGGCTGGATCCGGTCGACGAGATCCTCAAGGGCCTGGCGTTCGCCTCGGACACCGATCGGCTGCGCATCGAGATGCGGCACCTGCACCCTGAGCGCGTCGAGCGCGTGAAGGCGCAGCTGACGAACCTCGCACAGGCCGAGATCACGGAATGGACCGATGACGAGGCCGACCGCCGCTTCGCCGAGCTGCAGGAGTTCATCGACCTGATCGATGCGCCGGTCGACGGCTCGAACGCGCAGCGCGAGGAGCTGCTCGACGTGCGCCGCCACATCGAGATCACGGCGAGCCGCGTGGATCCCGACGGCAAGGTGGTGTCGACGTACTCGACGCTCGGCGACAAGTCGGGCGGCGAGTCGCAGGAGCTCGTCGCGTTCGTCGTCGGCGCCGCGCTGCGGTACCAGCTCGGCGACCAGACGCGCTCGTGGCCGCGGTTCGCTCCGGTGTTCCTCGATGAGGGGTTCGTCAAGGCGGACAGTGCGTTCACCGGCCGTGCGATCGGGGCTTGGCTGGGGCTCGGCTTCCAGCTCATCGTCGTGGCCCCGCTCGACAAGGTCACGGCGCTCGAGCCCCACATGGGCCTGAACCTGGCGGTGACGAAGACCCCGGCGGGCTATTCGTTCATCACGGAGTTCCGCGACGCCGAGTGACGGGCGGCGGTGCGCCGCCCGCCCCGCGCACGACTACGGAAGAACGGCCGTCGGCCCCAGACCTCGGGCCGTTCCGTGCGGGATGCGGGGCGTAGTGCCGTACTTGTGCGGCGGGGCCGGCCGCGGCCGGGCGCGGCCGGGGCCGAGGACCGGGGCGGACGGACCGAACGTCCCGGCCGGCCGTGAGCGCAGGACTACGGCAGAACGGGTGCTTGCCCGAGAAATCGGGCCGTTCTGTGCGGGATGCGGGGCGTCGTGCCGTAGTTGTGCGGCGGGGAGCGACGGAGGGCCGAACGTCCCGGCCGGCCGTGAGGCCAGAACCGCGGCGCGGGCCGGGGCATACTGGGCGGCGTGAGGCCAGAGCCCACGTCGTGCGTGACGGATCAGCGGGTGCGGTAGGAGATCGGGTCGCCGATGTAGGGCCGCCACGCGGCGCGGATGTCTGCCGGAAGGCGCGTCGGACGGCCCGATGCCGTGTCGACGAGCACCACGACGGTGGTCGCGCGGGCGTACAGCGCAGTGCCGTCGGGGCCCCACACCTCGTAGCAGATCTCGACGCTGGAGCCGCCGAGACGACCGATCCACACCTGCACGTCGAGGGGATCCCTGCCGTAGGGCACGGGCAGGAGGTACTCGATCTCCTGCCGCGCGACGAGCGTTGCGATGGCGGATCCGCTCGAGACCATGTCGTCGGTGAACACCGCGACGGGGCTGTCGCCGTCGTCGCCCGTGCGCCAGAACGCGCGCAGCCGCGCCTCTTCGAGCAGCTTCAGCAGGCTGACGTTGTTGATGTGGCCGAGGGCATCCTGATCGCCCCACCGCCGCTGGACGGGAATGTGCACGCGCATGCACCTATGGTGTCTGGTGGCGCCGGCCGGCGCCACCTCGGAACCGCGATGCACAACGACGGCAGATCCGGTGCTCTGCCGCGGAATTCGGCCATCCGGTGCGGAGCTCCGTGCGATCTGCCGTAGTCCTGCGTTCGGGGCCGGCACGTGGTGGACGTGCCCCGGCAGGGGCGGCGACGGTGGGCGCGCGGCGGGAGGGATATGCCCACGGCGAACACGGCTCCCGACGGGGCGAACGCTGATTACCGTAGAGACACGGCCCGTTCGCGCGTGCCGTGCCGAACCGTCAATCGCCCGGAGGAGTGACATGTTCGAGAGGTTCACCGACCGTGCCCGTCGCGTGGTTGTGCTCGCCCAAGAAGAGGCGAAGATGCTCAACCACAACTACATCGGCACGGAGCACATCCTGCTCGGCCTGATCCACGAGGGCGAGGGCGTGGCCGCAAAGGCCCTCGAAGCGCTCGACATCTCGCTGGATGCCGTGCGTGAGCAGGTCCAAGACATCATCGGCCAGGGGCAGCAGCAGCCCACCGGCCACATCCCCTTCACACCCCGCGCGAAGAAGGTGCTCGAGCTGTCGCTGCGCGAGGCGCTGCAGCTCGGGCACAACTACATCGGCACCGAGCACATCCTGCTCGGCCTGATCCGCGAGGGCGAGGGCGTCGCCGCCCAGGTTCTCGTGAAGCTCGGCGCCGACCTCAACAAGGTTCGCCAGCAGGTCATCCAGCTGCTCAGCGGATACCAGGGCAAGGAGCCCGTGGGCGTCTCGACGAGCGGCCAGGAGCAGCACGAGCAGGGCGGCAAGGGCGGATCCCAGGTTCTCGACCAGTTCGGACGCAACCTCACGCAGGCTGCGCGCGACGGCCATCTCGACCCCGTGATCGGGCGCGAGAAGGAGATCGAGCGCGTCATGCAGATCCTCTCGCGCCGCTCCAAGAACAACCCCGTGC